>PAWY01000033.1 GCA_002714305.1 Methanobacteriota archaeon | reverse complement strand
TCCCAATACGCATCGCTGGCCTCTTCATCAAAATAGTAAATATCGACATCGTACGTTGAAGGCGTGTGGCTTTCATTGAGCTTAAACCATACCGTCTGGTTGCTTTCCGTGTATTCCCCAATGACTTCTTGGGTAATTCTCGATCCGGGAGAATAGGATTCCTCTACCACCTTGCCGTTGTTTTGCCACTCTACATCGTATGGGTGATACGAACAATAAACATTGGTCCAAGCGTTGTTGTTGATGTACTCGATGGGGATGTGGAAATCCATCGATTCTCCCTGGGTGCGGTCAACCGATTGCACGTACCATCCGTTTTCATCGGGCTCCATGGACACCCAAGCGCTCCTCGAAAAATCAGGATGCTCGTCTTGAGTTCCATCAAGAACCCCTGCAACGATCACGATGCCGATGAACACCACCCAAGGAAAAAGGAGCCCAAGGAAAAACTGCCCCCATCGAAAGGCAGATTTCACCGCCTCGGCGGGAACCTGGAGGGGAAATGTGCCGTTTATGTTCGCCACATTGCCTGTCATTTGGGGCGTTGCGCTTCCCCATGGATTCATGTTTTCTTGGGCCTGAGGTTCGGACGGTGTGGCTGCTCCAGAAAGTGTCCCCATCATGACTGGGGCGGGTGGCAGAGAGGTGGAGGCATCGGAAGAGGCCGTGAAATCACCAAGGTCTTCCGCATCAATGGCAAAAAACGGTTTCTTGGTCGAGTCGGACGTGGCTGAGTTTTCATCATCCGACATAGTTACTGCTCGCCACAGGTCGGTTTAAACAATCCTCCGAACTTGTCACGAAAGCCAAAGGCGCGTTGAAATAGGTCATGTCGCTGGGCGTGGATACAGCACGGATGTCAGAGTGGCTATGAGCGGGANTGCAGATCCTGAGACCGGAGTTCGAATCTCCGTCCGTGCTCCAAAACACTTCTCATTTTGAAAATATCATACGAGGCTTCAAAGGGAAAACTGGTCAGCAAACCACAGATTGGAGAGGAACCCCATGCCCGAAATCAACCCCGTTATCAGCCAGGTTGGTATCGGCTTTGCCGCCTTTTTAGCACCACCCGGGCCCGAGGTTATTCGCTTCACCGTCGGCCAGCCCGATTTTGGAACGCCTCAGCCTGTCGTGGACGAAGCAAAGGCTGCGTTGGACCGGGGCGAGACAGCCTACACGCGCCCGCAAGGAACGGTCGCNTTGTGCGAGGCCGTTCAACAGCATTTGACCCAATTCGACATCAACGTCGACGCCAACGATGTTGTAGTCACGCCGGGCTGCAAACAGGCTCTGTTCTATGGGATGATGGCGGTCCTCGCCCCCGGAGATGAAGTCCTCCTGCTCTCCCCTGCCTGGCCTTCCTACGACGGCATGGTCCGCCTCACAGGAGCGCTTCCTGTGCACGTCCCGGTCCGACGGGACAACTACCACCCAGATTTTGATGAACTCGAGGCGCACGTCAACGAGAACACCAAAGCCATCATNCTGAACACACCCAACAATCCGACCGGTGCAGTTTACACGCGTGATGAAACCAAACGATTGGTTGATTTCGCCGTCAAANACGATCTCTGGATTCTTGATGACATGATNTATTCCACCCTCGTTTGGACCGATGTTGGCTACACCTCGCCCTGTGCCTTTGAGGGCGGAAGCGAACGAACCATCACCATCGGTGGTTGGTCCAAAGGTTGGGCCATGACTGGGTGGCGACTTGGATGGATTACGGGGCCAACCAACGTCATGGATGGCGTCAAGGTTGTTAACGTCAGTTCGGCGACCCACGTCCCCACCTTCCTCATGCCAGCCGCTGCAAAGGCGCTCACGCTCGATGAGGAAGTCCAGGTCATGAAGGACGCTTTTGCTGAACGCAGGGTGTTGATGCACGAGGGGCTTTCCACCCTTCCCGGATTTGTTGTTCCCGAACCCGAGGGGGCCTTCTACATCCTCTGCGACATCACAGGAACCGGCCTTACGGACATTGAATTTGCTCATCAGGCCCTCGAACACGCNCAGGTACAGGTGATTCCAGGTTCGCTCATGAAGGGCGGAGATGGGTTGATTCGAATCAGCTACGCCACGTCCATTGCCAACATCCACGAAGGGGTTCGTCGGCTTCGCGAATGGCTTGAATCACGAGCTTGACAACGCATCCATGGCCTCTCGAACGTAGAGGATGCCAGAAAGAACAAGNCCGATCATGATGCCTTTCTGAATGGAGTCGTTTTTCCATTTTTCCAACCATACACGCCCAATCTGAGCNCCNACCAAAGCAGAAATNACAAATCCAATCAACAACAANGATTGGGAAAACAAGACGCTCGTGTCGTTCCAAAGGTAAATCGGNATGCGGGTTAAGTCAACCACCAAAGCAAGCACGGCAGCGGTTGCTGCATACTCTGTTTTGTCAGGCAGGCGTTGGCGTAAGAACATGGCACGAAGGGCCCCTTGATGTCCGGTCAGGCCCCCCATGAATCCGGANCCAAATCCACCGACGCGGTCTTCCGCTTCAGGGAGNCGGATGGANGTCCATGACTCACTCAGTTTGAGGNCGGGGAGGACGATAAGAGCNACGCCAACCAAAAGCAACAGGGGGTCTGATGGAATGACCGTTTGCAGGGCTGCTCCAATCAAGGCCCCCAGCAGAAGGGCCCACCCAAAGCGCCGCAGAGCGTCTGAATCGANGTGATCACGAAGCATCCGGGATTTCATGGCGTTGTGGGCTCCATGGACAATGGCAACNCCAGCAATCGCTTGATGGGGCTCAAACCAAAGAAGAAACAACGGCGTGGTCATGGTGGCNAGGCCGAAACCCGCAGGNACCGTAAGGGCTGCAGCCAGCATGCACCCANCCAGCCCGATGATGATGATGACGTCCATGTGCTCACCGTCTTGGTCACGCCTCAATTCCAGCGTGCATTACCTCAACGTTTCTATTGAGNCCTCATGGTGCTTGAAGTTTGAAGCCAAGGCCAACGTCANNNNAGGGAACCAACAGGGACCGGCGTNGNNGNTTCAAANCGAACCTGAATGTATCCCTCGTGTTCNNGNANNTCGTAAATTTTCAAATCCTTNTNCTTTGACATGGCNCCGACCAAACGACCGTAGGNGGGNNANANGGGGAANGGGGACCATTNNACCANNGANCCNTCATCNAAGCTGATGNGTGGTTTGGTGCAGTGGGCATCGAACACACCCATCCTTGATGGTGGCTCCATAGGCGAGGGGCCANCGCATGTGGCGGCACAGCGCTTCGGTGGCNAACAAAGCACCATCTTGACGACCAACCATGATCAACTTGCCTTTGACCGTCTTCATCTTNTTCTTACCCGACTTCAATTTGTTTGATTTCATCACGTTGTGCCATGTCATGTTAGGTTCCTCCTTGGAATGGGAATCTTGAGATGCTCAAGAATGCGTTCTGCGCTTCTGAGCGTTCCTTGAACCGATGGGTGTGCTCGGTGGTCGCCCGCCAGCAAAACACCTTCAATCTCAAGTTCAGGCAAGAAACGTTCGTGGTGGTTCGGATCGATTTGNGGCANTGCGTGNCGAACCGTTGTGGTGGCCAAGTGCCGCCATTCGTTCGCCGTTTCACCAAACCACGTCCGCAATTCACGACGAACCGATTCAACATCTGGAGAAGTCGCTGCTGCGCCAACGAGGGTAGCCACAACCCAATGGTCGCCCTTAGGATGTGGATGAAGGTTCGTGGGGAGGTGAACGTGAAGAACGTCATTACCGGGTTGACCCCATTCCTCATTCAACAACAATCGGCCCTGTAGGTAAGGGGGTGAGGGGGCAATGAAAACGACCGTACTGGTCAAACGTTCCACTGGCTTGTGCGCCCCAGCCAATGGAGGATACACTTCCTGGGCAACGTGCTGAGGTACGGCGAGGACGACACGGTCGAACTGCATGGTTTCTCCATTCACTTGCACCGTGGTGGCTGAAACCACATCAACACGGGTATTGAGGTGGACCGTGGTGGTTTCAAGGCGGGAAGCAAGTTGGTGTGGAACGGCAGCAATCCCATTTTGTGGGACGATCATCTTGCCATGCGACATGGCCCCCCAGGCAAAATTGGCAAAGGCCATTCGTTCAGAAAGGGTCGGGTCGAGGGTGATCCCTGCAAAGAGCGGTTCAAGCACACGCCGAGTGGAGGGGCTGAAGTTTCGTTGTTTCAATCCCTCCTTGATGGTCGGTGTTGGTGCATCCATGGAGCGTTCAAGGTCACGACCATGCGTTCCCAGTCGCCAGCGAAGAAACCGGAGGCCGTCCCTCACACCTACCGAACGAAGGGTCGGGAGAAGGTAGCGAGGTGCATGAAGCGCATCTCCCAAAACTCGGCGCTTGCCTGTGGAGGGGCGAATCGTCATGGTGCAGGCATCCATGGGTTTGCCCTCTAGAGCGGCGACATCCATCCATCGGTTGAGGGTTGGGTAGGCCGTGTGAAGAACATGAAATCCAGCATCGAGGGGGTGGCCGTTCATGTCAAGCGTTTTCATTCGGCCACCGAGTTCATCGGAGGCTTCGAACAAGGTCACCTGGTGTCCGGCTTGCTCGCTTCCAAGGGCGATAGCCAGACCGGCTAACCCTCCTCCAACGACGGCGATGTTCATAGCTTAACCTCGCAAGGCTGACATGCCACCATCAAGATGTAAGATTTGCCCAGTCATGTTGTCAGGGGCCGAAGTGAGAAGCCAGTGAATGCTCTGAGCAATTTCTTCTGGTTCGTTGATGCGTTTGAGGGGAATCATGCCGACCGAGGCTTCTCGAATGGCTTCTGAGCGAAGCACGGTTGCTCCGAGGCGAGTTTCGGTTAATCCAGGCGCCACGGCGTTGACGCGTAAGCCCCTTCCAGCGTAGGTGGAGGCGGCAGCCCGCACCATGGCCTCAAGACCGCCCTTGGCGGCGGCGATGGCTTCGTGGTTGGTCAAACCATAGCTCCCAGCCACGCTGGAAGTGAACACCATTCGCCCCGAGCCGAGTTTGAGCATCGCCTTTCCGGAGGTTTTGAGCGCGATAAACGCCGAAGTCAGATTGGTCTGGATGACGGACTCGAAGTCAGCAAGCTTGGTCGCGTGAGGGGGGCGAAGCGCGATGGAGCCCACCAAATGTGCCATGCCTGAAAGGCCTGCTTCACCTTGTTGAGAAGCATGAGCCACGGCTGATTGGACGGTGGCTTCATCCAAGGCATCGCCAACCACAAGTTCTGCCCCCCGCATCACCAACTCCTCAACACGCTCAGCGTCACGCGCCAACAGGGTGACCGTGTGCCCGTCATCAAGAAGCATCGCAGCGAGCAGGCGAGCAATGTCACTGCTTCCCCCGACCAAAAGAAATGATTTGCTCATGGATTCCTTACACTTCAAATTACTTTTATACTGCTGTTTTAGGGGCTTGAACAGTGATTGAAAAAGAAAAGCGCCCAAAGATAACCATGCTTCGAGATGCACATCCAGCCATTGAAGGCACCGTTCGTGGAGCAGAATCCATCCATATTTTGGGTGCAGGGTTGAACCCAGAGCGACCAGCGCATCAAGCCATCCACGATTTGAATGGAAAGGGATGGCGCCTTGTTCCAATCCATCCTCGAGATGCAGGGGGGGCCATTCTCGGGCGGCCCATTCGCTCAAGCATTGAGGAAGACTCAATTCCAGAGGTCGTCGTGTTTTTCCTTGCTCCAGAGCGAGCGAAACAAGCCGTGATGGAACTGATGGTTCGACACGGTCAAGGCAATTTACCGCTGCTATGGTTCCAACCCGGCTCAGAACACGAAGATGTGCTCGAGATGCTGAACGAAGCCGGAATTCTTCACATCGTTGATGATTGCATCGTACGGTATGTTCAGCGCCACCACCTCGTGAGCGACCACAACCACGAGCCATCTCCTTGGTATCTGCAAGTTGCCTCGAACGACGAAAGCGGTTGCTCAGTTTGGACCGTTGAAGCCTCCTTGACCACACAATCCGCTCCTGAAACGACCCTGGAGTGGTGCGGCGATGTGTGGGACTTGGAACATTCCCAACACACGGTGGCTCGGTATGTCCGCTCCCTCGCCCAGCCAGACGAAACCCTTCCTGAACTCGCCCTCCGTTTGGCGTAATCGGTGGGAAATCAAGCGCTCTCGGTTTGAGCGTCGATTTTGAACAAGGTCCCACCGCCTCCAAACGTGGCATANTAGAGCGTGCCATCNGGATGGAAGACAATGGGCAATGGAGTNCCGGCGTCCCACGCNAACCGAGTGATATCAGTGGAGTATGAGNCGNGTTCANCGNCGGGGAAGACATCAATTCTCAAAATTTCATGCCCTTGAGGAAGAAGCGTATTCCATGAACCATAGACCGTGGCGTAGAGTGTAAAACCCTCCGCTGGAGAAAGACCTGGGAGGGGGGAATGCACCGGACGAAGGTCCAATCCGTTCATCGACGTGTGGGGCGTCCACTGGCCAACAGGTGCCTCGGTGCCTTCGGGAACGGGAGTATCGGGCTCATCATCGGGCCACCCGTAAGCCGCCCCTTCAATCATGTAATTCAATTCCTCTTGCGGGTGATCGCCTTCCCAATCTCGGCCATTGTCCGTGAAGAAATACCCGTGCCCATCGACCCAAGCTCCGTCAAACGAGTTGCGCACCCCGCTGGCAAGCACTCCGTGTTCACCGGTGGTTGCGTTCACCCAAAGGAGGGCTGCATTCCGTTGATCTTCTTCCTGACAAACGTTNCACGTGGAGCCGCTGTGCCAAATCAANGTCCCATTGGNCATGACTTCAACGGTGTTGGTTTGGTGGTTTCCGACAGGAATTCCTGAGACCAATACGTTTTGATCTTCGTACAGGCCAGCTTCTGAGATGCCATAGGAGCTCAAACGGCCAGCTTCTGAAACGATGGCGCGCCCTTCGAGGAGAAGAAGACCATGAGGGCGGTCAAGACCGTCCAAGAGTGTGCGTCGTTGGTCGGTCTCAATGTTCAACTCCGTGATTTGACCTCCATCCCGGTCACAAACGAGGAGGTGCGTCGTGTTGGCCCATACAAGACAGGTTGGGCCTCCCAATTGAGAAGCGGCTTGATTCACTTCATACCCTTCAACCACCGTTGGTTCCAAACCGGAAGCATANGGATAGATCTGCCTTACCATGAGCAGGGCGACGATGAGCATCGCCGCTGGAAGCAAGTGTCGGCGCATCTATTCCTTGGGCACCGTTGCTTTTGTTTCAACGATTCGGAAGCGTGGTCGGACACGAACGCATCAATCGTTGCGACCTTGACGGCCCATGAGGGCAAGGGCACCAACGACAGCGACGAGGGTTGAGAGGACAACGAAGCCCGGGGTGTCTTCGCTTTCACCCTCTGAGTCGTCCGTGGTGGCGGCAGGGGTGCCGCCTTCGCCAACGACCACTTCACCGAACATGTTCAAGCCGATGTGAGGCTCGCAGGCATAGTAGAAGGTGGTGTCTTCGGTAAACGTGTGGTGGAAGGCCACATCAGCGGCTGCTGCTCCAGAGGTGATGCCGTTCTCCACGTAGGTTGTTGACTTGAAGCCGGTGATCTCCTTCACGTTGTGAGGCATGCTGGCTTCTTCCCACAACCAGCAAACCGTTTCTCCAACGGCGATGTTGACCACGGTTGGGCTGAAGGCGTATCCTGATGAATCGATGCCGACCGTTACAGCACAGTTGACGCCGTCGAACGGGTCCACGACAACGGGTTCATCTGCAGGGGGCATCAAGACCTTGTCAATCACATGGATGATGCCGTTGCTGGCGTTGACATCGGCCGTGGTGACGTTGGCGTCATTGATCATGACCGCCCCGTCCGTCACGGTGAAGGTGGCGTTGTCACCGTTGACCATCGTGGCGACCATACCATCAGTGACGTTAGCGGCATCAACGGCCCCTGAGATGACGTGGTAGAGGAGAATGTCCGTGAGCGTCTCATTTTCCGCATCGGTGTCGAAGGTCGACAGGTCGATGCCGGCCGCCTCAAAAGCGGCGTCGGTTGGTGCGAAAACCGTGAACGGTCCGTCCCCTTGGAGGGTTTCAACCAACCCGACGTGAGTTAGGGCAGCGACGAGTGATTCGTGCGAGCCGGTGGCTTCGGCGTTGGCTGGAATGTCCTTTGTTTCATCCGCACTGACACTAAAGGAGACGGTGGAGAGGCTGAGGCAGGCGATCATGAGGAGCGTAAGTGCACGGGTCATGGGTGTCCTCCGAATCCAGCCGTACTTAAGGCGCGGTTTTTCTCCGGGAGTTGAATCCCCTGTCATGAGCTTCATTTCGCCTTACGAACAATGGACCACTGGTCTCGACGGAGCCCCTCAAGAGCAACGCCGGTAATCGCTCCCCAAACCCATGGTTCATCCACGCCGAGGCCGAAGAGCGTAGCCATTCCCCCCAAAGCAAGAATCCAATGATGGACCCAGACCTTCTTCGTTCGGAAATGAAATTTGAAGTTCTCAGTCACCCATCGAACGGCTGCGAACGTCAGCACCAGAGAGAGGGAGTACCATGCGAAGTCCATGCGGTTTGCTGATGCGCATTTGTTCATCTACTTTGACCTAAGGAATCGCGCAATCTTTTAACACTGAGAACAGAATGCTACAGACGATTTACCACCCAAAACCATTCTGGAGAGCGTAACATGAGTTATTTTGTCAGGCTGTTCTCAAACCTCAACGAGAATACGATCGTGAATTTTCTGATTCCTCATCTCATCGCTGTTTTGGGGCTGCTGACGGCAGGGATGATGCTCTACTTATCCGTCCTCATCTATCGAGCGAACCCCCGAAATGCAAAAAATCGATTTCTTTCATTTATTCTCGCGTTCGAGGGCGTTGGTGCTGGCGCTTTGAACTTCTTCGGAATCTACCCGTTTCCCATTGAACAGATCGATTTTTTGTATTCAGTGAGGTATGTCAGCGGGTCGACCGGTATGATTCGGTTGTTGTTTTACGCAAGCATTGCAGCGTTCTATGTTGACAAAGGATGGATGAAAAGTGTCAGAGGTGTCTTTGCATCCAAAATTTTGTGGCTCACTCCTGTCATCGGGTTCGGTCTGTTCGTGGCAACGCTCAGTGCTCTGGGTGGAGAAGTCAACGCTATGGGCGACATGTACATGCTGGAATGCGAAGGCGTCGGCGAAGGGAACAACAAAACGTACGGAGGAACCGAGTTCATCTTCAACACAACGTGCCCAGCCACACTGGAATCCATGTATCCGCTCTCCGCAACTAAAATTGGAGTCGGGCCACTCCAACCGATTCTGGTGCCAATGACTGCGCTCTTCCTCCTTTTCTCAACGGTTGCGCTTTACAGAATCGACCCCAGGTCAATCGACGAGGAGGCATCCTTTGACGAACGTGAACTCAGAGCGATTCGCTTTGGCTTCCTCATAAAATTGATTTTTCTGGTCGGGGCAACGGCCCTCATCATCTTAGCGGACGGCTTGATGAACAGCGGCGAGTTGGTAGGCAGCGACATTATCCAGGGCAATCTCTTCTTCAGTTCGTTCCAATCGGTGACGCTGTTTATGAACATCTTTGGGTCGTTCATGATGGGTGTGTTGTTTGCATACGCCATTCTCAAGCAGGACGTGCTAGGAATTGACGAACAATTACGGAGGACCTTGACGGGAACAATTTTCGCCGCAATTGGAGCCATAGCGTTCATCGCAAGCACTGAACTCATGGAAAACATCATCGGAGTTGGCTGGGTCGGAGCCGTGATGATGGGTTCAGTACTGATTGCCACTCGAAAGCCCGTTTTGGCGTCCATATCCTCGGTGTCAAACCTCCTGTTGCCCGAGGTCCATACCAAAGACGAGGACGGCTATTTGGAACTCTACAAACTGGCTGTTGAGGACGGCAACATCAGCGAGAAGGAACGAACGATGCTCACCCTGCAAGCACAAACTTACGGCCTTTCGAACAAACGCATAGCCCATTTGGAGGCATGGTACCACGCCAACGAAGCGGAGAAGACCGCTCGGCAACCTGGAAGCGTTGCCCATGATGCATCGGCGAGCACCACCGCTCAACCAGTGGAACCCTCCATCACGCACCAGTGGACGGATGAAGCCGGTCACACCTGGCGCCGCATGTCCGATGGCACAAGTTACTGGTGGAGCGGGGAGAGCTGGCAAATCGTTGAGTCCCGAGTGAACAGCGAATCTTGAGTGGACGGCCCGTCGCCGGCCATACCCTGCATCTCATGCCGCCTTTGTAGGCTCCAGTCTCAAATCCCGAGGCCTCGTCATTCGGCTTCTTGAACGGCTGATTGTTGAAGGAACTCGCTCTCAAGTTCGTTTACCCTTGCGTCATCAATTCCGTAGGCTGAAGCCAGCGAGACGAGGAGGGACCGCTCGTTTTCTGTAATTTCTCCATCTTTGATGGACCTGGAAAAGAGGTCCAGGTAATCCATTTCTTCCTTGGCATAGGTGGAAGGTATGAGTCGGTTCGAGAAACCGTAAATGATGCCTGTGACGGGTTTGCGAGCCGCCAAAAACCCAACCCCCAAAACAACTCCACCTGCGAGGCCGAACCCGTACACGTTCTCGATGACTTCACTGGCCACAATGAACAGAATTGCTCCCAGACCGGTAAAGGTGGTGTTGGTGAAGGTTTTCCTTAGGTTTTGGTCAATGCCGGACACGGTCTCGTTAAGCGATGCGAAGACGAACATCATCGCTTCAAAACCTACAGCGATGATTGGTAGGGCGAGGTTGATGGTGAAAATGAAGTACTTGAGTTTGGCCATGAAGGAATTGTCAACCGTTCGCCATGCCAACAGTTCAGTGAATCCTGCTGGCCCGCCGTTGAGGAGCGGAATGAAGACCAAAATGGTTGAGAAAAACACCGTGTTGATGATGACTTTACCAAGGAACCCTTTGTAGAGCGTTCGTGAGGTAAGGGCGCTCTCTNCTNAGTTTCGGATTCCTCGGNTTCNCGCTTCATTGAGGAGCGGATAAGNANNAGNGCANNAANNGAGACCGGTGTGCCGATCAAGGTGATGGCCCACAAAGCCNCTTGCTGNTCNCTCACNAGGCTGTNAACGGTNGTNGAACAAACNCCNATNCCCTGGCGAATGNNNTCNGCTTCAGCCGTAATNTGNCCNTACCANACNTGCANNTNAGGTTCTGCTCCNGNNCCTGNACAACTTAGCCANGATGCGTTTTGGAGGGTGAANGGTGGCAAGTCCTTGATCACCAGCCAAACNATGANNGCCAGNATTGGNGCTNNNCACCAAGCATATTTCTGCAAGGANTNCCTGTACATGAATTTCANTNNNTCAATTTTGAAATAAACNGGNAANAGNANATANAGNAACAGAGCGGCNATNTGNGCNGTNAAGAACACATCGATTTTCAAAATCCANGTNTAGTCCCAAATNTGTTGNAATTNATGGCTGTAAGGAACAATGTTCACNGCTTGCCANAGNCCTTTGANNCCTTCACAAAGNAGNANNGTNGCCATGAAACGGTTTCGNAGATTNTTCGANTCNGANCGCCANACCANNTAAGCGAGGCCGATGATCCANAGNANAATGATGAGNGAAACCCAATTNATGACCATTTCAAGNCCNAAAAANCGNTCTGAACTNAANGCCAANGCATAATGNTCNCCNATNGNGGCCATGGTCNAACCTAGNGNGNNNAANNTTTAATNATATACCAGNCAAANNTGAAANCCGNGTTTCTTTTCCAAAAATCAAGNTTCANNNGCCTNNGNNCTCNGTTNTGGTTTCATNTCCACNCAANGNCGANTCAGTTGAACGGTGAACGGTATTCGTGAACATCATCCGCAATTCGAAGCAATTGGTTGTATTTTGCCACGCGATCGGAACGGGCCGGTGCACCGGTTTTGATTTGCCCTGCTCGAGTGCCCACGGCGAAGTCAGCGATGGTTACGTCCTCGGATTCGCCACTGCGGTGAGAGACCACGTTGTTCATGCCGTTGGTCGAAGCAAGGTCCATGGCTTCGAGTGTTTCAGTGACCGTGCCAACCTGNTTGAGTTTGACCAGCATNGCGTTGGCCGCCCCCAGTTCTATGCCCTGGGAAAGGCGTTCTGATTGCGTAACNAAGAGATCGTCTCCAACGGTTTGAACGCGGTGACCGTAAGCTTTCGTAAAAGCGGCCCAACCTCGCCAATCGTCCTCGCCAAAGCCGTCTTCGATGGAGAGAATCGGGTATTCGTCCAGCCACCCGCCGTACATTTCAACCAATTCGTTAGAGGACAGAACTTTGCCATCCATGTGGTAGCCGTCCTCCTTGAGAAATTCAGTTGAGGCAACGTCAAGGGCGATACCGATNTCTTCNGTCGAATAACCTGCGCCCTCGATGGCCCTCNCCATGTACTTGAGTCCGTCTTCGTTGGCGGGAAGGTTCGGAGCAAAGCCACCTTCATCGCCAATGCCGCCAAGTAAACCGTCTTTCTTGAGTTCGGCCTTCAAGGCGTGGTANGTTTCTACGCCGGCTCGCAAGCCTTCACCGAACGTGTCNAANCCGTGGGGCATGACCATGAATTCCTGGACGTCCACGTTTGAGGCNGCATGGGCGCCGCCGTTGAGNATGTTGAGCATGGGCACAGGCATCAATCCGCCTGCAACGCCTCCGACATACTTCCACAAAGGCAACTCATGAAACGCTGCTCCGGCGTGAAGGCAAGCCATGGAGGCNCCAAGCATGGCGTTGGCACCAAGGTTGGCCTTGTTCGGTGTACCATCCAGTTCAATCATCACTTCGTCAATGATGCGCTGCTCGTCNACGGGCAAGCCAACAAGCGCTTCTTCCAAGTGATCTTTGACATTGTTCACGGCTTGAGAGACACCTTTTCCGAGGTAAACATTGGAGTCGCCGTCTCTCAACTCAAGGGCTTCGTAAGCGCCAGTTGAAGCCCCCGATGGGACGATGGCTCGACCCAGGAGTGNCCCGTCCACGAAGCAATCAACCTCGACGGTGGGTTGGCCTCGGCTGTCCAGTACCATTCGCGCATCGAGGCCTGAAATATGTCCCGTCATGAGGGTCCCTCACCTTTGCGAAGGGAACGCGCTCCTTGAATGAAACGGGGGTGGGCCCCTTCACCAACGTCAACAGAGAGGAAAGNGAGAATGTCCCGTTTTTACCGAAAATAGCACATTTTGTGTAATAAACCGGCATCTTGATGCCGTATCGCGACGGGAATTGATTCAAATAGCCCTTTTTCCAGCCTTATCCATGCCACGAATTGCTGAGATTGACCGATCCATTCTTGCACAACTCCGAAAGAACGGCCGAATGTCCTACGTGGACCTTGCTTCAAAGGTTGANGCCAGCGAGCGAACGGTTCGAACGCACATTCGAAACATGGAAGAAAACGGCACCATCCGAGGCTACACCATCCGAGAAGGAGGCGTTGGTTTGACAGCCCTTGTTCGAATCAAGGTCTCACCCGGTTCAGAAATCGGTTCNTTTGCCTCGGAAGTAACNGGCTGGGAAGGCGTTGAAATCGTCTATGAGGTCTCTGGAGAAGCCGACCTTGTGGCCCTGGTTCACGTCGATGACACCATGGCCCTGCGAGCCCTTCTCGACAAAATGTGGCTGGCTGCACCCAACGAAATTGCCAGCACGACCACAGAACTTGTCCTCGAACAATACTGAGAATCATTCTTCCTCAGATGGCGGGGAATAATCAATTCCGCAGGAACGGCAGACCATGTTTTNATCCCAGTCACACTGACGACGGCAACCGGTCATCGTCATCACGCCTTCCATTTCACCGANCAGCCGATGGATTCAGTGTAATCGACCTTCGGGNTTTGGCCTTCAAGCATGGCCTCGATGGCATCNGCCAGCTCCGATGTCGTNACATCGTTGGGGTTTCGTGGGCTGTCATCCATTCGNCCTTGGTAGACCAAACGGTGANCCGCATCNAACAAGAAAAATTCTGGAGTTCGTTTGGCTCCATAAGCGTGGGCNACCTCCTGGGAGGCGTCGTGGAGGTAGGCATACGGCATGCCCCCAGTGGCTCGTTTTACCATGTGTTCAAATGAATCGTTCTCGTAGACAACCGGGTCGTTGGAGTTGATGCCAACAAAACCGANGCCTTTGGCTTGGCAGGATTCCGCCATCGCATTGATTCGGTCAACACTGGCCACGACGTANGGGCAGTGGTTGCATTCAAACACGACGAGNGTTCCGTTGGTGCCAGAAGCATCCGCAAACGAAACGTTGTTGTCGCCAACGGCGGCGTTTGCATTGGGAAGGTCAAAGTCCGGGGCAGAGTCTCCTGTCTGAAGGGGCATGGAGGCACGACTTTGCTCATGGGTCAAAATGGCTTGCTTCAAACCGCCTCACAACAGAAGGTATGCTGCNGCGCTCGCTCCGAGAACAACAATCGTTCCAAACANGATGAGAAGTTTCGATTTCCCTTTGCCTGATTCGGGAATTGGAAGGGCATCCGCCGGAAGGTCGGGGACAATCTTTGCTTCATCACCAGGGAGNTCTTGGCCGTCCCAATAGGCTTGCTTGGCACTTTCGCCNGCTTCCAATTCAGCCTGTATCCGTGCCTCTTCGGCCAGTCGAGCTTCCTCGGCCAGTCGGGCTTCCTCAGCCAGTCGGGCTTCTTCAGCCAGGCGGGCTTCCTCGGCCAGGCGGGCTTCCTCGGCCAAACGTGCCTCTTCGGCTTGACGGGCTTCTTCAGCCAAACGTGCTTCTTCAGCCAGTCGGGCTTCTTCGGCTTGACGAGCTTCCTCNGCCANNCGNGCNTCNTCNGCNNGNCGGGCTTCNTCNGCNNNACGNGCTTCCTCNGCNANNCGNGCNTCTTCGGCNNGACGGGCTTCNTCNGCCANNCGNGCTTCCTCAGCNANNCGNGNTTCNTCNGCCANNCGTGCNTCNTCNGCNAGNCGGGCTTCCTCAGCCAAACGTGCTTCCTCGGCGAGNCGGGCTTCCTCAGCAAGACGTTCTTCTTCGGCCANGCGGGCTTCTTCNGCCAGNCGGGCTTCCTCAGCAATACGCTCTTCCTCTTCCCTGCGAAGACGTTCTTTCTCGGCAAGGGCTCGCTTTCGTGCCTCTTCTGCTGCNAGGGCACGGATACGTTCATTCAGCGCATCTTCGTTTTTGTTGCGATACTGNTTGAGGATGGCTTCACCCATTTTGATGAATTCTTCTTCTGGAAGGTNCGGAACANCGCCTTTCGCCTGCATCAACAGGGTTTCAATGTCTTCGACCTTGAATTCACCAACGTGGCCGTTGAGGTGCTCTCGGAAAACCGAATAGAACTCTCGTTGTTCTGCAGAGATGGCCCCGTCTGAAGTCATGAAATCTTGCAAAGCCATCAAGATCTCTGACAAATTGAGTTCTTTGACTTCGGTCAAACTGCGCGCCCCCTGTCATGAACGGGTTCACGCGTTCGTCATCAAGTTTTTCTCGCACTCCTGTAAGCGGGTCTTCGCCAGTTGGTGTTCTGCATCGATGCTCANAATCGCCTTCCATGCNGTGGCGGCGGCGTCCATGNCTCCTAGGCCGTGGTGNTGAGCAGCGATTTGAAGGCGGGCGGCAAGATGGCGTCCATCGCACCGTACAGCCGCTTCGAAGTCCGACAGCGCATTGTCAATCTTGTTGAAGTGCATGTAGTAGAGGCCGCGCTGGTGCCATGCGGGTGCATGGTCAGGNGATTGACGAAGGGCTTCGTTGAGGGGGGCCTCAGCACGTTCGGCGCGGTCCATGCTCATGTAACACGCTGCCAACTGCGTGAGAGCATGTGTGTGGTGCGGNGCTTGCTCAAGGATGTGCTTGAATTCCTTTGATGCGTCTTCCCATTCGGAGAGATGCATGTGAGCGTCCCCCTTCCGAACGCGCGCCACGGCGAGTTGTGGAGCCAGGTCAAGGAGGGTTTCTGCATCATCCAACGCTTTGCGAGCATCATCAAGCCCCATATGGACAGAGCTCCGATTCAAGCGAGCTCGAATGTGTGCTCCATCAAGGGTCAAGCAATCGCTGTAGTGATACAGTGCCTGTTTGAGTTGCCCCTTGACAGCAGCGATGTTGCCTCGAATGTAGGCCGTGGTCGCATTTTGCCCGTGAACTTCAGCGGCGTCGACGTGGAGGAGGGCGGCTTGCACGTCTCCGTGGTCCAATGCCAACAAGGCGGATTCGCAGGCAATGGATGGGTCCTTCTCATCGCAGAGTCGCTGGGCTCGACTCAAGGATTCCGTGGCGGTCTCAAGCGTCCCCAGCATGCGTTGGGTGCGGGCAAGGCCAAGCCAAGCAACACCGAGTTCGCGGTTCAAGGAAAGGGCGCCGTTGAAAGCATTCAATGCGGCCTGCAGAAGATTTTGATCGGTCGTACCGGTTCCGTCCCTGAGGCGGTCGGCATGAGCCAGATGCAATCGTCCCTCTACGGTATGGAGAAGAGCGTGGTCAATTCCATCCGGTGTTGATGAGAGGAGGGATGANGCGTCCTCAATCCGGTGCTGTATCAAGTACCGGCCTGCAATTCTTGCACGCAATTCACCGTTGTGAGGTTGAGCGTTCAATGATTTGAGGAGCGTTTCTTCCGCAGCAACGGCCGACCCTTCCAATTCGAGGAGTTCTGCTTTGAGGAACACTGTGTCCACGCCACCGGCGTCCAAAGCAACGGCGTGGGTCGCCGCTTTCAGAGCATCACGCTCGTGACCGTTCTTCTCGGCCAACACGCGAGCCTTGAGGGCCCACGCCTCACCGGATTGTCGATCGAGGGTCAAACAGCGTTCGTTGGCTTCGAGAGCCAATTCAAATTCGCCTTCTGCTTCAAGCAACTGAGCATAGTGCAACCAATCTCCAGACCGAGAGGGGTCTTCTTCCAACGCTTGGAGAATGGCTTCAATGGCTTCTGTCCGGGCTCCTGCTCGTGCACGAAGCCCGGAGAGGAGGGAGCGGTCGGCCGCCGTATCGACGCCGAGAGCTTCCAAACGCCGTACGGCTCGTTCGGCCTCTTCATCACCCATGGAGGCCAAGAGATGGGCATGGGCCCGCAGCAAATCTGGATCATCGGGCGTGAGTTTCATGCGAGCCTCAAGCCAGTGGCGGTAAAGGGCGTCATCGCCACGAAGACGTGCAATGTGCTCGAGGCCTTCCAGCACGCTGGCATGACCGGGCGAGAGTTGGTAGGCGACTCCCAAAGCCCCTTCCGCCCATTCGTAGAGTTGGAGGTGGGATGCCGCAAGACCCAGTCGATGAGCGGTGTCAGCGTCCATATGAAGGGAAGCCATGGTGAGGTGGTGGTGGTCGAACACAGCGAGAAGGCGGCGAAGGAGGCCGGCGTGGTTCACCGAAAGCCCAGCCTTGGTGCCTCCTTCCATCGGCTGGTGTTGAACCACAGAGCGAAGGGCATCGCAGGCTGCTTGAAGGTCAACGGTCGTGGAAACGCCTCCTTCATGCTGGACCAAAAAGTGGTGAACGGTAAGGGATGCATCNATGTCGGGNTGGATGGCTCGAAGGGCATCGAGGGTGGTTTGAAGCGTCTGGATGTCCGAGAGCACGCTTTCCGTGGCCACGTTGAGGTGATGAAAGTGGGTGGACTGAGATTCTTTGAGGAGCGTTTGCATGTCAAGCAACCGTGTCATTTTGTTATGACCTTGGTACAGCGAGTATCCAAAGGCCCCCGCNGCACCAGCGGAAAGCAAACTAAAACCAAGCACGATGAGGCTCATTGACCCACAGCGGTCAGTTGCACCTTTATGGTCTGCGGAAGATTTTGGGGCGAAGAAGGCCGTTTTTCGCCTTCAGACAGGATGCCGAACCATGCGAAACGAAAGGAAGAACGCCAATTTCCCTCGTTCACACCGCTCATATTGAAAGCCCTCCATGGTCCGTGGGATGGACGAGGGCGAATGAACGGCGACGGCGAGGAACACGATGGGGGCGATGCACGTTTGGCATCGCTCGTTCAATTCGGGTTTTCTGAGTCAGCGATGAACGGCTTCCTCTCCGAACACCCCGATGCCTTTCATGAACGCCTTGAATGGCTTGAAGACCGGCGTGAGACGGCCACGGAAATTGAAGAACGCCTGAATGCTCTGTCTCAGTCCCAAACGCTCAGACAAGCCCTCTCGGATTATGCTGCTCAACTCAACGACCCGTTTACTGTGGAAGAGGTCTACCTTGCCTTTGAACGAGACGTACGGGCATTGGCCTCATGGGAGCCGCCGTTGAATCTGAGTAGAGGGGTTTGGTTTGACGCCGGAGAGGCCGATACATGGTACGCTGTTTATGACCGTTTGATTCAACTCGACCTCTCAAGCCATGCGGCCATCGTGCCGCTCCATCGCCTCTTTTCATCGCCAGAGCGGATCGATGAACTCCTGAGGCACCTCGAGACGATTGAGGCAGATGAAGCGCGTCAAGTCCAGATGATTGAAGCGGGGGCTCAGCAGCTACGGGCCCACGGGTATGCCGTTGAAGAACTCGGGGAACTGCCTTTGCTTGAAGGCCTGCGTGTTCTTGAACGCTGGCAAGCCTTTCACGCAGAAAAGGAGCACGTCCGCCTTGCGGCAGTTCAGATGATTCAACCCTTTGACGCAGGGTTGGCCATTGAATTTGAAGCGAGGTGCCACGCTCTGCAGGACGCCAACGATGCCTCGGCGTTGGACGACTTGTCCAACGAGATTGAAGCCTTGGCTCAGACCTTAGAGGAGCGCCGCAGGGTCTTATCTGACATCATTCAGCGTTGGCGGGAAAGCGGTATTGTGTTCCCGCACGCAGGTGAATTGCACCCCAACGATTTGATGGAGTGGGAGGCCAATCACGATGAGGTCGCACTCGTCGTTGAGCGCCACCTCTCACTCATTGAACGATGGGAGCGTTTTGCCAGGTTTTGGCCGTCTCGAACCGAGGCATCGAAACCCTGCATTGGCCACCTTGATCAGACCGACCAATTGCGTGATGCCGTTGATGAAATGGACGCCCTGTGGAAGAAATTGGAACTTGATGGTCTTGAATTATTGGAAACCTACGAACACGCTGGACTGGAGGTGAGTGAGTGGCGGCAACGGGTCTTTGACGACCCGATGAACGCCATGGAACGCATGACAATGGAACGCCAGCGTTGGGACGAAAGGGTTTCATTGATTGCTGAATTGAACGGTCTGGATGTCTCATTTTCAGGTGGCGAAGAGGTCACCCTTCGCCAGGAATTGCTCGCCTCCGAAGATGTGGATGACGGCGTCCTCGAAGAAATGAAGGCGTTCGTTGAACGCTTTACCCGCCGGATTGAGCGCCATCGCGTGATGCTCGGAGAAGAGTTGGCTGCTCTTCGCCGTTCCGGAAGGTTAGAACGTGAAGTGGACACCTCGGGCATGAACCTAAACGAACTTGAACGCCATCTCGCCGACCTCACCCGGTCAAACGGCGCACGGGATGATGCAAGTCAGACAAGCATGGTTCAAACGAGATTGCGGAGTTCAATAGCAACTGAGCTTGAAGGCCTCAACCAAAATGGATGGGCGGTTGACAAATGGCTTGCGGAGGTCAACGATTCTCCCTTGCAGGTGGCTCGGGCCTTGAGCGATGCTCGCCCCCATCTCCAGCGGCATGATGTTCTGCGGCGACGGCTTCTGGCATTGCCATGGGAAAGGGACGTGGGGTTGGGGCTCGAAGTCGAAACGATGATCCAACAACCCCATCGTTTGGCTCACCTCAATCAGCAAATCCCGCATTACACAACTCACCTTGCCTCACGTACGATTGAAGACGANGAGTATGCTTTGCAACTCTGGCAACCAATCGTGAGTCGCCCTACTTTGGTGCCGGTCCCCGAGCAACGAGAACGGCAGGTGCTTCAACCTGCTTCGGCCCTCGAGGAAGCCCACGAGGCCATGTTGGAAGCCATGGATGCTGACGAGGAAGAAAGGCCCCTCGACGAGGAGCAGAGCGTGAGCGAAACGGCAGCGGCGAAGCCGCCTGAACCGCTTGAGCAGCCTGTTTCGCCTCAGGTTGAGAAGGAAAAAGGAGAACCCATCGAGGAAATTTTGGTCTCCGAAGAACCCCCATCCGAACCCGTTAAAGAAGCGGTGAACCGGGAAAAGGAAGATCAAACAACATCCATTGAATCATCGACACCACCTTTGGTCGAGGTCAATCCTGCTGATGCGAGCAAAAAAGCCCTCACTTCTCTAACTGAATTGGTGGCGGTGTTGGGGTTAACAGAACTCGCATCAACCGTTGAACAAGATGGNATGCAGGCTCTTCAGGAGGTCCGACGNGGTTTAGCCGGCCATGTGAGTGTGGCTCCAAGGGATGTTCGCATTGCGCGATTGTTGCGCCTTTCACTGCGCCTGTTACCTGCGGGAGATGGAGATGACATCGAACGTGCCCGTTTGTTAAGGGAGTTGAGNGATATGGTCCCTGCCTTGAAGCGATGGACCCGCCGGCGGTTGGAAGCGCGTCATTCCGGNTCAAAAGGAAATTTTNTGGCTGATGCCGNTGAATTAGGAATTGCCCTCGAACGCATCCCCGGCCTTGGCCAACGTCTCCCGCTTGAGGAGGATGATTGGCCGCTTCCAAGCGACATNGCCGGACTGAGAACTGAAGTCTCAAAACTCACTCAAAGCGTCAACCTCCCCTCTGCGGGTGGCGTCAAAGCATGATCAAGTCAGGTCATCCCAAAGAGCATCTTCGTCCATTTGAGCCTTGGACGGAGGCGGGGGGAGGGGAGCCGGTGGCAACGGAGCTGGAGGCAATTGCGCTGGCGATGGAGGCGTTGGTATTGGAGCCGGCGGTGCGGGGATCGCAACCGGNGGAGNTGGTGNTGTTTGAACGGCCACTGGTGGTGGAGGAAGAGGCGGTGTGGGCAGAGCATTCGCCGTAGAGACCGGGGGGCCACCTACGGGGGTAGATGCCATGGGAGGGGGGCCAGTTGGCGTTGAACCCTCGAGGGGGAGAGGGTTGGATGGGTTTGTGGGCGGCGGTAGCGGAAGGGGTTGCGGTGCTTCTGGTGCATGGGCAAGAGCGGGGGCTGGAGCGGGTTGTGGAGGTGCAGCCATGGCTTCAATCACGGCATCAATGTGTTGCGTTTCCAACGTTGATGTTCGCAAAAATTCAACGAAGGCAGGGCCCAAAAGGGCCGTGCTGTTGTGAATCAAATAGGGCTCCTGGCGCCAACCCGAGAGGTAAAAGTCATGGCGACCGCCATGGTCTGAGAATGAAATTCGATGAAGGTCGAGTTGGGTCAGTAGCAAACCTGCTACACCGGCCAGGACGAACGCTCCGCCACCAATCGCCAACAATCCTTGCGCAAAACTTGTGGCCATGAGGACGCCGAAACCGATAGCCCCCCACCAAACGCCCTGCAATTTTTGAAACAAATCCAAGTGGGTGTGAGAGTAGCCGGAGATGTGTTCTTTGACCAAGGCCATTCGAACGTTGAGGCGGCGGACACCATCGGGGTCGTACCGTGCTTCGACAATGCGCATCAATTTCTCATCCATGATGAGGGAGGTTGATTCCAACCCGTTGCGATGTTGGCTCAGTGGAAATTCAACCACCTCTTCACCCTGAAGTGCGAGAATGGGGGCGGCTCGAATTGGAAGCGTCCAAGGCGTTGGATCGTCGGAAGAAGGGGGTCCATCAGAAGATTGGGCGGCGTCATCNGAATCCGCTGATGTGTCATCAGCCTCCGNGGGGGCTTCATCANTGGAATCGTCCGATTCATCTGAAGACGTTNCCTCTTCNGGGGCTTCGTTCTCTTCCGTGGATTCATCGTCGTCGGTGGGCCACATGACGGGGTCGTCCTCGTCCATGATGTTGGCTTATCCGGACGACCACATTAAGTGAACCGTGCCGCCATCATCGATGAACTTCAGCAAACCAAACGGTCAAGTCATCGGAGGCTTCGTAGCCTTTGCCTTCCTTGGTTCCAACGACCGTGTTGGCCGAGGATTGATTCACGTAGTTGAGGACTTTTTCGGTGACTGAACCGTTGAAGAGCACCGTTTCAGCCTCTTCCGATTCGCTCAACGCAGCCTCAAGTTTGGACGGTCCAATTTCATCGGAAAAGGTTCCATCAGCAAAGCGGATGACCGCCTTGTTCTTGCCCATTTCGTCAACCTTGTCGAAGAGCTCTTGGATTTCAGCTGGCGCTGCTTCCTTTTCGAACTCCTCGCCCATGTCCTTGTCCCAGTCTTTGTCGCCGCCGAATTTTTGATCGTCTTCTGCAATTTTCTTGTCGAGTTGATGTTTGAACTTCGCCGCTTCGACCTTTTTCTGAAGGCACATGGTGACGGTTTTCTGTGGAAGCAATTCCCACTCTTGACCGACCGGTGCTTGCGCAACGTGGTCAACTTTCATCATGTCGTAGAGTTGCATGAACAGCATCTCGCCGCCCCGGTCGCCATCAATGGCGACGGTGACGCTTTCCTTGCCGTTCGCAAGGTCGATGAGTTCCTGTTTGATGTTACCCGACCCATCGGCACTGATGGCGTTTTTCACACCACAGTTGAGCAGGTTTCGAACATCGTTCCGTCCTTCAACAATGATGAGGGAGGTCGAGGATTCGACGTTTGGTCCACAGGTCAAACCGTGGAAGGATTTGGCCGTCCCGACGGTGAGTACGGAGCGGACCTCTTCGATCACGGTCTTGGAAGCAGCTTCCCCTGAGTTGACCAGCGTAAGAAGCAGTTCTTTGGCTCGGTCAACGACCGCCGTGCGTTTTGTTGCACGAATGTCGCTGATTTGTACGACCTTGATGATGGCGTTGCAGGGACCGATGCGGTCAATGGTTTCCAGTGAACTGGCGATGATGGCCGTTTCGACATTGTCCATGCTGCTTGGAATGATGATGGTGCCGTGCACTTTCCCATTCTTGGTGTCCATTTCGACATCGACGTGGCCCACGCGAGCGGTGCGTTGCAACTTTCTCAATTCGAGATCGTCGCCGAGCAACCCTTCGGTTTGCCCCATGATGGCCCCAATGATGTCCTTGCGTTGGACGGTTCCGTTTACTTTGATATCAGCCCGAATTTCATACTTCATGGCCTTGCCTTTTCCACCGCCTCCGCGGTTTGAGTTGCCGCCTCCGCGGTTTGAGTTGTTTCTTCCCATTTGGTTCTCTCTCCTTGTTTGCACACAGCCACGATGCGTTGGGCCGACAACCGGGTTGTCGGCGTCCGAAGCAACCACTTGCAGAGCAAGGGAAGTGAATGTGAACAAGCAGACCCACTGGACGAGCCCTTTTGAATCCTGTGCCGTAATCGCGGCTCGAGAATGTTATTTACTCTCCAAACGGTTTCTTCAAAAGGCCGGAGGGCGTCGCCAGTGTGTGTCGTCGCAACAACTCGGAGCCTTGGACGTGTTTCGTTCTACGGTAGAGGTCATGTTGGGCGATGGTGTATTGACTCGAGAAGAAAAACGCCTCATCATCAAACTCGCCAGTGCCCTCAGCCTTGCCCCAGAGGAGCCCGCCTACATTTACGAGTGCATCCAATCCGGTGAGGGTTCGAGAAGTGGTGAGCCGGTATCGCCTGAAAACATGCGCATCATTTACACAAAGGTGTTTGAGGTTGCCATTGTGAACGCCTCGCTATCTCGAGACGAATTTCGAGTGATGGCCAACCTGCGAAGTCAATTTGACATCGACGACGAATTGCACGAAGAAATTGAGCATGAGCTCCGTGAAATGATGAAGGAAAAGTACGGGGACAAGGCCATGATCGATACCTTGATGGATACGCTCCGGGATTCGGTGGGATTGGTGGGTGACCTGTTCGACACCTTTCGGAAGAAATCGCCCGAAGGTGACGAGCGGTGAATCCGTTTCTTGACGATTGGCTGGAAGGGCAATCAACTTCTGAGCTCAAATCCAAGCGGAAATGCCTCAAATTCCTCAAAAAGGCCTACTCGAAGTGCGTGAGCGATTTTGCCAACAAGCCAAGAACCGACGTAACCATGGCCGAAGGCAGGTTCCGATTCCATGTCGGAACGCCCCTCCCCGACCTGCGGCAAATCGCCTCGTGGATGTTGACGCATGCTCCTCGAAAGCGAACGTTGGCCAAAGTCGTGCCCGCTCTTTGGAAACGACACGGTCGCGAGGACGTAAGCATTGCAGGCATCCTTCTTGCAAACCTTGAACCGGACGCATTGGGGCAAGATCCGTGGATGGCATTTATCCATCTGCTCCAACGCCAAGAGCCGCTTTTGGTTGTGCTTGAAGTCGCTGAAGAGTTGGCCCGGGCTGGCCATGCTGTGCCAGACGATGCGTGGTTGGAGGCGGCAGCGGAGCAAAGCCCCCATTGGCATCAGTATTGCGTCCTATTTTTGTCGTTGAGGCGGGAAGAGGTTGGCTGTCGCACCCTTATTGAGCAGGCCCCCAAAGGCGGGGAAATGTTTGAACGAATCCGAAGTCGGTTGCTTGAATCGGAGACTTGAAGGAGTTGGCCCCTCCAATTCGTTCCATGGTGGAACGGCTTTTACCCGCAGAAGACCCCGTTCTTGAGAACGTTCTCAAATGGACCGTGGAACGTGATGCAAAGGATGTCCGTCGCCTTCTTGAGTGGTTGCCCGAAGCTCGGTCAAGCCGTGAGCGCAAGGCCTTGCTCCAGCGGGTCCGTGGGTTGTTGTCCGAACTGGAAGCAGCCCTTGATGAACTCGAAAAAATGCATTGAGGTGCCTTGGATGACCGTCGCCATCATTCTCGCCGGGGGCACCAGTCAGCGCATGCAGGAAGACAAGGCCAACATGTTTGGTGGAGTCAAACGGCTTCAACGGTGTTTGCAAGAGGCAGGGCTTGAGCGAACCGTTGTGTTGTGTGGTGGAGAGGAACGAAGGTCCCTTTTCGAGGGCGAGGTGATGGTTGACCCTCCAGGAGTTGAAAGTCTGCATGGACTTCTCTTGTGGTTGCTCAACGCCTTTGACGAAGGTGTTTTGTTGGTTCCATGCGATGCTTTTCTCCTTGAGAAAGAAGCGGTTCAAGCACTGCTGAACAACTCACCGAAGGGTGGCGTTCCACTCGATGAAGAACTTCGGAGGCAACCGCTGTTCGCCCATCTCCCCAAGGGGGTTGCCGTGCACGAGGGCGGTCAAAATGTCCGTGAAGTAATGCAACATCTGCCATCGATTGATGTTGCTCCGCACCGTGCGGCTTTCACCAACTTCAACCAACCTGCGGACCTTCAGCACCCACGATTGAAACGCCACCCTCGGTAAGGTGAACGCGCCCCTCGGCTATCCACGTCAGGACTTGTGGGTAGAGCCGGTGCTCCTCAACTTTCACGCGAGCACTCAACGTCGACTCATCATCGTCCTTGAACACGGGCACGATCCGTTGAGCAAGGATGGTCCCTGTGTCCATCCCTTCGTCCACCAAATGAACCGTGCAGCCCGTGATGGTGGTCTGCGAAGCGAGAACCTCTCGATGAGCGTGAGCACCGGGGAAATGGGGCAGGAAGGAAGGGTGGATGTTCACCACGCGATTGGTCCAATCGCTCAAGAAAAGAGGAGAGAGGAGGCGCATATAACCTGCCAAGACGACCAATTCAACGTTGTATTCCTTCATTTGACTCAGAATTTCTGCCTCGTGTTCTTCCCGTGAACGGGAGCCCCCTTCGTGGTTCTGCTCCACCACCAGGGTCGGCACACCGAGGCGTCGGGCGCGCTCGAGACCTTCAATTCCGGTTTTATTAGCGACCACAACAACGGTTTGGTGGAGAAGGGTCTGATTTCGCTGTGCGTGAACAAGGGCTTCCATGCCGCTGCCGGACCCCGAAAGAAACACCGCACAACGCAGCGGTTCGTCGACGGTGGCGGTTCGCCCGCCGACCGAAATTGAATCCATGAATCTCCCAGAGGATGCGGGGTTTCAACCCTTTCCATCCCTTGCAAAGGGGTTTTATCACGGCCACCATAACCCCCAACGAGGACCAATGTCAGCGAACACATCATCCTCGGATTCCAAGAAAAGAGCTGAATCGGAAGGCCATGATGCGGTGAACGGTGCGCCAACGGACGCTGAAATCATCGAAGATGTGCTCGCAAATCACAAGCCCAGCGCCAACCCAGTCGTTCGGTTGGTTTGGGTGGTATTCGGAAGCATCTTTGTGCTCTTTGCTGGTGTTGGGGTGTTGCTCCCTGGTTGGCCAACGACTTCCTGGTTGGTGGCCGCTGCCTATTGTTATGGTCGGTCTTCTCAACGTCTTTTTCGTTGGCTTCTCACGAACCGGGTGTTTGGTTCGGTTCTTTTGGACTATTACCGAAACGGTCGGGCGCTTCCGTTTCATTCAAAGATGGTCATTTGTGGCCTGATCGCCGCCGTCTCAGCGGCTTCCATCTGGTACATTACCATGCTTGGAGACCCGGGTTTTGGCCAAACCACCGTCGCCATTGTGGCCCTCATTGGAATCTGGTGGGTTGGATGGAAAGTCCCCACGCTCGAGTAGTCCTTCAATGGCGGAACAGTCGGTGGCCCGTGAACAGCATGGACATGCCGCGAGCGTTGGCCTCGTCAATCACTTCTTGATCGCGTATTGAGCCGCCCGGCTGGACAATGGCCGAAGCCCCAGCATCGGCTGCTTGTTCCAATCCATCCTTGAACGGGAAAAAGGCATCCGACGCAAGAACGCAGTTCTTGGCCCGTTCGCCGGCCCGGCGGGCAGCGATTTTCACCGCTTCCACTCGGCTGGTTTGGCCGGGGCCGATGCCCACGGTGGCCGTACCCTGAACCATCACAATGGCGTTGGATTTCACTTGCTCACAGACGCGCACGGCGAATTTCATGCTGTCGATTTGTTCCGAGGTTGGTTCAACCTCCGTGACCGTTTTCGCTTTGCTCCAGTCGATGATCGGGGGTTCCTCTGTTTGCACCAAGACGCCGCCCTCGATGGGCTTACGAACCACTTGGCGTTGAAGCGGAGCCAAACGATTGTTCGGAGATTCAATGGTCAACAAACGGCGGTTTTTCTTCGCCATCAGCGTGGATTTCGCCTGCTCAGCGTACCCAGGAGCCATCATCACTTCAACAAACAAATCACCAACCGCCTCAGCCGTTGAGGGTTCAACCACCTCGTTGAAGCAGATGATGGACCCAAAAGCCGACTCTGGGTCGCTGGCAAGGGCCTTCTCAAAGGCTTCACGTTGGGTCGAAGCAAGCGCCGCGCCGCATGGATTGTTGTGTTTGACGATNACGCAGGCATGCGGTGTTGCAGGCCATTCATCGGTGGACAAAGAACGGCACAAACGAAGCGTGGCGTCAGCATCGCTGTAGTTGTTGTACGACATGGCNTTTCCACCCTCAACCTGAGCCGTCACAAGGGTGCTGTGCCCTTCTGGGGCGTCGTGGTTCACGTANAGAGCGGCAGCTTGGTGCCCGTTCTCACCGTAGCGGAGCGCTTCCACTTGATGNCTCGCCGAGAGGATGCTCTGCGGAAGACGGTCGCGCTGTTCNTCCATGGAGGAAAACATGGCTGGATCGCCCGTGGTTCGTCGGTGCAGTTCCTGCGCTATGGCCACATCGTAGGCAGCTGTGTGTTCGAAAGCCTCCAGCGCCAGCGACTGCCTGAGTTCCATCTCTACGGCGGCAGGAGTTTCGGCTTGCTCAAGGGCTTCAAGGAGCGAAGGATAACGTGCGGGATTGGTGGCGATCAGGACATGTTGGTGATTTTTCGCTGATGCACGGACCATGGTTGGGCCCCCGATGTCGATCATCTCGAGCAATTCNTCGTTTGAAAGTGGGGGCGTCTTTGCAGCAGCATCACCAAAGGGATAGAGATTGCAAGCAACCACTCGAATGGGAGCGTATCCGAGTTGAGAGAGTTCCGTTGCATCTTTTTCTTGGTGCAAACGAGCGAGAAGCGGCCCGTGAATGGCGGGGTGAAGGGATTTGACGCGCCCGTCGAAAATTTCCGGATGTTGCGTTACGTCCGATACAAGACGCACATCGAGCCCAGCTTCCGAGAGTTTTCGTGCGGTCCCTCCCGTTGATAAGAGTTCAAACCCGAGCCGTGCAAGCCCCTTAGCGAACTCAACGATTCCTGTCTTGTCCCATACGCTGAGTAGGGCTCGGGGCGGGGGTGTAACGGCTTGCATGGACTGAACCCGTTATCGCAGTTGCCCCGTCGGATGCACTTGAACATAGCGACAAGGTCCACTTGTCATGGGAATTCAATCGCCTCGGGCTGAGATGACTTGGTCAACTCGCAGCAATCCACATGTGGTCTCCGTCGCTGACTCCAAGGCGTGAACGAGCGTGGCTGAGGGTAACCAAGTGGATTGAATGATGTTGACTTCGCCCGTTGCATCGACCCCTGAATTCACATCGCCGTTTCGATGGGCCGCCCGCAGAGCAAGCAAGGTGTCAAGCCGGTCNACGCCNGCGTTTTGGGCAAGGGTNGAGGGGATGTTTTCAAGGGCCCGAGCAAACGCTTCCATCGCTAAACGTTCCCGCCCAGCTTGGCCTTCTGCCGCTTCCTTGACGGCCAAGGATGCCCCCATGTGAAAACTGCCGCCACCTCGGATGACCTTCCCCGTCTTCATGGCAAGGGACGTGGACCGCAAAGCATCGTAGAGGCCGCGAATGGTTTCCTCNACCGCCGCTCCATCGCCCCCGCCAACGTCCAAGGTGACCAGTCCCGCCTTCTCGCCAAAGCGCATGCAGAGCCGTTCCCTTCGCCCGTCCAATCCTTCACCGGTTTCAATTTCAAGGGATGANAATTGTCCGAGCATGGAGGCATCNACATCNTCAAGGTGATCGCACATGGTGGCGCCCGAAGCACGAGCGATGTCTTCGATGCCTGAACGCTCAAGGCCTCCGAGAACAAAACATCCTGCATCGGTAAGCGCATGNAAAATGCTCGGCTCAATGATCTCTGCACTGAACACGGCCGTCGCGCCGGTGGCGAGAACNGCCTCAACCTTCTGTTGGAGGAGCGTTTCCTTGGCTTCGATGAACNCCATCCATTGGTCGGCCTTTTCGACTTCGATTTCAGTTTCACGAACCGTCTCCTCTTGGTCCAGAGGGCAGGTCAAGGCTAGCACCGTTCCCGATTCAAGGCTTCGAGGAAGGCGATCAAGGGTTAAGGCCGCATCGAGAACCAATCCGTCGACCAACCGAGTGTCGTAGAGGTTTCCTTGCGTCCGCTTGGCCATGCGAACATCTTCATGGTCAACTCCATCGTTGGAAGCCACCGTCTGAAGGGCNTGTACGATGAAACGGGCAAGGGTCGTATCGCCCGTGTCAGCGGATGTCCCAGTCATGGCCGTTTGGGCGATGGCGTGCAAGCGGTCGTCGGAATTCTCCAACACCTCTGAACGCGTGTCCAAGTGATNCAAAGCNACCTCAAGNGCNGTTTGNTANCCTTGGATGCANACCAGGGGGTGAAGNCCTCGCTCCAGCAATCGGCCAGCTTCACGCATGAGTTCACTGGCAAAGAGGAGACATCCTGTCACTCCATCTCCACAGGCTTGTTCCTGGGCGCCAGCCAATTGGACGAAGGCTTTGGCNGCGGGGTGTTTNACCAANAGTTCAGCGACGATCTTNGCNCCGTCGTTGGTNACGGCCGTTTCNCCGTTGGTTTTGTAGAGCATNTTGTCGAGNCCTTGCGGGCCNAACGTNCCTTGCATCANNTCTCCAAAGGCNACGGCTGCGGTAACCAGTTTCTGAGTGACNCCNACNCCNCTNGTNACNGNNGTGGTTGGNCGAACNATNGCNACGGGNGCNCGGCCNCTNCCGTCGTTTCCAGTCGCCATGGGTGAGAGGCGGGGCCTCTTGTTCTTCAATCCTTATTCAGGATGAAATCACTTCTTCTTCGCTGGCGATTTCTTGGCCGCTGGCTTCTTTGCCGCTGGCTTCTTTCCATGCTTGCCGAGTTTGTGGGCCTTCTGTGCCTCATTGTTCGACCAGTGGTAAGCCATCTTGAGCAAGTTGAGGTAGTGTTCATTGCCGTCCTTCTTCATCTTGTCGTGAAGCACTTCGTTGGTCATGAACACATCGCCCCAAAGCTGAGCAGCGGTGCCTTTGTCGCCCTTTGGCATGTCGAAAACTTCACTGGTGGTTGGCTCAAGGTAGGAGCGCCAAACTCGGCCGGGGTTGACGGCCATGGTCACTTCGACCACGATTTCGTTTTCGTTGATGCCAGTGCCTGTTTGCCAGGTGTCGGCGCCAAGGTCGGCCAAGAACGGCAGACACAGGTCTTGAATGGACAGGCTGGTCATGGGGTCGGCAGCGGTCAAGGAAGCGTAGGCTTCTCGCATTCGGCCACGGTCAGCACCACGAGCAGCGGTCTGGAACCGAAGTTTGTCGATGGAGGTCGGGACCAAGAATCGTACGTCGGTGTAGTAGACCAGTGGGTTGTCGTCGGGCGAGTTGAAGATGTGCTCAAACGGCGCTGGTCCTGCAGATTCACCGAGAATGTCAACGGGGTAGACCGTCTTCAATGCGTTGGTGGCCACGGTCTGGATGATGCGGCGCATCAATCGCTCCGGGGCAGCGGAAACATCGTTGAAGGTGTTGAGGTATTCTTGCATGTTGAGAATGTCGTAACCACGGACGGAAAGGATGGAGTGGACGTTGGGTCCAATCATCTTCTCGCCGTCGACGTCGGCTTGGCTGATCCAGCGAGCGCCGCGAGCGACATCGGAGGCAGCGACAAGGTCGGCGTAGGCCTTGAATCGGCGGGTGACGCGGTTCATGAAGTCGGCCTGGTCGAGCTTGGTGAACACCGTTGCATCGTAGTTCGACTTGAGGGCGTGGTCAGCGACTTGACTGGCGTTGGCGCAGGTCAAGAGGTTGCCTTGGTCCGAGGGGTACATGATGAGGCGACGGCGCTTGGCAGCACCACCGAGCGTACCGATGTGCGGGTCGGTGAGCACGTAGCCGAGCGTGGCGCAAACTTCGAACAGGCGACTGTACTTGTCCTCGTCGCTGGAGTTGCCGATCCACTCGTCAAGGCCGGGTTCGATGCAGTGGAATTCCAANGGNACCATTTCNGAACCGGCNCCNAAGGCNTGNCGNACGGTNGAGGATTGCATCATGCCCATCATGGTGTAGAGCGAGGTCTTGCCAGTCGTCATGAAGACGTCGGAAATTCCCTCTTCGCCAAAGGACGAGCTTCGGTCGGGAAGGTTCACGAGGAGGTTGAAGGCNGTAGCCGTTTCTCGGTTGCCGTTGACGGCAGGCCAGATCCACGTGTTGGGACGGGTCATCAAGTAGCCGGAGGCGTCCTTTCCGAAACCTGCTGGAGAGTAGCGTGTCCATCCCAATCGGTTGTTGAAGGACACGTTGCGGTGCATCAACGACGGGTAGTAGACGCGGTCAAGCGGGTCGGAGTCGGGAACGACACCGCGGTGGCCAAGACCCCAGAGAATGACTTCCCACTCGGGGAACTCTTTGCCTTCGGTTCCGAGGAACAGGTGGTCGTCGTTTCGGGTGTCGCCTTCGAGGATGGCCCCNCCCATGCGCTCTTCGTCGCCTGTGGAACAGAAGAAGAAGGTCTGCGTGGTGAACAACTGCTTGGGCGTCCACATGTTGGCGTTGATGATGGTCTTCTGCTTCAGGTAGTCAGCGAGGTTCGTGATCCTTCGCTCGTACTTGAAGCGGTCCGAGTCAATCCAAGAGGATCCCAGCACCAGGTTGGTGTTGAGGAGTTTGGCGCTCGCCGGCCCGATGTAGCGGGTTCGGGCGTCGGCCTTGGAGTGGTCNGANGCTGGNATNTCNTCCCACGGNCCCTNNCGAGGGATGTAGGNCATGAANGTNTCNNNNTCGAATTTGTCGTCCTGTGCNCGTGTGACCACGGCTTCNACTTCGTCCATCANNTTNACNTACGTNTCGNTNGGNANAATNCGATTTGTTTCCTTNAATGATTTGTCTGATACGCTGCGATGTTCCCACATTTTTCTTCACCTCAAAATTTCTTCTTTTCTTCGGGAGGAGCTTCTTCTTCGGCTTCCTCTTCTTCA
>PAWY01000032.1 GCA_002714305.1 Methanobacteriota archaeon | reverse complement strand
CCGTCATCATCATCATCATCGTCATCGTCGTCATCATCGTCATCGTCATCGTCATCATCATCGTCATCATCGTCGTCATCATCATCGTGATCATCGTCGTCGTCATCATCGTCGTCATCATCCACCGTGTCTGCTGCATCGGATTTATCATCTTCAAATTCCTTCATGGCTTTTGCACGAGCTCGCCATTCTGGGGCCTTGATGAAATGAAGGAACAAAGAAGCAATGATTCCGCCGATGGACAAGATAAGCAGCAACACGCCGTCCGCGTAGAAGCCTTTGGGCATGGATGAGGCGCCGTTCGCACCGCCAAAGGGCGTGAGTGAATTGGCACAACCACCGTCTTGGTATTTTTCGTCGCATGGATAAATGTCACCGGCTTCTAATCCACTCGGAACAACCCCTCCATCAATGGGGGCATAGGCAATCGGTCCACCCGAACCGTCAACAGGTCCAACCAGTGCGTTGACGAGAACCAAGGCAATGAGAATGCCAAATGCAACGTGTATGATGGGCCATACATTGTCGTTCCACGATTTGGACATCATGCGCTTCTGCCATGGACTTGGGAATTCTCTGTCTTGGTCATGGGTTTCAACCGCTTCTTCGTGGTCCTCAAGATCTTCCATCGATTCGATGAATTCAGTGATGTCAATCATTCCATCATCATCATCATCAACACCGTCCATGATGGCNTCTACATCGTCAATGACCAACACATCACCGTATTTTTCCTCNAGCATTGTTCGAAGTTCGGTNAGTGAAATCATGCCGTTTCCATCTGCATCAAGCTCGTTAAACATGCGCTGAGCAGAAATTTCGTGTTCATCCATCATCTCAGCAAGNGCGGCCAGNGGATGCTTGTTGANCGTCANNTCTTCTGCAGNGTGGTCGTCATCATCATCGCTCGTGTCGCTCTCCTCTTCGGCATCGTCGTCCTCAAGGTCAAAATCCTCGTTATCGATGTCGTCGTCCTCAGCCGCTTCCTCATCTGAATCTTNAGCCGTGTCTTCGCCNTCNTCGGAGGCCTCGGTGGAAAGTTCCNCATCACCCTCTTGATCATGGTCTTCGCTATCGCCCTCATCTTCGTCTGCAGCCGGCTCATCAGGCTCGACNATTACAACTTCGTCGGACGATTCGGAACCTGACAGAATTTTATCAAATTCATCCANGTCNATNACACCGTTCCCATCAGCGTCAATTTCTTCGACCAATCGGTCCACNTGNGAGGGTGGCAAATCGGCTANATTGAGACTTAGCAAGCCACGTTTAAGTTCTTGAGAATCAATGGTGCCATCGTTGTTTTCATCAAATTTATCAAACAGTTTTCGNATATTGATCCCCGTATCNGCCACCCACTGGCGCAAGATGTCAACGACATCATCGGCGACAAATAACACGCCACATTCGGGACANCGAGTTGAGTCCAATGGCACCAAGGCTTTGCACGCGCCACACTCTCCGAGGGCATCTTCGGAAACGCCTGAAAAGGATGTACCGCACTCAGGACATNCTTCCGAATCTATGGGGATGATTGCTCGACAGGCACCGCATTCGGCCATGCCGACGGATTGTTTTTCCTCTTCTGACACATTTCCACCTAACTTAACCACGAAGAACGGCAATATAATGATTGATGGCGACTGAGATGTGGAAGGCGTAATTCCTTANAGCGTCAATGCTACGTGGAATNCGAGGAGGNACTCCAATGGTCGGTCTGCATACGCTGGAATCCCCTTCGCCNTCCTCCACTTATCAGGCTCTCAGNCCATTGATTGGTGAAACACCCGACGGAGTTTCCTGTTACAGCCGACTTCCAGCACGGCAACTCTTACGCCATGTTCCCTCAAACANGGCGAACATGTGGTGGATGTCTGACCACGATAGTCCTCAATCANTCCCNCCGCATCCAGCAGATTTCATCGATCATGTGCGCCAGCAGTCTCCTGAAACCACTGAATTGATCATCCTTGAAGGATTGGACTGGTTCGTTGCTCGCTCGAGCGAATCCGATGTCCTCTCCATGCTTCAAGAACTCGATACGTTGTCGCGGACATTTGATTTTGACCTCATCCTACCGGTTGATGCCCTGTCATTCAGTAAGCAATTTTGGGCGAGGTTAACCTCAATTGCACCAAAAATGGAGGTTGAAACCTCTTCCTTTGATGAGAGTACAGTGGTGTCCGAGGATAGGCAAGACGAGGTTGAGGGTCCTGAAGCTGCCATGGAAGACGATGATTCCAAAGAGCCGATGCTCGTTCACCTCGTCCAATTACCTAAGGCAGGATTTACACATAGCCTCCTCGCCAAAAGAATGCTACAGTGGAAGAGGATGGGATTTGATCTTTCCGCGCTTGAACCGGCCTTGGTACTCAGCGACCTCAACGAATCACATGCCATTTATTCGGGTGTGGAATCCGATATTATCTGTGCCATCGACAGCATCCGACTTTTGGAAGCCAACCGAGCGAAATTAACGATCACGGAGCGTGAAATGTACAATTATCGCATGATGTCACTCAACAACGTTCGAGAAGCCGCCCGTGATTTAGAGACCATTCTGTCATCGCGGTAGGCGTCCGAATTCTGCTTCGAGCCTCGCCAACCATCCACCCTTTCGAAGGGCTTCAGAGAGGAGCCTCAATTCACTGGAGGTTGAACGATCTCCAGTGAGCGGTGGAGAGAGGGTTCGAACCAGGTCGTACAGTCCTTGGACATGAGCTGAAGTTGACAACGACGCGTGTTCCAATGCTTCGCACGCAATCAACAATTCGCACGCAAGCACCTCGGATANGCGCTCCACTCCNTTGACCAAATTCCAAGCAGACGTCGCCCCCATGCTCACATGGTCTTCTTGCCCGGCCGAAGTCGAGGTGGAAAAAGCCGAACGAGGAGTTGCTTGACCGTGAAGTTCAGCAAGGGAAGAACCAGCCACGTATTGAACAATCATCAAGCCGGACTCTAGCCCAGAATTGGTGGCTAAGAAGGCAGGAAGTCCACTGCGTCCAGGGTCCAACATCTGATCCATTCGNCGTTCAGAGATTGAACCCAATTCAAACAACGCTAAACTCATGCCGTCGCAGGTTAGGGCAACGATTTCCCCATGAAAATTCCCTTGCGACACGACTTCGTGCGCGCCGGGGTCTGAGGGATTAGGGAAAATGAGCGGATTATCAGTTGCACTNTTGAGTTCGGTTCGGAGCATTTCATCCANTCGGACAAACGACTCATGGACAGCCCCGTGAACCTGTGGAGCACAACGAAAGGAATAGGGGTCTTGGACGCGTTCGCATGAACCATGGTCNTGAAGNATGGCTGAACCCGATAGAATGGATCGTAAGCGTTGGGCGACGAGCATTTGACCAGGGTGAGGCCGTGCCTCGTGAACTTCTGGCCTCGAGGGCGTNAAACTACAGGAGCGTGCATCCATCGACATGGCCAAAATCACATCGGCCAGAACCAGCAAATCACTGAGTTCTTGGTGGGCGATGGTGGCAAACGCCGACATTTGACTGGTCCCGTTGATCAACGACAATCCATCTTTTGCCGTCAATTCAACCGCCACGAGTCCTTTGTCAAACAGAACTTCGGATGTCGGCGTATTCTTCCCGTCAACCATGACTTCACCTTCCCCAATCAGGGCCAAGGCCAAGTGGGACAAGGGTGCAAGGTCGCCGCTGGCGCCCAAACTCCCGATCCGCGGGACTGCAGGGTGGATGCCTTGGTTGAGGTACAAAACCAACTGTCGGATGCAGTCGGGATGAATGCCAGAATGGCCTTTGCATAAGGAATTCAGCCGGACCATCATCATGGCACGAACGGCTTCAACGCTCATATGTTCTCCAAGGCCCGTTGCGTGTGAACGAACAAGGTTGATTTGTAAATTTGCTAAGTCTTCCTGAGATATCCGTTCCTTGACCAACGCACCGAAGCCTGTGTTTATGCCATACACGGTCTCACCCGTTTCAACAATACGTTCAACCACGTTTCGTGCAGCATGGATAAGTGGCCAAGCATTCTCTGAAACTTCGACGGTTGCTTGTTGGCGTGCGACCATCATGATCTCCTGTGGAGATAAGGTGGTGCCATCGGTATAAACAACGGGCTGGTCGGTCATTCTATCTCACCTCGGAGTGCATCGAGTAGCGATGGTTGAACGGTTTCAGGCATCGTGATTTTCAAGCGTTCATCTTCATCCATGGCGCGCTCAATGGCGGCCATGGCACCAGTGTTTCGAGCCCATGCACGTCGAGCGACGCCGTTGTTAACGTCCCAGTGCAACATGCTCTGTAACCGTTGNTTTGCTTCTGGGCTACCGTCCAATAACATTCCAAAGCCACCGTTGATGACTTCACCCCAACCAACACCTCCACCGTTGTGCAAACTAACCCATGTGGCACCTCTAAACGCATCCCCAATGGCATTCTGAACCGCCATGTCTGCAGTGAACATCGATCCATCGCGTATGTTCGCGGTTTCTCGGTAGGGGCTGTCGGTNCCGGATACATCGTGGTGATCTCNGCCCAACACCACCGGACCCTTGAGTGTGCCATCCGCAATGGCTTGGTTCATAGCGAGAGCGATCTCCCGGCGACCTGCATCGTCGGCGTAGAGAATCCGGGCTTGACTTCCCACAACAAGTTGGTTCGAACCTGCTTGTTCTATCCAACGGAGGTTGTCGTTGATTTGTTGACGAACATCCTCGGGTGCTTCCTTGCGCATGCGGCGAAGAACGGATGCTGCGATGGCATCGGTTTTGGCCAAGTCTTCNGGTAATCCGCTGGTACAGACCCACCGATACGGACCGAAGCCGTAGTCAAAGCACAGCGGACCCATGATGTCTTCAACATAGGACGGGTACTTGAATGAACCATCTTTATTCAAGACATCGGCACCGACGCGTGAGGCTTCCAACAAGAATGCGTTTCCATAGTCCCAGAAATACATTCCATTTTCTGCCATGGTGTTGATGGCTTTCGCATGTCTTCGAAGGGTTGCCTGAACCTCTTGTTTGAATTGTTCAGGACGTTGTGACAACATTTCAGCACTTTCCTCATAGGTCCTATCTGCGGGGAAATACCCTCCTTGGTAGGGGTTGTGCAGGCTTGTTTGGTCGCTTCCCAAATCAACACGAATGTCTCGTTCCACGCACCGTTCCCATAATTCTACGATGTTACCGACCAATCCCACGGAGATGGGNTCTCCTTGTTGAGCCGCAGCCATCATGATGTCAATGGCCTCGTCAATCGATTCGGTGACGGTGGTTAGCCAACCTTGCTCATGGCGTTTGTAGGCGGCGTGGGCGTTGGTCTCTGCAATGATGCAGGCAGCCCCTGCGATGGTAGCGGCTTTGGCTTGAGCTCCCGACATGCCACCTAAACCGCTGGTGATGAACGTGATGCCCGAAAGGTTGGCATCATCAGCCAGGCCCAAATGAAGTCGGGCAGCATTGAGCAGGGTGATCGTGGTTCCATGAACGATGCCTTGCGGTCCAATGTACATGTAGGAACCAGCGGTCATCTGCCCGTATTGAGTCACGCCCAAAGCATTCATTCGTTCGTAATCGTCTTGGCTAGAGTGGTTCGGAATAACCATTCCGTTGGTCACAACAACCCGCGGCGCATGAACATTGGATGGAAACAATCCAAGAGGGTGGCCTGAATACATCACAAGTGTTTGGTCTTCTGACATTTCACAGAGGTACTTCATGGTGAGACGGTATTGCGCCCAATTTTGGAAAACGGACCCGTTTCCACCATAGGTGATGAGTTCATGGGGAAATTGTGCGACAGCAGGGTCAAGGTTGTTTTGAATCATCAGCATGATTGAGGCCGCCTGTTGACATTGAGCCGGATAGGCATCGAGCGGGTAGGCCTTCATCGCATACTCCACAGGGCGGTAGCGCCGCATAATGATTCGGCCAAAGGAATTGAGCTCCTGGAGGAATTCTTCGGCCATGGCGTCATGGTGTTCCNGTGGAATGTAGCGCAATGCGTTTTGAAGCGCTAAGATTTTCTCATCTGNCGTGAGGATTTGCCTCCGGTTGGGGGCGTGGTCAACGCTTGAGTCAAGGCCTGGATGCTCCGGTAGCGTGGACGGGATGCCTTCAAGCAAAGAGGTTCGCATGCGCACAACCTCATCGTCCATGATTTGGCATTCGGACGGATGTCTTTGAGGATTGTTCTCTGTCTTCGCTAAAAAATGAACGAGCATAACCTCAAAAACAACGTGTGTGGACCATTCAATGAGCCCCTATGTCCAAGGATGAACCGATTGAAGTTGAATTGAAGGACATGGTTCGTGCTTCGTCGACAAAGGAGTTCAACATCGTTCTCGGCTCCACGCTTGCGATTTCGATGGTTTTTCTCTTCCTTTCAGCCTTGTTTGGNGATGCTTTTGTNAACATCATGATCGAAGAAGAAACCAATGACGGCGTCCGCGTTCCTGTTTGGGAGCGCTACAAACTTCCCTATGAGACAGACGGGGATTTTGGAGTAGCNCTCGAAGTAGGGCCGTATGAAGTCCTCCAAACTGAGAATGAATGGAACTCNACTCACTATTTTGTTGAATATACCCTTCCGCTTGAGGAAGGAGGCGCTGCCCCAAACGGCCTGATTAGCCTAGCCGTGTGGAGGCCCCTCGTCGAGGAAGGCGTCAAAGTACCCGTCATTGCAGAAAGTGGACCTTATTTCCAAGAGGCAAGTGTGGAAACGCCTTCGATTGAAGTCCCTGGTAGTTGGCTCGGTCAGATGTTCATTGACCAAATCCTCCCTCACGGCTATGCCTTTGCGCAAATTTCTGTCTCAGGCACTGGCAGGAGTAACCATTGCATGGACCTCATGGGGAATGCAGAACAACTCGGCAACGATGCAGCTGTTCGGTGGTTAGGGGAACAGGAATGGTCCAACGGCGCCGTAGCCTTGATCGGGAAATCATACGATGGCAGNACACCCTGGCAGGCAGCCATGTTTGGCTCTGAGCACGATTATCTGAAGACCATCGTCCCTATTTCAGGTTTGATTGGTGTCAAGGAACTCATGTGGAAAAACGGTTCTGCGGAGGCACGAGCCCCNATCATGCACAATGGCGTGTATGGATCCTACGGNCTTGANGGTGATGAAGAGGACTACCAAAACCTCTGCCCGGATTATATCTTGGGCCCAGGCACTGGCGTCAGCGCCTACATGTTCGGTTCAGAGGTTGCAGGGACGTATTGGGAAGAGCGATATTTCCTCGACCGCGTTCTGGAGAATTACAAAGGCAGCGTTTACCTCATACAGGGGATGCATGATTGGAACGTTGACCCTCACATGGCNGTCCCAACCATCAATCGTTTNATCGATGCTGGCATTGAAGCTCGCGGATTNTTTGGACAGTGGGACCACGATTACCCTGACCGACCTGTTCAGTTGGATGACCGGTCCGACCTCGGCGGTTATGGTGGCGAGGCGTTTCCTGAAATGATCCGATACGACTGGATGCAGGACATGTTGGAGTGGTTCGACTACTACCTCAAGGACATCGGTGAACAACCTGGACAATGGATCGAAATACAGTCAAATCAAGGCTCATGGCGCATTGAAGACCGCTATCCAGCCAACGATACCGAAACGATGGTGTTCGAACTCGGCACCGACATGACCAACATTGCTGGCACCACCACCGTTTTCCCGGACGCCTCTTCTGGTCCTGTTTGGGAATCGGAACCTCTCACCAACAACCTCTACATCGCTGGATTGCCCCGCATCCACGTCGAAGCGACAACCGCCTCCCTTGGTGGTCAATTGTATGCCTTGCTCGAAGAATGCGATAACCAAAGTAACTGCATACACCTCGGCCACGCCATCATGGATTTGCGGTACCACGCTGGTGGAGACGAGATTCAAACGTGGACTCCAATGGTTGAATCCATCAATGCAAAGATGGAATTCTTTGCGATGGACGTCGAGGTTCAAGCAGGGAATATCCTCCGCTTGACCCTGCGGTCAACAGGGGAAGATTACCTCCCGGCGAGTACGTCGTCGGTTGTGTTTATCGAAGAAGGAGCGTCTTCTACGCTCCAACTTGACACCTTCAATCCAGAAAATCGGACGTACTTCACTCCGCCTGTTTGCACCCATGAACGGTGCCTTCAAACCGATTGAGTAGCGTTCGTTGGTGCATCGGGTTTCCACATCGAAAAGATCAGACCCGACAACATCATGACACTGGAAAAGAGAAGGATACCGTTGCGGATTCCGAGGTCGGTGTTCTCCATCAAGTACCCTGCGATGCTGGTGGACGATGAAAAGGCCACAGATAGGATCAACATGTCAACCGAAAAGACTCGCCCGCGAACTTCGTCCTCGACCCACTGTTGCATCATTACGGTGGATAGAACCCAATTGGCCCCACTCGCACTGTGAGCAAAGATGACCAGGATGACGGTTATCCAAAGTGCGTAAGGGACGCTGAGGCCGACCAGGAAATAGACCATGCCAGAGACGACAATAAGGTAGCCGACAAGAGACGGCCATGCTTCTTCATCGGTCAAGAAGGCTCTGGCGAGGATTGGACCCAGTCCAGTGCCAACGCCTCGGGCAAAGAAAAACAATCCGAAACCAAAGGCAGCCCCAAATCCGTCAACGTTTGCCCCCATCAAAACGAGGTAAACGCCTGCAAGTCCGCCACCAGCAATGTTCCAGGAGGCTTTTGCAAAGACGATGCGGAACAAAGCTGGTTGCCTTCGAATCCTCCTCCAACCAAATTTGATGTTGCGGATGCCCGTGGAGAACAAAGGGCCTTTCATGCTCTCATCAATGGTCTGAGGTATGGTGAGGTTCACCAAGAAGACGGTTCCAAGCAAAAAGGTCAGCGAGTCCACAATAAACGCAGCGTTCGTGCCCCAAATGGAAACGACGATGCCTCCGAGCATGGCTCCAATGCACAGCGCAGTGGACCATGAAGCGGCATCGAGGGCATTCGCTGTAGCCAAATCTTCCTCAGAAACCAAGTTGGGCAATGAAGCGCGTTCGGCGGTCATGTAAACGCCATGCAGAACCATCATCAGTCCGGATAGTCCGATCATCCATACAATGTCGCTTGAATCATTGACAAACAAGAAACAAAGGGCAAATCCAGCTTGCATAAGATTGGACACCACCATCAGCATTTTCCGATTGTATCGGTCAGCCATAAGTCCAATGAAGGGTTGCAGAATGGCAAAACCCGCCATTCGAACCGTGAACAATAAACCGAGCAGAAATTCACTGCCGGTGTATTCCAAAATCAGAAAGAACAGAGCGATGGTGTTGAACCACTCCCCCAACATCGAGATGACCGAGGCAATCCATAATTGCCGAAATTCCCGGTTTTCTCGAACCAATTGAAGGTACGTACGGGGTGCCATTACTCCTCCTCCAATTCAGCATGGCCGTTGGAGGAAAGGGTGCACACAATCCATTTCGAGGTCGGCGTGTTTGAGACATCGGCGGTTGAATGAAGGGGGACCAAACAGTTTGCTTCAGGGAAATACGCACCGAGGTTTCCCCTTGGAATTTCATAGGGGATGACAAGCCAATCATCTGCTTGCCGCTTTTCACCGTTAAAGTGGCTTGTAATGGATACGTTTTGACGGGTTTTCCAACCACGCTCAACCATGTCCTCGGCGTTCATGAACAGGACTCTCCGGTGNCCATGAACACCTCGGTAACGGTCGTGTAGCCCATAGATGGTGGTGTTGTACTGGTCATGGCTTCGCATGGTCATCAGAACGTATTGTCCNGGGCGCAGGGTTACATCGGGCAATTCATGGAGCGTGAATTGTGCCTTGCCCGAGGGTGTTTCAAAGGATTGAGAATCACGCGGGGGGTTGGGTAAGGCAAAACCGTGCGGGTCGCGGACCTTCACATTGTAATCTTCAAATCCATTCAGTGAACGCTCCATCAGCGACCGAATCTCATCGTAATTTTCCACCAATTCATTCCATGGTAAGGGTTGTTGGCCGAGGGTTGCTTCTGCCATACGGGCGACAATCCAGGGTTCACTTCGCAAATCCGTTGATGCNGGAGCCAAGCCNCCAATTGAACGATGCACCTGGCCCATGGAATTCTCAACGGTCACGAATTGCCGGCCNGCGGGTTGCTCATCGATCTCGGTTCGGCCGAGACACGGNAAAATGAGGGCATCNTTTCCTGTAANGAGGTGAGATCGGTTTAATTTGGTTGAAACTTGAACGGTCAAGCCGACGTTTCGAAGGGCTTGTGCGGTTTTGTCTGTGTCTGGAGCCGCTGATAGGAAGTTGCCGCCCATGCAGAAGAAGACGTCCACCTTCCCATCGAGCATTGCTTGTATGGCGTGGACGACATCGTATCCGTGGTGGCTTGGCATCGGGAATCCCAAGCCTTTTTGCATGCGATTCAGAAACGCCTCGGTAGGTGCTTCCCAAATACCAACGGTTCGGTCGCCTTGTACGTTTGAATGGCCGCGAACAGGGCAGAACCCAGCGCCCGGCCGACCAACATGGCCATTCAACAACAGCAAATTGACCACTTCTTGAATCACGCCCACACCATTGCGGTGTTGTGTGAGGCCCATGGCCCAGCATGCGATGGTTGCCTTGGACTGAGCCAGCATGGCTCCTGCCTCTTTGATTTGCGTCATCGTGAGGCCTGAATCAGCCACAATCGTCTCCCATTCTACGGATTTAGCTTGGCTCCTCATGGCTTCGAAACCTTCGGTTTTCTCATCAATAAATCTCGGGTCAATGGCGCCGCAGTCCAGTTGATGTTTGATGAGTCCTTTCATCAACGCCGCATCACCTCCGATTCTTACAGGCAAATGGAGGTCGGCAAGCGTTGTTGTTTTGAAGTTCCCTTTCATGTAATCTTGAGGGTGTTTAAACCGAGCCAATCCTGCTTCAGGCAGTGGATTTACGTGGATAATGCGTGAGCCACGTTCTTTTGCATCACGCAAGGCCGTGAGCATTCTCGGATGGTTCGTACCCGGATTTTGACCGATCACCATGATGACGTCGGCATGATTGAAGTCGTCAAGTGAAACGGTGCCTTTTCCGATTCCAATGGTTTGCCCCAATCCTTTGCCGCTTGATTCGTGGCACATGTTGGAGCAGTCCGGTAGATTGTTGGTGCCGTAGGCGCGAACAAAGGCTTGGTAGAGAAAGGCAGCCTCATTGCTCGTCCTTCCAGACGTGTAGAACACTGAACGGTCGGGTGTCGATGTGGCGGTCAACCGTTCTGCAATGAGGTCAAAGGCTTCATCCCACGAAATGTTTGAGTAATGGTTGGAACCNTTTTTCAGAACAACTGGCGAGGCGATTCGTCCAAACCCGTTGAGTTGGTAATCGCTCATCTCAGCCAGTTCTTGNACTGAATGCTGAGCGAAAAATTCGGGCGTGACGTTCGCCTTCATGGCTTCATCAGCCACCGCCTTGGCTCCATTTTCGCAGAATTCGAANGTGGTACGATGTTCGGGGTCAGGCCAAGCACAACCAGGGCAATCAAATCCCTCTTTCTGGTTCACCATCCGAAGCGTNCGTGCCGTTTTCACNATGCCCATTTTCTTAAGCCCGTGAAGAGCAGACGAAGTTACAGCAGGAATCCCTGCCGCTTTTGCTTTCGGTTTTTTGAGCTTGAGCGGCGCCCGGTCATCGGGCGTTCTTGCTCGCGGTTCACCTCTCATCGCCCATCCCCATCATGGACGAACAAACCGCCCTTCTCAATGCTTGCGTTCAAACCGACCATCAACGGGGCCAATTACAACCGCTTTACCATCTCGAACGAAGGAAACAAGGGTGATGTTTGTCCATCGAGCCGCCTCTATGGCCAAACTTGAGGCTGCCCCAAAGGAGGCAATGATGGGCGTCCCCATTGACGCTGCTTTGGCCACNATGTCCCAACCACATCTTCCAGAAAGCAACAAGGCGACAGGAGGTGTGCCCTCCCCTTTGCTCCACAGGCCGTACACTTTGTCAACGGCATTGTGGCGCCCAATGTCCTCTCTCACCAAAAGAGGTGCTTCGTCATTGATCAGCAGGCCTGCGGCGTGCATGCCACCCGTCGCTGTGAAGTCTTTTTGGTGACCGCGCATATCGTAAAGCGCTTGAATCACAACATCAAGCGAAACAGGTTTGTTTGGTGAGGGCACCGATGGCATGGTCTGTATCAACGAAGAGAGGTTGCTTTGGTCGCAAGCCCCGCAGGATGATGTGACGATGGCCGTTCTTGCCTCGATGGTGGGCGTGCGCTCGGTATGGAGGTGGGCGAACAATTCTTCGTCGTTGGAAGAGAGTTTGATTCGGTCTTGAACTTGGTAAGCGAGCCCATATTCTGTCGCCATGTGTCCAATGAGGAGGTCCTCCAAATCTCCGGGCGAAGCCAGAAGGGAAGAGACATGTTCATCGTTGACTCGGAGATGAACCAATGACTCGGCAGCGATTGATTCGTTCACCATGGTCCAAGCATGGTTGTCGTAGCGATGGACATGAACGTCGTTCACGTTCTTCATGAAAGGCCCTCCCGGTCAATGTCAAAGAATTCGAATTGGAGTTCAACCAATTCTTCACTTGATGTGGCGCCAGCGTAGGCGTCAAGGGGCTCTTTGTTGAGTTCAAAAAATCGCTCACCCCAACGAAACGCACCCAACACGTCCCGAGCTTGCTCCTCCCGCCCGAGAAGATAGAGGATGGTCGCGAGTGCTTCTGCGGTGGTTAACCTCCCTGGCTTCCCCCAATTCACGGGGTTCGCTGCGAGGAGGAGNGGTAGCATACGAGGTTCGAGACGGGTCCTTTTCATAACCGAAGCAACGGAATCCTCAATGTGGGCCCAACTGCAATCGAGGCCAACCAAGGCCCCGTTCTTTTCGGTGAGCAAGGGGTGGTCTTCGGGGCCGAACACTTTCCCGCATAATGGCTCAAGGATGATTCCTCGTTTGGGAAGCGTACGTATCGATTTATGCAACTGCATATCGCCTCGTTTTGAAGCCAAAACGGCGGTGTTTTTCTTCGGGTCATCTTGCGCAAGCCACAGTGCATGAACCTGGATGGGTTTCAAATCATCACTTCACAAATCATTGAGGTAATCGCCAAATGTCATGCCACGAGAAGGCCCAGCGTTCACCTGCCGTGTCTCGTTTGCGGACCGCTCGATCATGAGGGAAATGCCAAGTGCTCGCTCGAATTTCGTGATCACGGCGTCGGTTGGACGTTTGCCAGATTCTGCTGCTTTAACGATGTTCACCGTTTCAGCCATCCGTTTTGCCAAATCTTGTTGACTCCAATTCCGGCTTCCCCGGGCTTGGGAAATGCGCTTATGAAAATCATCAGCCAACTCTTTGCTTGAACGCGTCATGATGTTGTTTTTCTTTCGCCGTGGCGATGGAGGTCGGGCGATGGACCGAGCCCTCTGAAGCCCTGGGGCTTCGCTCTTTGGTGCAAGATTCATCTTGTCAATGCAACGGTCGCAAGCGGTGACCTCTGTCTTTCCAGTACGGACGCGTTTCACCGTCACTTTAACGGCTCCACAGAGTTCACATTCGCCCATGAGTAACAACCCTTCGTTACGCTCTTTGAACCCTTTGGAACGGCGGGTGCGATTTGATACAAGGCAATTTCTTAAGAAGCCTCGCCAGTTCCATAACCTGTTTACCATGGGGACTGAAGTAGAGAGAACCGATGGCGAACTGCCGAACACGGCGGAAGAAGACTTGCGAAGCCTCGAAGAGTCCTATGCCGAATTGCGGGATGAAACGCAACAACTCATCAACGAGCGAACCACGCTCGAAGCAGAAATGAGGACACTTCGCAAAAGGATTGAACGACTTGATGAAAACGTCAATTTGTTGAAAATGCCCCCGCTTATTGTTGGCCACATTCAAGACGTCCTGGACCACGAACGGGCCATCGTACGGTCTTCGAACGGAACCGTGTTTCAAGTGTCATTGAACCAGCGTTTGGACCCAGAGATGTTGAAACCCGGGACCCGGGTGGCGCTCAACCAGGACAGTCTATCGGTCGTTGAATTGTTGACAGAAGCTTGGGACCCGATGGTGAGCGGCGCAGAAATGGTCGAGAAACCAGACATTGGATACGAGGACGTGGCTGGCCTTGACGAACAAGTCGAGTCCGTACGTGAAGCCATTGANCTCCCACTTGTGAAACCAGAACTTTTCGAAAAGGTGGGAATTGTCCCACCCAAAGGCGTGCTGCTCGTTGGCCCGCCGGGTTGCGGTAAAACGCTCCTTGCCAAAGCGGTGGCGAATCACACAAATGCAACGTTCATTCGGATGGTTGGAAGTGAACTCGCTCAAAAGTACATTGGAGAGGGGGGGCGCATGGTCCGCGAATTGTTTTCGCTCGCCAAAGAAAAGGCACCAAGTGTCATCTTCCTCGATGAAATTGATGCCATTGGGGCCAAGCGTTTGGACGGTTCAACCAGTGGAGACCGAGAAGTTCAGCGGACCTTAATGCAACTCTTGGCTGAATTGGATGGATTTGATGCACTCAAAGACGTCAAGATCATCGCCGCCACCAACCGCCCAGATATTCTTGACGATGCCTTGTTGCGCCCCGGTCGCTTCGACCGCGTCATCGAGATTCCTATTCCTGACGATGCCTCAAGAAAGGCCATTCTTGGCGTCCACTTGGCGAGCATGAACACNAAAAAAATCACCATTGGGCGATTGGTTGAGCGCACCAAGGGATATTCCGGTGCTGAACTCAAAGCCACCTGTGTCGAAGCCGGCATGGTGGCCATACGCGATGGACGCTCTGCCGTTACGCAACAGGACATGATGGACGCCATCTCTCGTTTGGACAAGAAACGCACTCAGGGCAGTTCTGCAACATCACCGGAAGCCCTCTACTCTTGAGGACACACGAAGAACATTCAAAGACCCAATGCAGAGCCAAAGGCCATGGCTTCTCAATTGGTTGAATGCGTCCCCAACATATCAGAGGGAAGGGACCAATCCAAAATTCAACTCATCGTTGATGCGGTGCGAAACACACNGGGTTGCACGGTTCTCGGGGTTGAACCTGACCACGATTACCATCGTACCGTCATCACCTTTGCAGGAGAACCGCACGCAGTGGCCGATGGGGCTGTTGCCCTCATTGAGAAATCAATTGAAGTGCTGGACATGCGAACACATCATGGGGAGCACCCACGCATGGGCGTGGTCGATGTCTGCCCATTTGTGCCGCTTCAAAACACCACCATGGAAGAATGTGCTGCCTTAGCGGCTCAAGTGGTGAATCGTCTTGCTCAACGAGGAGATGTGCCGCTGTTTCTTTACGGTCATGCAGCAACTCGTGAAGAGAGAACCATGCTTTCACACCTTAGAAAAGAAGAATACGAGGGGTTGGAAGCCCGCCTCACCGGTGGAGAAACATCGCACAGCGAAGCTACCCGATGGCCAGATGCTGGTGCAAGGGAATGGTCAGAAACCGTTGCCCGGGCTGGTGGAATAACCGTTGGTGCGCGTTCCATTTTGGTCGCCTACAACGTGAACGTTGATGAAAAAGGTGCCTCCGTCTCGAGGAAAATTGGTTCCATCGTCCGCAGCAGCGGTCGTTTACTCAAATCTGCCAACGGAGGGAAAATTCGGAGCCGCGGGATGCTTCAAAANGTCCAAGGGATGGGAGTTCCAGTTGATGAACTCGGAATCTCACAAGTTTCAATGAATTTGCTTGATGTTGATGTTTGCCCTCTCCATCTCGCCTTCAAAACCTGTGAAAGCCTTGCTGCTGACCACGGCGTTTCCCTGTGCGGCAGTGAAGTCGTTGGCCTTGTTCCGTTGCAGGCCATGTTGGAAGCGGGAGAATTCTTTGATCCCGATGCCTCGGGTGACCGCCAATTGGTTGAGGCGGCCATGGAAGGTTTGGGGCTNAACGTCCACCATGATTTCGATCCCGACAGCCACATTATCGAATGGGCTCTGGAAAAGGGGGTGAAGGAATGAATTGGGCAGACATGACATTACGGGAATTTCAAGCCGCCCTTGCNTCTTCGTCGCCTACGCCCGGTGGAGGGACCGCAGCTGCGGTTGCATTGGGTCAAGCCGCTTCGCTCTCCATCATGGTGTGCGATTTGACATTGGGAAGTGAAAAATGGAAAGCGGGTTGGTCCATTGCAGAAGAAATTCAAGCGTTGGCCACTCCCCTGATGGGCCGTTCAAATGAATTNGCCACAGAAGACAGTGAGGCCTTTGACCGAGTCATGGAGGGTTTTCGAATGGCGAAGTCAACCGACGAAGAAAAAACAAACCGACGGGATGCCATACGGAAGGCCACCCTTGAGGCGGCTGTCGTGCCNTTTGAAACGGCATCCTTGTCATTGAAGTTGCTCTCCNTGCTCCCGGAGCTTGCACGAATCGGCAATGCCAATGCCGTCACCGATGTCGGTGTTGCCGGACTCTTGGCCAGTGCAGCGGCCAAAGGTGCGGTATTCAACGTAGAGATCAACCTTGACAGCCTCCCAGAAAACATGGGTGAAACAGTTCGAAAGCAGCTCCCTGCACTCAAAGAGGAGACGCGCTTGACCTCAAGAGCCGTCATGGATGCCGTTCGGGACCGCATGGATGCTTGATTAACGAACTTCACTGCCGGGTGAAATATCGCCGTCGATGGTCACCAATCGTACACGACCCGTGCCGTCATCTGCAGCGAGCATCATGCCTTCGGAGACAATTCCGCGAATCTTTCTAGGCTCGAGGTTTTCAACGAAGACAACAAGTTTTCCTTCCATCTCGTCAGGGGCGTAGTACGGTTTCATTCCTGCACAGATCGTTCGTCCACCTTCCGTTCCATCGTCCAACGATACAACATAGAGTTTGTCAGCATCGGGATGGTCTTCAACCGAAGTGATTTTTCCGACCCGCANNTTCACCTTCAGGAATGTCTTAAAATCAACATAGGCAATGCCCTCAATTTCTTTCTCCATTTTCTTTCCACCTTTCTTCTTTTTTTTGCCGCCCTTGACGCCATGGACGCCTTGCTTCTCTGAATCGTGTTCCACCAAAGTTTGTTCAACGGCCAGAATTTCTTCCAAATCCAGACGGCCAAACAATGGCTGAGGGGTTTCTTCAAGCCAACTCAACGGTGAATCCCAGTTNATGGCTTCGTCCCAGGGAACCAACGATACTTCAGCGGGTTGGGCTAAGTTTTCCCACAATTGTTGTGCGCTGGTCGGCATGAAGGGTTGGGTCGTAATGGCAAGAAATCTCGAGATGCGCCAGCAGAAGGCGAGGGTTGCGATGCTTTCCTCATGCCCATCTTGGGCTCCATTCAGGTGTTTCCATGGGGCAGCAGCCTGTAGGATTTGATTCCCATATTGCGACACGGCCATGATTTGCTGCAGTGCTTCTTTGAAACGGTGCCGTTGTAGCGATTGCGTGATGTCGGCAAAGGCCGCTTCTACGTGCGCTTTGTGTGGTTGAACACAAGCATGGCCATCATGGTCCATGAACGGGGATGTACCTGATTCATGGGGAAGTCGAGCACCCAAGGTAAGGACGCGATGGATGAAATTCCCATAATTTGCATTTAATTCAGTGTTAATTTTCGCAACAAAATCGGGCCAATTGAAATCGGAATCGCTTAATTCAGGCATCACGATGCTCAGGTAATAGCGGAGGGTGTCGGGATGGTATCGCTCAAGGAAAGAGGGGAGCCATACAGCGTGCTTGCGAGACTTTGAGAATTGACCTCCGGCCAACATGAGGTATTGCATGGCAGGAACATTGCTCTCCAATGCCATTTCACCAGGGCCGGGCAGGGCGATTGGATCGGATGATTTGAGGCCCTTTTTGGCATGATTTAATCCAAGAATGAGTGCCGGCCAGATAATCGTGTGGAAGGGTATGTTGTCCTTGCCTAAGAAGTACAAGTGGCGGGGATGAGTTCCATCTTCCGATACATGCCACCAGCGTTTCCAGGTATCGGCACCGTCGGGCAAGTCCTTGGCTTGCTGCTGGGCCCATATACGCGCACATGTGGAATACCCTTGCACGGCTTCAAACCATACGTAGACGCATTTTCCATTCCATGAATCTCCTTCGAGGGGAACGGGTATGCCCCAAGAGAGATCTCGGGTCACAGCACGAGGGTGAAGGCCCATGTCCAGCCATTGCTTTGTCATCTCTCGAACATTGACTTTCCACACCTTCTCTTGATGGTTGGCATGTTTCTCCAAGGCGTCTTGGAAGAGGTCCAAGCGATAGAAAAGATGCTCTGTTTCCCGAATGACGACTTTTGCTCCAGGATTCATCTTCGAAACTGGATTTTTGAGTTCTACCGCTTCATACGTCGCCCCACATGCATCGCATTGGTCTCCCCTGGCATCGGTGGCTTCGCACGAAGGACACGTGCCCTCAACGTANCGATCCGGAAGGAAACGNCCTGAACCATCCGGGTTCAATTCATAGTACTGTTCGGTAGTTTTTCGTTCAAAGAANCCAGCTTGTTCGAGGGATTGAAAATTTTCTTGAACCATGCGCTGATGTTCCGGGTCCGTGGTTCGGTTAAACAACGNACCACCGTATTCAGAGCCACGCGGGTCGAGGGACGTGGACCAACTGCAACCGAGGTCCAACAGCGCTTTGAGATTGATTTCATGGTATTCATCAACGACTTGTTGAGGGGTGATGCCCTGTGTTTCGGCGGTCACGGTGATGGGTGTNCCATGTTCATCCGAGCCAGAAACCATCAACACGCGGTTGCCCATGGCCCGTTCGAATCGGTATTGGATGTCGGGCGGCAAATAGCAACCTGCAACGTGACCGAGATGGAGAGGGCCGTTAGCGTAGGGCCATGCAACGCAAATAAGGACGTGTTCTCCGGCCATGATGCCCCTCCAAGCAGAGCGAATGGACGAGGCTTCTTGAGGTTCACCCATCCCGTTCGCATCTATCCACCGTCCTCGCAAGGTTAGCGTCATTTTGAAGAACCCTACTCTCGTCGGATAAACTACGCCCGAAAGGGTAGGGGTCTGCGAGACAACATGGCAATTGACATAATTGCGACAGCAGGAGTTGCTGTCAACGCCACCGGCGAAGGCGACATGGGTCTCCTTATTTTCTACATCACCCTTGCCTTAGGTGTCTCGTTTCTCTGTTCAATTCTAGAGGCCGTGGTTCTCTCGACGCCTCAAACCTACGTCAATATCCTCCAAAACGAAGGAAAGAGGACAGCCGGGATGTGGGCTCACCTCAAAGACGATGATTCAGTCCGACCTTTGACGGCGATCTTGACCCTTAACACGATAGCTCACACCATGGGGGCGGCCGGTGTAGGTTCGCAAGTTCAACAAATCTGGGGCGTTGAAGTCCTCACGGCAGCGTCTGCTATTCTCACTTTGGCCGTTCTATTCCTTTCAGAAATTATCCCGAAAACGCTCGGTGCAGCCTATTGGAAGCGTCTGTCTACTCCTTCGGCTTACCTCCTTACATGGATGACGAAATCACTCTTCTTCCTGATCGGACCAATTCAGCTTATCAAAACCATCCTCCCCGCCTCGAAAAACTCGATGGTTACGAGAGACGATGTAGCAGCCATGGCTGATTTAGGTGAGATCGAAGGAGCGTTAGAGGAAGCCGAGGAGACCATCATCCACAACCTCCTTGGCCTCCGAGACGTCATGATTACCGATGAAATGACGCCACGGACCGTGGTGTCGGCCTTTGACATGAATCAAACCATCAAGCAGGTCCTTGATGAAAACACCATTCTCCGGTTTTCCCGTATTCCTGTTTATGAAGAAAACATTGACCACGTACGCGGACTTGTCATCCGCTCGGAAATTTTGATGGCGGCCAGCCGTGATGAATGGGATTTACGACTGAAAGACATCATGAAACCCATCCTCAAATTGGAACAAGGCGGGACCATTGAACAAGCGCTTGATGTCTTCCTTAGTAACCGTCAACAATTCGCTCTTGTTAAGGACGAATTCGGAGGAACTTCAGGAATCCTCACCATGGAAGACGTGATGGAAACGTTGCTTGGAAAAGAAATTGTCGACGAACTCGATGAAGTTGAAGACATGCGAAAATTGGCACGAGACCAAGCCGCTCAAACGGAAGAAGAGTGACCTGCCTGTTCCTCTAACCAGGCATCGACAACGGCTTTTCTTGAAGAAGAATCGTGAGAACCGGAATGCCGTAGGTCTGACAACAGATGAGTCTGTAAGAGGCCTTCATGCGGCGAATCACTCATGGCCGATATCAGGCGTTCGTGATGCACAGATCCAAGCCGTTCGTCTGGGTCTGCCTGGACGAGAAGGGTCGGTTCAGCCGTCATTCCCCACGCCGGAATGTCAGCATCAGACAAAGTCTCAATGATTCGTTCAGGTCCGTTAATGGCGTTGAAATGTCGAATCGTCTTGGTAAGGACCCACGGACGAAGAACTTGAGGGATTCGCAAAAGATTGCATGTTTCGTTATGAATTTCAGTGTAGCCGGTCATGGGTGATTCGAAAATCCAGCCACGCAATTGATGGGCCTCCAATAGTTCTGCTCGGCGATGGCTGATTCGGAGTCCAACGAACGAACCGAGGCTATGGCCGAAAAACCAAACTCCGTTCTTACACACATTGGAATGTGAATGACTAAATTCATTCATGCTGGCAATCAAGTGTGTGGTTGTTTCCTCAGCGCTCCATTTGACAAGGCTGTCTGACCCACCATGGTCCGGTAGATCAACCATGAGAACATTCCATCCGCGTTCCACGAATGAATCGGCCCGTTGCAACATTCGCATCGACCCAGATGTCCATCCATGGACCACCCAAGCAAGCGGGGCATCATNCCTTCCTTGGCGGAAGTAATGAATGACGTTCAAACCATTCACTTCAATGGNCAAGCGCTTCCACATCGGGTCACGAAGCTCCGGTTTTCTGCGGGCAGGAGCACGGAACGACCATTGAGTGACCACCTCGAGGTAAACAAAAAAGANCGTGATGNTCAACAGAACCAATGAAAAAACCGGTGAGCGTGAAAGGACGGCGATCGTAAAAGTAAGACCAACCAATCCTACCAAGCAGGGCAACACATGGTTGCGACGACGCGCCCACTGCAGCATACAATCACGACAAGGGCGAATTGAATTCAGTCTTCTTGAGGTGTTGCCTCGTCTTCCGAGGCCGAAGCTTCTTCTTCTGCTTTCTTCTCAATTTTCTTAGCCTTTCGCTCTTCTTGGCGCTTGAGGAGTTGATCTCCAAAGTTGCCCATGTTTTCAAGTCGAGCCCAAATGCCAGAGGCCTTTTCTTCCTCGGTTGGAACGAATTTCACAAGATAAGCACGGAAGGCAAGGTCGTAGAGACCCTGACCCATGGCACTGCCACTGCGGAGGTACCGGTCGACGAACCAAAGAATCATGAAAATAGCGCCAATTGAAAAGTAAACAATGGCCATGGTGTTGTCGGATTCAGAAAGGTTCTGGAATTGTGTAGCCACGAGGATCAGGCCGATAAGAGAGAGTAAACCGCTGGTGTTGACCAAAATTCCATGGAGGAAGATTGGATTGGTGCCATCGCCTCGAACAAACTTGGTTCTGGAAACGAATTGGCCCAAATTCCGGCTGAATTTCATTGGGATAAATATCGCGTTGATGATAATGATGGCACCGCTGGTAGCGAACAGAATGGTGGTGATGATGCCTGTATCGGCGGAGGCGATGAAGAGGGCTGCAAAGAGTACACCGAAATTAATCAAAAAGTTGACGAGCGAGGAGATACGACGATTCATTTTTGTAGCCAACTCATACTCATCGGACAGTTCCATTGGACGTGCTCTTGGTGCGCGTTCCTTCTTGACCTTCGCTGGACGTGCTGCCTTGGCTTTGGCCACGGGTTTCGCCTTAGCCACGGGTTTCGCTTTGGCCACGGCCTTGGGCTTCTTTTCCTCGCCATCGCTGGCTGCTGCTTTGTCCAATAGTCCCATGATATTCACTCATCCTTGTATTGTTCGCCAATGGCTCGATAGACGCTAAAGTCGTCCGATTCTACGAATGTAGAAATTGATTCTGGAGACATATTACCGAGTTGGTCGTCCACCATGTTGTAAAACAATGCCCTGGTTTCTTCGTCGGTCGTTTCAGGAGATCCGAGCACAGACCTGTAGGTGTCAAATTCGGGGCTGGCCACGAAATCATTGACAATGTTTTCTGGCAAGTGATCNCCCAACAGATTATCCACGATCGCCACAAATTCTGCAAAGAGTGAGTCGCCGTCCTCATCGGAGGCCTCGGCGGTCGAGACTTCTGTTGGAGCGGTTTGTGAACCTTGTTTCAGGGCCTTGCGCCTGCTCATGAGTGCTTGTAGAGTGGGTGTGAGTTCGGCCAGGGTTTCTTTGTCTCCCAAAGCTTTGGCTTCTTGGTAAAGTGGCTTCAAGGTCCGAAGTTCGTCCTCAACCTGTTGCAGTTCAGTTCGGGAATCTTCAACCTCCTCATTGAGAAGTTCCACGGTCGGGGCGTCGCGTATTTCCGCTACTTTTTCCTCCACGGCCGCTTTTCTCATGACAATGATTTCACGGTCAAGTGAATGTCCAAAACGGTCTGCATACCGGTCGAGAAGNGAGCCNGCTTCCTTGTTGCTTATTCGGTCAATGTGCCCATAGATCTGCTGGAGAGGTTTCTCAGAGCGCTTGGCCCAGAGCTCGTTGTAGCCCTTTTCTTCAGTGATGCCAGAAAGCGTTGTCTCCGGGTCATTGGCGGGTGCAGGCAGGGGAGTATTGGCCACTTCAGGAAGGGGTGCAGCTGCAGGAATCGGGACGGGGGCAGGAGCAGGTATGGCTGCGGACGGATCCAGTGGGAGACCCGGGAGAGGTGGGAGGGGTGTGCCCCCTGGGGGCAATGGAAGCGGGGCTGGAAGGCCCGCTGGGGGAGGCAAATCTGGCATGGGCAGGGTGGCTTCCGATTTCTTGGATTTCTTCCCTCTGCGCAGACCCAACGGACTCACCTCGTCCTAAGGGATGGGAAACCACCCTTGAACCTTACCGCACCTTGAACCTCGAAAGTAAGGGTTCCATTGTGCAGAAAATGGCGTCAAACCAACTTCGCCCATCCTTTGAGGACGAGGAACGTCGCGCCGGATTCATGCACCCGTATGCGCTCGCCAACCTTGCTTTCATGCCGCTGATCTCCAAATTGAGCAATGGCATCATCCACCACCCATTCCACGTCCATTGTCTGGTCCAGGCCAAGCACAAAGGCTTCGTGGAGTGGGTTGTAGGGGTTTGAGCCGTCAGGGTCCAACCGTTGAAGGGGGAATTCACTCACGCGCATTCCTGATTTGCCATGAAGTGACGTTGGCCATCGAATTTGGCGCCTGACGTCGATGGTGACGACTTCATCGGTTTCACCCGCCGATCCCAAGACAACGGACGCGTCGGCTTTCAATAAATTGAGGAAAAGGGCTTGATAATTGCCCAAAACTTCGAATTTTCCATCCTTCAATCGTTCAACTCGTCGTTCGTGACCTAAGACCTCAGCAAGTCGCTTGATGGCGGTGGCTGAGCGTTGCGATGTGTTTCCTTCCCGATCTTGCAGTGATTGGAGGGCAGATTCCAACCGTCGGAGTTCACTTCGACTTCCTTCCGTGCCTTGATGGATGTCCCGAAGCGTATGAATCATTGAATCCATTCCTTGGCGTATGCGTTGAGTCCAACCTTTGGCCTCCAAATCATGGTACCTTGCCAAGCCACCTTGAACGTCCACACCCTCGCCGCGTATGTGCGATACCAATTCACGGCGGGCTTCGGAATCCAGATGGAATAACGTTGGATCGCGATAATGCAAGTGGAAACCTCTGTGACCGGAAAACGTCACTTGGAGATGGTCTTCTGAGAAACCAAACTCAGGTTCAAGAAAATCATTCCACAGTGCCCACGCTTGGTCTTGAATCACCGATAACATACCGGGGAAATCTCGGTCGGTGACGCCAGGAAGGTGGTCACCATCCAAATCGAAAATTAAATCTGCACCCTGCCAAAGTTTGTCTGCCATCTTTAATTCAAAAGGACGGCGCCAATAAGCGGTTGAATAGAAGCAGGAATGCATGGCCCGCTGGGAAAGAAAGGATTGAACCTGATCGACACTTGAGAAGGATTTGTGGCGAAGAGGTGGAGCGCCCCCGAATGGAATGAACATCCACTCGCGTGTTTTTATTCGAGGCGGGGACCAAACTGAGGCGTGTTGGTAGTACTGTCCAAAACGATGTGCGAACCTCGCCCAACCCGTCGACATCTGCTCCCTCATCAACACCAAAGCGTGAGGGTTCTTGAAGAAAGCCGTATTATTCCTGCTTCATCCAAAACCGTTCGTCAGCGTTTGAGACCTCGGTTGCCGTGTCCGCACCCGTCGCTTCCACATAGCAGTCCCAGCACATGTAGTGCTTGTCAACAACCATGGCGTTCCCAAAGGTAAGACGAATGCCGCATTGATGACAGCGAGGGCCTAATTCACCGTTGGGTGCTTGGGCGAGTTGGATGTGGTCGTGAGGCATGGAGTATCCTTCCTGTTTGGGGGGGTAATCAGTCTAGTCTTTGAACTTGAGGGAACTTACCACTGTGTTTCTTCAAACTCTGCCCCATCGACCCAAGCCAAGAGGTCGAGGGCGACAATGCATGATTCAGCTACTTCAGGAAGTGGATCTTGACTGAACCGCTTGAGAATTGGCAAGACCGTCCGGTCCCCGATGGCCCCCATGGCTTCTGCAGCCTCGTGTCGGACCATCACGTGTTCGTGATCGTCTTCAAGTCGTTCGATCAACGTCGGAAGGGCCACGGGGTTCTGCATCTGTCCCAACACATAGGCAATCTCATGCCTGAGAAGGGCACTCGTACTGACAAAGCCTTGGCAAAGAGCGAGACAAGCCTCGTCTGAACGTTCATTGCGAAGCGAGAAGACGGCTCGCATTCGCTGGAACATTGGGAGCGTTTCATCGCACAGTCGTTCGGTTAACTCAGCAACGCGGGTAAAGGGTGAAGGAGGTGCTGGGTCCACCGAGCCGTACTGACTCACTTGAGGGACGCGAGCATCATTGGGCATGTGCTAACCTCAAGGCTCTCCAATGAATCGCATGCTGGCCGTATCAAAATCTGAACGAATCATGCCGAGTTCTTGTCCTTCTTTGATGAACAAGCGGATGGAATCTCGACCTTCTTGCCGGTAGTCGATGGTTCGGTCGTTAACGTACATACCCACAAATTCTTTGTTGGTCTCATCGTCGATTCCACGGCCCCAGGCTTTCGCAAATTCAAGCGCCTCATCAGGAGACTTGAGGGCGTATTCAATGCTCATTTTTGTGTACTTGGTAATGTCTTGCATTACGGCTTCACCGAGGTCGCGGCGAACAACGTTTCCGCCAAGGGGCATGGGCCAGTTTGCCGTTCGGGCATTCCACCATTTGCCAAGATCGATGAGAACATCGAGGTCATGGTCCACGTAGGTGAGTTGCCCTTCATGAATGATCAGGCCACTGAGGTAAGTTCCGTCGAGAATTCGTGGAATAATTTCGTCAAATGGAACGACAGCAATGTCGCAATCACCCCAAGCCAATCGGAGACCAAGGTAGGCACTGGTTTTCAGGCCAGGCACGGCAATGACCGAGTTTCTCACTTCCTCCTCGGTGACGCCCGCTTTGCAGACCACCATGGGCCCGTATCCTTCGCCCATGGAGGCCCCGCAATTCATGAGAGCATAATGCTCGGCAATGTCGGGATAGGCGTGAATTGATACGGCGGAGACTTCCAAATCTTGGTTCATCGCACGATGGTTGAGTGTTTCAATGTCTTGCAATTCATGAACGAAATTGTACCCAGGTGTTGGGAAAGCATTGGTCGTCATGGCATGAAACATGAAGGCGTCATCGGGGTCAGGACTGTGGCCAATTCTGACGATTTTATTGCCCGATTCATCCAAAGGAAGTTCCACGACCATGTTTCCGTCCACCTGTTTGCCCTTCAAGAACCATCCGTTTGATTTTACATACAAGTGCATCTCAAGACCAAGCAAATTCGGGGTCCGTAGGCATGTTACAAGCTTGCTTGAGGAAACAAAACAAACCATCGAGGTGATGTTGGTTTAAGCGATTGAACACCTCTCCATAATACTGGTCCAGACGTTCAAAAGAGAGCCCGGATTTTTCCATGGACCAGTGGATGACATCCTCTCGTTTCTTGGGTTCGTTTTCGAATCGGATTAAGTTGTCCAGAAGGGACGCGTGTGCCGCTTGGAGCAAGGGCTTTGGTGTATCCCTACGAGCCACAAACACACCGAAAATCATGGGCAAGCCCTCCTCTTGCATCCAAGCAGTGCCGAGGTCCATTTGGACCATCTCGGGGAATTCTCTGGCCGCTTCAAGGGCGCGGTCTCCAATCAGCAAAGCCCCATCAGCCATGGCCATCATGGATTCATAATCAGGGCCGGTTGAAATGTAATCCATTGGCCGTCCTTGTTTTGAAATCAAGTGCTTGAGAAGGGCAACAGACGTGGCAGAGTCACTGGGGAGCGCGATGGTGTTCATCGTTTCAAGTGGGACGGCTCCAAACAGCAAAACGCTCCCTACTTCCCCTTGACTGCCGATTCCGATATCGGGCAACAAGACCAATTCATCAGCGTGTTTCGCGTAATCAGCCGCCGGTATGGGTGCGAGAATGCAGTCCCGTCGCAGCACATGACCTGTCAACCATGAGGGAGGTGCTGAGAGCACGCTCCATTCGTCGGAAAGACGGTGATAGAGTGGATCGCAATTGATGAAGGCCACACGGCCCATGGTCGACGTCCAGGTTTCGCCCATGCTATCACGTCATTGAGTGGCCATTGGTAGCACGCGACGGGGTTTCACCTTCGGTGGCGTGTAGGGTTCAAAGTGAGAGTAGGTGGTGTTTCGTTGTATGGCCTCGCAACCAGCATCTTGAATCAGGCGAGCCAATTTTGCACGGTCATGGTCAAGCGGCGCCGAAGATCCGGCGAGATGCATGATGGATTCCTTCTGAACAGTTCCGTCGATGTCATCGGCCCCAAATTGGAGTGCGAGTTCGGCGAGATGGTCGCCAATGTTCATGCGGTAGGCTTTGATGTGGGGGATGGTGTTCATCATCAAACGGGAAACCGCTATGGTCCTCAGGATTTCCGTTCCGGTGGCCAATTGGGCTTGTGGCAGCCGTGTGTCATCGGGCAGGAAAGGGTAGGGGACAAAGCATTGGAAACCTTTGGTGGAGGCGTTGAGTTCCCTGAGTGAAATCATGTGTTGAAGGCGCTGCTCTAGGCTTTCAATGGTGCCAAACAGCATCGTGCAATTTGATGGCAGGCCAACTTCATGTGCCTCACGATGGATTTGGAGATACTCAGCTGAACTTTCTTTTCCATTGCAAATGACGGCTCGGACGTCATCATCAAGAATCTCTGCGCCACCGCCCGGCAGAGAGGTAAGCCCTGCGGCCTTCAGACGGGCTAAAACTTCGCGAGTGGAGATGGAAGATCGCTGGCCTAAATGCTTGACTTCGACGGCTGTCAAGGCTTTGATGGAGATGGAGGGATAGGTATTGGAAACACGCGAAAAAAGCTCTTCGTAGTGTTCAACGCCCCATTCCGGATGAAGGCCCCCAACCGAGTGCACTTCATCGATGGCGTGCGCATAGAGGGCGAGATCGTCCATGTACTCATCGATTGACATGGCGTAAGCATCGTTGGCTTTGGCGCCACGGCGGAAGGCACAGAACCGGCATGCGAGGACGCAAATGTTGGTCTGGTTGATGTGAACATTGGAATTGAAGAACGCACGATTTCCAAAGCGTGCTTGTCTCACCTGATGGGCCAGAGCACCCACCTCATGCAAGTCAGGGTGCTCGTAGAGCGTCATGCCGTCTTCAAGGCTAAGTGGAACGTTATTACCCAGTTTGTCAGCCAAGGGTTGAAGCTTTGGAGACCAATCGACCGTTGCCAAATTGGTTTGAAGCCGCTCCAGCCATTCCTTGTGCTCACCCGCCAGAGGAGCAGGTCGAACTGGGGCCAACATGACGGTTCCTCTCGTTTCTTCTTCAAGAAGATGTGCTTCAATCCATCAACGTTGGCGAATGGCAAAGAGTCCGGATTTGACGATGAATTTACGGAATTCTTCGATCAAAAATACGCTGGAAGCAATGAGCACAACCACCATCCAATCGTTCTGCGTTAACGTGTTGGTTGAGAGGAGGGAGCCAATCTCGATACCGATGACTGGAATAGAAACTTCAGCGAGTTGAACAAAGAACAACAGAAGGCCGGTAGAAATGAGGAGGGCGTAGTTGATGGCACGGTTTGAGAACAACCCGAGTTCAAACACGCTTTCTTCGTTCGAACGGCAATTCATGACATTGAACAATTGATAGACGATAAACACAGCAAACGTCATGGTCTGAGCGTGATGGTAATGCCCGTCAGCGTACGTCTGCCAATCGTCAATCGCTTCTTGATTACCGGCCAAGCATTCCTCCATGTCGAAGGCTGCGGTGCTCGTCTCACTTGGTAACAATCCGCATTGGTTGCTCGGGTCAGCCAGTGCCCCACCAGCCAAATAAAACACGGATAGCGAACCGATGACCATGACTGCTCCAAGATAAAAAATGAGGGAAATATCCCGTCCATTGGGTAGCCCTTCGTCAACAGGCCGCGGAGGTCGATCCATGACATTCCCGTGCTTCTTTTCCACACCCAGGGCTACTGCTGGAGGGCCGTCCATCAGGATATTGATCACCAAAATCTGTGTAGCCGTTAACGGAAGCGCTTCGGGGCCAAAGAACAAGGTAGCCAGCACCAGCAAGGAAACTGCGGCTACGTTGGTGGAAACTTGGTACCGTACGAAGTTCCGAATGTTTTGGTAAATCTTGCGTCCTTCCTCAACGGCATGGACGATGTTGGCGAAATTGTCGTCTTGAAGCACCATGTCCGCAGCGTCCTTGGCAACGTCAGTGCCCGCAATTCCCATGGCAATACCGATGTTGGCACCGGACAGCGCAGGTGCGTCGTTCACACCATCACCGGTCATGGCCACAATTTCTCCTTGTTCTTGCAAAGAGGACACAATTCTCATTTTTTGATCGGGCGTCACACGCGAGTAGATGGCGATGTCATTGGTGGTTTCCAACAGTTCTTCGTCACTGAGCCGGGCCAGTTCCTTTCCATCAATCGAAGCGCCTGATGCTGAATTGATGTTCAGTTCCTCACCAATGGCTGCAGCGGTCATTTGCTGGTCACCGGTGATCATCTTTACCTTGATACCTGCTCGCTGACACGTCTCAATCGCTGCCTTCACCTCTGGACGGGGTGGGTCCATGATCCCGATCAGGCCCAAGAAAGCGAATTCATTCTCGACGGTTTCAATGGACTCAAGGTCTTCCCCCTCCACGACCTTGCGGGCTAAAATGGCGATGACACGCATCGCTTGCGACCCCATGTCGTTGTTCATTTCTGAAATTTTCATCCTCTCCTCACCGGTGAGGTCAACAAATTTGTTTCCAACAATTTTTTTGGTTGCGAGTTGTTTGTATCCCCCTGCACTCCCTTTCGAGAAAACCCATTTCTCTCCTTCATATTCATGGACGACCGTCATGCGCTTTCGTACGGAATCGAAGAAGAATTCATTGATGCGCGGGTGTCGATGTGAAAATTTCTTCACATCACCGTTGATTTTCCAACCAGCGACGGCGCAGGCTGAGTCGGTCGGGTCGCCAATGGCTTGCCAGAGGCCTTCAGATTTGACAATGTTTGAATTATGGCAAAGTGATAAACAAGCGCCAAGAAGCCTGAAGCCAAGGTCGGACTGGTTATTCGAGAGATCTTCATCGCTCAGTGGGACTCCATTTTGTACCAAATGCCCCGTTGGTTCAAAACCTTCGCCGGATACTTGATAGGTGTCCGTCAGCGTTAGAATCTGTCGAACCGTCATTTGATTTTTGGTGAGTGTTCCTGTTTTATCAGAGCATATGACCGTGGTTGAGCCGAGGGTTTCCACGGCCTTCATTCGTCGAATGATGGCTTTGTGCCGGGCCATGTTTCGCATACCGAGCGAGAGCGTGATGACCAAAATAATGGGCAATCCCTCAGGCACAATGGCCACAAAGATGGCGATGGCGACGATAAATTGCTGAACGACAACTTCGCGGAGGTCAACGCCCGGTTTGGTGTACGATACAACGAGGTTGAGGGAGACCAACAAAACCGCAACGATGAGGGCAATGAATCCGAGGAATTTCCCAAGGCTCTCAAGTTTGAGTTCAAGGGGTGTTTTCGGTGTCTGCGCATCCGCAATGTTGCTGGCGATTTTGCCAAGCTCCGTCCTCATGCCCGTAGCGACGACCAATCCCAATCCACGACCTGAAGACACGGTGGTGCCCATGAAGGCCATGTTGGTTCGGTCAGCCAAGACGGTTCCAATGGGCAAGGCGTCAATCGATTTACGAATCGTCAACGATTCTCCCGTCAACGCGGACTCGTCAATTTTACATTGCTGCGACCATATGAGGCGGACGTCTGCAGGAACATTGAGTCCCTGCTCAAGACGTACGACATCACCCGGAACGAGTTCAGAAGTTGGCACCTCACTCTCAAAATCTCCGCGTATAACAACGCAATTTGAGATCGACATTTGTTTGAGTGAATCCATGGCTTGTTCGGCTTGATTCTCCTGCCAATAACCGAAGAACGCATTGGCCGTCAATACGATGAAAATGAAAATGGCATCGCCAGGATGGTCGGGTTTGATGGCCAAAGCCACCAAAGCCGCCCCGATAAGGAGGTAATTGAGCGGGTCATTGTATTGAGAAATAAAGCGTAGGAAGGCTGAGGTTTTCTCAGGTTCATCCAGTTTATTGGATCCAAATCGCTGCCGTCGCTTAACAACGTCGTCGCTTGTAATCCCACTTTCTGAGCTCTCTTGAGCGACGAGGCTATCTTCAATCGAAAGATTGTGCCAATACTCTTCCAAAACGACTCACCCCCCCTTGTCACGGGACAAGGATAAATTCGCCTCGCAATATTCTATTTATTATCATGGCGGGTGGGGTCCCTTGATAACCGGAGCAAGAGGCAAGGCATGAGCATCGTAGCCTATACCTACTGGGACAGATTGGAAGGGCCATGAGCGGGGAAAGTGGACCTTACATTCCGGCTCATGAATCNCCTCTTGAGCTGACAGCACGCGTGATCATTGTTGGAATCGTCCTCGGCGTGCTCATGACAGCAGCGAACGCCTATCTGGGATTGTATGCAGGGATGACGGTTTCAGCCAGCATTCCCGCTGCAGTGATGTCGATGATTATTCTGCGAACCATGTTCAAGGATGTATCGATCCTCGAGAACAACGCAGTACAGACCATGGCATCGGCAGGTGAATCGCTGGCTGCAGGCGTTATTTTCACCGTACCGGCTTTGCTGGTCATGAACATTTGGACCACCATCCAGTGGACAGAGACCCTCATCATCGCAACGTTGGGTGGTTTGTTGGGAACCATGTTCACCATTGCTCTTCGCCGCTTGTTCATCGTGGAGGAAGCACTCCCCTACCCCGAAGGTGTAGCGTGCCGCGAAGTGCTGGTGGCTGGGGAGGAAGGCGGTGATGGTGCCTTGGCCATTCTCTACGCTCTTGGCATCGGTGGACTCTATGGCCTCATGGTCAAGGGATTCGAGGTGACACATCACACCGTAGAGGTGGCCGTCTCCGTAGTCTCAACTCGAATCTATGCCGGAATGGACCTTTCAGTGGCCTTGCTCTCTGTGGGCTACATCGTCGGTATTCGCATTGCTTCCTTCATCTTTTTCGGCGGCGTCTTGGGCTTCGGATTGCTGGTGCCGATGTATGGACTCATCTATGGGTGGCCTGCAACGGGCTCCCTTGTGGACGGATTCTACGCTATTTGGTCAACTCAAGTCCGATATGTGGGTGTCGGGGCCATGGTTGTTGGTGGAATTTACACCTTGTGGAGCATGCGAAAAACCATCATTACCGGACTGTCCAAAGCCTTTGTGAAATCAGATGAGACCATGGGTGAACTACCGCGAACCGAACAAGACATTCCGATGAATCGAGTGTTCGCAGTTTGCGGGGTGTTGGTCGTCCTTACCTTCTTCTTCTATTGGTGGGCCACTGAATCTTTCCTTCTCGCCCTCGCTGGAGCGTTGTTCTTGGCTTTTGTGGCGTTCTTTTTCGCAGCCGTGGCCGGCTACATTGCGGGCGTGGTTGGTTCTTCAAATTCCCCCGTTTCCGGAATGACCATTGCCACGCTGCTGTTCACCGTGGGGCTCGTCTACATCGTGGGAGACCTGATGTTGGGCATGGCGAAGCAAGACCTCATGTTTGCAACGTTGCTCATCGCAGCCATCGTCGCCTCAAGCGCCGCCATTGCCGGAGACGTCATGCAGGATTTGAAGACTGGGCACATGCTTGGTGCGACACCAAAACGTCAACAAGTGGCAGAAATTGTTGGCGTCTTGACCGGAGCCGTGGTCATCGGGCCCGTTCTCTCTTTGCTCCACGATGCTTTTCGAATTTCCCAAACGGCATGTCAGTTGAATCCACTTCCGTCTGACCCCACGTGCTCCAAAGCTCTTTTCGCCCCCCAAGCAGAACTCATCGGAGCCATCGTGCAGGGCGCTTTTGGTGGCGATTTGAATATCCAAATGGTGGTTTTGGGTGCCGCCATTGCCGTCGCCCTGATTCGTCTGCAAATGCCCGTCATGAGCGTCGCCATTGGTATTTACCTCCCGCTTGGTTTGTCAGTGCCCATCATGACCGGCGGTATTATCTCGCACATTATGTTGCGAAGCGCTCATTTGAGGACGGATGGTGTGCTACGCAAAGAGCCTTCAGAAAAGGCGGTTGCCGCAGCGAAGGAAGTTGAAAGCCGTGGCGTGTTGATCGGTGCGGGTTTCATCGCTGGCGAATCAATCATGGGCGTCTTCATCGCCGTGCTCATTGTAGCAAAGATCAATTTGAAGGATGAATTAGGAATTTCAACCCTCAATGATTTCTTGTCGCTTGCTTTCTTCATCTGGTTCATCGGTGTCTTCATTTGGTTGGCATCGAGGGCGCTGCCAAAAGGTGGAAACCTTGCAAGCGATACCGTGATGATCACCGCCGAAGCCGTGCGAAACACGCTGGATGCCTTCCAACCACACAAGAAGGATTAGGGCCCTCTTTCTTGATAATTCAACTGCACAACCATCAAAGGCCATCCCCACAGGCCTTTCTCTGCTGGTGAGAGAATGGCGGACACGGATGAATTGAAAGAACTCGCAAGGAAGTGCCGCGTCCACATCGTCAACATGGTTTATCGGGCGCAGGCGGGCCACCCAGGTGGTTCGCTGTCCGAAATTGATCTCCTCGTTGGACTCTACAAAACCACCCTTCGAGTCCGACCAGATGATCCAGATTGGGACGACAGGGACCGCTTTATTCTCTCCAAAGGCCATGCCTCGCCAGGCATGTATGCCATCTTGGCCGAGATGGGTTTTATCTCTGAAAAGGACCTCGAATCCTACCGTGTTCTCGGAGGCGTCTGCCAAGGCCACGTTGACATGAAATGGTGCCCGGGTGTTGACTTCTCAGCAGGTTCCCTTGGCATGGGACTCTCCTTCGGCATGGGCTCAGCCATTGCGGGCCGCCTTGCAGGAAGCGAGCGTCAAATCTACGTCATGCTCGGCGATGGGGAAATTCAGGAGGGAAGTGTTTGGGAAGCCGCCATGGCGGCAACCCATCACGAATTGGGAAACCTCAATGTCATTCTTGACCGAAACCGCATTCAAAATGATGATTTTTGTGAGACTCAGATGCGCATGTTTGACATTCCCGCCAAGTGGAAAGCCTTCGGATGGAACGTCAAGGAAATCGATGGACACAACATGGACGAGGTGGTGGAGGGCATGAACTTCCTTTCATCGACCAACGATGGCCCATCAATCCTCATTGCCCACACCGTCAAAGGCCATGGCGTCTCCTTCATGGCCGACAACCCTGCATTCCATGGTGCTGCTCCAAACGATGAACAGTACGCCCAAGCCATGGCTGAACTCGGGGAGGTGAAGGCATGAGCAAAATGGGAGCTACTCGGGATGGTTATGGAGAAGCACTGCTTGAACTTGCTTCCAATCCAAAAGTCGTGGTTCTTGAGGCCGACCTTGGAAAATCCACTAAATCGCTCCATTTCCGCAAGGCTCATCCCGAACGCACGGTATCTTGTGGCATCGGTGAACAGAACATGCTCCTTGTTGGTGCTGGTCTTGCCGCCTCTGGCTACATCCCCTTCGCGAGCACCTTTGCCATCTTTACCGAACGGGCGTTTGAACAGATGCGAAACGGCGTTGCACGCCCAAACTTGGCCGTTCACGTCTGTGGAAGCCACGGTGGCACCCACACAGGTACCGATGGTTCGTCGGCTCAATCGATTGAAGACTTGGCCATCTACCGCACCCTTCCCAACGTGATTGTTATGCATCCCAGCGATGTGGTCTCCACCAAGCAACTCACCATGCAATTGGCAGCAACGGGTTCCCCCTCCTACACCAGGACAGCACGAAACAAAACCCCTGTTCTCTATGAAGGTCGAGAAGACGAGATCAAAATTGGCAAGGGCATCGTCCTAAAGGAAGGCAGCGATGTGGCCATCATCGCTTGTGGCGTCATGGTTTCACAATCCCTCATGGCAGCCGAAGCATTGGCTGCAGATGGAATCAACGCCACGGTGGTTGATATGCACACCCTCAAACCCCTGGATGGAGAATTGGTTGACCGTCTCGTGTCCAGTTGCGGAGCCATTGTGACCGCCGAAGACCACAACGTGATCGGCGGCCTTGGTGGAGCGGTAGCTGAACATTTGACAGCGAATACCTTTGCTCCATTGGAACGCGTAGGCGTCCAAGACCGGTTTGGAGAATCAGGTCAGGCCGATGAGATGCTTGAGGTCATGCAGATTTCAGCCCCCTACATCGCTGCGGCAGCAAAGAAGGCCATGGCACGAAAGGGCTGAAGGCTGTTGAACACCCNCAGGGGAGGGTTCATAGAACCTCTTGGATGAACGGAGCACATGGAATTCTTCCTGGACACAGCCGACGTTGACGAAATTCGAGAAATCGCCGCCTGGGGCATCCTTGACGGCGTAACGACCAACCCCTCCCTCATCAAGAAATCTGGAAGGGATTTCAAGGAAGTCGTCCGAGAAATTGCCGGCATCTGTTCAGGCCCCATATCGGCCGAGGTGACTGCCATGGATACCGCTGGCATGGTTGAACAGGGGAGGGCGCTGAAGGCTGAACTTCCCGACAACGTCATCATCAAAATCCCTTGCACACCAGAAGGCCTTGCAGCCACCAAGATTCTCACTGAGGATGGCATTGACACCAACGTCACGCTCATCTTTTCAGCTTCACAGGCGCTCATGGCCGCCAAAGCCGGAGCCACGTATGTTTCGCCTTTCATTGGACGCATTGACGNTACCGGACATGACGGCATGGAACTCATCGCTGAAATCATGAACACATGGGCCAACTACCACCTTGACACCAAAGTCCTTGCCGCATCTGTGCGCCATCCAACCCACGTCCTCCAGTGCATCCAACTGGGGGCTCACACGGCGACCATGCCCGCCAAAACCTTCCGTCAATTGATGAGCCATCCGTTGACCGACCGAGGACTGGAAGGCTTCATGCGCGATTGGGCAGAAGTCGAGAAGGCGGGCAAGGCTTGATTGAACCTTCGGCCATTGCATG
>PAWY01000031.1 GCA_002714305.1 Methanobacteriota archaeon | reverse complement strand
TCTACATACACATAGTGCATGCACTAGGAGTTCCCTCATCACAGTTTCCTGCAGNGTGAAGNTTTCGCGCCTGCTGCACCCCGTAGGGTCTGGATTCGTGTCTCAGAATCCATCTCCGGGCTATGTCTCCCAACACCCGTACGCGTCGAAGGCTAGGGGGTCCTTTACACCCCCTACAACCTGATACGCCGCAGACCCATCCTACCTTCATCCACAAACCGTTCCAGGCATTGTGAACTATCCGGCCTTATTCTCAGTTTCCCGAGGTTATTCCAGACGATAGGGCAGGTTATCCACGTGTTACTGAGCAGTATGCCGAGTCCCTAAGACTCACGACTCGCATGGCTTAATCGAACTCCCAAAGCGGTCGCCTCTGGCAGGATCAACCAGATTTCTCTTGTTTCGATCCTTGGGCTACTTGTCGCATTGATTTTGATTTTGCTGACCTAAATTGATTGGCGAGAGAATAATGCACTTGAGCTTCTTGCACAAATACGTCATAATCTCGATCACCTACCTGACCCCAAAGCCCGAGTAGGCCTGTTTGGGATCGCAATCGCTTCGGCTTTGCATCAGGGAGGATGGAGACGGTCATTGTCCGAAGACTCTGCCCCCAACGCCGTTCCCATACGACGCAAGCAACCAACCCACATTCAACCCCTATATCAACATAACCGCCGAAAAACGGCCTCAAAAATGAGGGACTGCAAGCCGAAGAAAGGGATTTCAAGGCTCCCCAGCTTCGTCAAAAGACCAAAACGAGCCCGTGGATGCATTTTCTGTGCTCTCGTCGTCNTTTGGAACGGTTGCTGGAGGAATCTCTTCTTCGATTGGACCATAGCCCCAAGGACCGCCTTTGTTGATGGTAGCCGGGCGTTCTGATGGTTCTGTTTCGTCCACCGTGGCCNCCTCGGTGGCTTTTTTGGCGTGGATTTCATTCTCTTTTTCCTGCCTCTTCTCATCTCGCAAGGCTAAGANATGGTCCAAGAGGCGCTGTGCGTCCTCCGTTGACCTCACGGTGGTCAAGCCGGCCCCCTCGTAGAGGGGCCGAATGTACATCTCCTTGTAGGGGCGGTTGCCGTGAGGTTCCAACATGTATTCGGGGTCGCTGTAGTTTCGAGGTCGATACGGATCTGATTCATAGTACCATCCAATAATGAAATTCGCCGTGTCGTCGTCCCACTTGGAGACGCCGTTTGATTCAGCAAGGTATTGCAGCGTGGGCCGGTCTGGGGGACCTCTGACCGACTCTGCAATGTTCAGCATGACCCCGTGGTCGGCATGCTCTTCGAGGTCTGCACCCATGAGTTTCATCAGGTCCTTGAGCACGTTTTCGTGAACCGACACGTCATTTCCATCTTCAAAGAAAAACAGCGTCTGGATAGACTGTTCCATGGGCAACACAAGGTTAACCCCTGGATGTGAGGTCGTCCAAGTCCTTGTTGGGCCGTCCTCTCCACCTCCCGATGTGTGTTCTTTGATGCGAACACTACGAACAAGCTGAACAGAATTGAAATCTACATTTGACCATGTAGTTGAGAACGAAGGCAAGGACCCTGCACGCTTGCGGGTGATTCGTTGGCTAGAACGGTCAATAACGAACACCTTCCGCCGTCTGTCAGCGGCAAACAAAAACAGAAGGCCCAGCGGTAGGCTGCAGCAAAGCATTCCTGAGGGGATGGCGTCGCCTGCAAGCCAATCCGCTCGATCACTCACGACCTTGGCCTTGGATTCAAGAAGTTGGTAGGAAAATTTGTTGTCTTCAACTTTCACCCTTGGAAGGAATTCCGTCATCGTGTAAGGGTCATCCGCATCGTACATCCATACACCATCAAAGGGGTGTGCACCCTCTTCAAACGTCCTTTCCTCTTCATCGGTATAATCGTCCCCGCACCACAACGGATAGGAAAAACGATACAATCCAGGCAGGCTCTCAACCGTCCAATTCTCTTCAAGGTTAAATTCCGGTATAAATCTGAAACAATTGTATCTTCCATCCGAAATAAATCCATAGACAATGGACGAGTCTACTTCCTCCCAACGATAGGTGTCGACATAGGTCGTGGCATCATCCTCTATATCTTGAATTTCCTCTCGAATGTGTTGATCTTCACTCACCTCAAGCGAGATAATCGTGGAATAATCAAGAGTCTCAAGGCAATAAGGGGGATTGGCACCNACTTGAATCTCTACCTGGTATNCCCAACACTCGTCGGAGACTTCAGATGCATACGTTTCTTCNGCACCGGACAAAAGATAGATGCTAAGCGAAATTGGCAAGGAAGCCAACANCANAANGAAAACGCCGGCAATTACCCGCCCGGCAGAACCGCTTGCTGACTCAAAACGNGTTCCATGCTGGTCAGAGACCACACGGTGCGAATCTCGNTNATTCTTCACCCATAAGATGGGTTTACCATANTCCATGCTNNCTTGNANAGCAGGTGTCTATTTGAGGATTTACTCGGCACCGAAGAACTGGCGTATCATCGGGTGCATTTCCATGGCCTGTTCCTTCTGGATTTGCTCGTAGGTTCGCAGAATGATACCGACCGCCAACAGGAGACCTGTACCGGTCGCATTTCCGACCGTACCCAGCAAGTCAGCGCCTGCAGCNAGNAGACCGACGAAGGCACCGGAGAAGTAGGTCACCGGTGGGATGTAGTTCTCGAGGATCTTCTCCAGAACCTTGGGGTTCTTTCGGAATCCAGGAATCTGCATGCCCGTGCGTTCAATCTGTTTCGCAACGTCTTTGGTACCCATGTTGGTGGTGTCAATCCAAAACTTCGCGAAGACCATTGAACCAACGGTCATCAAGGCGACATAGAACACCACGTGAACCATGATTTGCGTCAGTGAATGGCCGAACACGTCGCCCTGTTGATTCAACAGCGGAATCAACCAGTCGTTGACACCGTTCACCATACTGGCGTACCATGCAAATCCACCTGAGGCCGTCGTTTGACCCGGCTCATACGTTCCGATGAACGCTGACGCTGATGCCCAACCGTTTTGCCCGAGAATCGGCGTCTGGCTCAGCGTTGGATGGCTCCAGAACAAGAGCGTGAACATGTTGATGTTGGCCAAGAGAGCGGCCATCAAAATGACCGGAATGTTCGATGCGTAGACCAGACGAATCGGGTACTTTCCACGGTGGCCACGGACCTTCCCGTGCGTCAATGGCAATTCCAACTTGCTTGATTCAGCGTAGGCCACGACAAGGAACACAATGATCGACGACACCAAGGCCGCCACGGGATTGACGTGGGTCAACAGCATAACTTCGAACCCGTTTGCCTGAATCATCTCGTAATTGCTTGATTCACGGAACATGTAGAAAATCATCGGAAGCGTCCCCGAAGGAGGGTTTTGGATGGAATAGGGTGCACCGGTGGTGGTGGCAAGAGGTGAAAGCGTACCCACGAAGGTGGATTGGGCGACACCGGCTGCAATGAACAACGAAATACCGGAACCAATGCCCCACTTGCTGACAAGTTCGTCCAGCAAAAACACAAGGTAAGAACCGGCAAACAGCTGGGCCACGATAACAAAGTTCGCCCATCCAAGACCGTAGGCATCGATGAGCCACTCACTGGGGTCAAGGAACCCATAGGTTTGGGGAATGGATTCAATTGGAATCATAATGAGAACAAGGAGTTTCTGAACACCTTGGTACATGGCTTTGTCTTCTGAGTTGCTGAGGTCAAGACGGATGATCTTGGCACCAGCGAACAATTGCATGATAATGGAACCCGTAACGATTGGCCCAATACCCAAGTGCATGATGGTACCAGAAGCACCGGCCATGATGGAACGGAAACCACTGAACAAGTCAAGCGCTTGGCCAGAGAGACCGAACAACATGACGTTGGTCATGGCGAAGTAAATGATGAGCACAAACGTCGTCGTCCACATCTTCTCGTTGAAGCGAACGTGGCGTTCTGGTTTGGTGATGGTTGGGTATACATCGACGAAACGGCTCAAAGCGTACAAACGGCTGCTTTGGTCGCCACTCCACATGAAACACGTCAAGATGGCAGCAGCCGCAAATCCAAGGAGCATAATGCCCACCAAGAAGAAGCCGACGCCCTCGTCGTAGCCACCCCAAGCATTGGGACGGACGTACCAGACCGCAATGGCAAGGAAAATCAACCAGACCGTTAGTTTACCATAGCGGCCAACAAAGGGCATGTCTTTCAAGCCAGGAGGGAGATCTCGCTGGAAACAGAGCATGCAGTAAGCCACATAGATCACTGAAAAGACCAATCCAAAGACTGCCGCATCACGGGCTTGACCGCTACCGGACAACTCATCGGACTGCCAATAAATTAGCAATGCGTAATAGAGCACTCCAGTCAGTGCGATGGCCCATGGAATTGGCTTGTGCTTCATGATGAATCACCTGTTGAGGTTCACTCTTCTTCCCACTCGTCGTCCCAGTCGTCGTCTCCGCCTGCTTCGACGGAGCCACCGGCTGCTTCCACTTTTTCAGCGGCCCGAGCGCTGACTTCATCGACGATGACGGTCAAGGCCGTTCGGATTTGACCGCTTCCGAGAAGCTTGTCAATGCCCTTTTCAGTGAGGTTGACGGTGTCGGCACCATCCGCCATCTCTTCGAGTTGGCTCACGTTGGCAGTGACATAGACGGTTCGCAGCGTAGGATGACGGTTGAATCCGTGCATACCCCAGTGCTTCGGCATGTACTTGATGCGCGTCATGACACGGTGCTTGTTCATACCAGCATTTCCTCGGCCACCACGCTTTCCTGCGCCACGGCCTGCTTTCTTTCCACGACCGTGGTATCGGTTGCGTCCACGGTGTTTGTTTGCTTTTGTACCCATCTTGTTCACCTCAAATCATTCGCTCGACNANNTCGCCGATCGCATCGCCACGGGAGCCAAGGGCNCCACCGACGACNAAACTGCGCTTGATNCCGCCCCATCCCTTCGTTCCTCGAGGGGGGTGGAGTCGGAANACACGCTTGAGTCCNGGNATGTCNTTGACTTGAGCCTCACCGGCGGTGATGGCTTTGGCNAATTCACTGATGTTCTTGTAATCCGAGTGTTCGGCAACGATGGCATCCGTCAGCGGTGCGTTGCCAACCATGCGGCCTCGCTCCGAGAGCATGCGCTCGACCAAACCTGCATCGGCCTCGCCCCACGTGATGTAGTCTTTGGCCTTCTGAAGCATGCCTCGGTACTGCGGGTTATCGGGGATGATGACGGCGTGGTTCACACGTGTCAAATTCATGTGNCCCATGGTTTCGCGAATCTTTCGCTCAACCTTCACATCGCTTCGTGCTCGTACAACAATAATNGTCATGCATTCTTCCTCCCGGAGTGGATGTAGAGGTTCTCACGCTGTGCGTTGGTGACGCGGGTCGTGTTAATGTTCTTCAACGCATTGAAGGTTGCCGCGGCATAGTTGATGGTTGTGCGGGTCTGACCCTTGGTGCGGGACAGCACGTCCTCGATGCCAGCAAGTTGCAAAACACTCTTGCCGGTTTGGCCGATGACCAAGCCCTTCCCCTTTGCAGCGGGCATGAGCGTGACACGGGTGGATGCAGCACGTCCGTTGACCTTGAAGGGAACNGTGTTGCCGGGTCCTGGTGATGATTCCCACGAACCGTTGCCCCGCTGNACGGAGATGAGGTTCAATTTAGCAGCCGTAATGGCCTTTCGAATGGCGGTAGCGACTTCCTTGGCCTTGGCCATGCCGAGTCCGACGTAGCCGTCTCGGTTGCCCACNCAGGCCATCACGTTGAAACGGACACGGCGGCCGCTGTCAGTCATGCGTTGAACCATGTTCACGTCGATGACTTCATCCTCGAGGTCGGGGATGAGGGCGTCCACAATCTCGACTTCGCGGATGGGAAGGCCNGAGGCGAGAGCCGCCTCGTAGGTGATGATTTTGTTGGCCATGACGGCGGCACCCAATCGGGTTCGAGGCTCCCACTTTCGTAGGTTGGCAATCGGATCGTCCTGGTTGCGTCGGCGACGACGAGGGTCAGGCATCTCTTCAGCTTCGTCGGGTGCATAGGCTTGTAGCAAACCTGGCGCCATGGTTGGAACGTTTTCTTCACTCATCAGTAGGCCCCCTCAATGGTGTTCTTGGTGGTTTCAATTTCTCCTGCGATTTTGTCATCGATGTGGGCGCCATTCAGGCGGTCCTCTTCGGGATAGACATCTTCNCTGTGTGGAATTTCAAGACCTGCGTCGCTCATTCCCTTGAGGGCGGCGTAAACACGGCCTCCACGGGTGTTGGCAGCAAGGCCAATGTCNAGGACAGCTTCGCTGGTGCCGGCGGCGACAGCGGCCTTGCCCATGGCGAAACCAACCAGATAGGAGGCTGGGACAGATTTGAGCGAACGGTTGCTCGGCCAGCCGTACTTCTTGACGAGGTCAGAGCCGGTCATGGAGACGGAGACCATGTCTCCATCTGCAGCCCACGAAACGAGTTGACAGGTGGTGCGGGTGTTGGAAACACGAACAACAGCACGAGATTTCTCACCTCGCAGCAACTTCAAGCGGCGTCGGTAGTCGGTCANACCAGCCTTTCGTCGGCGGAAAATCGAACGTCGATTGTTGCCTGCCATCATTCATCGCCTCCCTTGAATTCCACGCCCTCAAGCGTCATTTGAGAACGCATGTGTGCGATGGAACGGTAGGAACCGCCCTTGGCCTTCAGGTAGTACCGGCGGTACTGGGAAGGCTCAATGGTTTGGTCTTCACGAAGTTCCTTCAAGACGCGGCGTTGGCTGCGAATGGTTCGCATCCAGCGGTTCTTNCGAGGGTTTCGAGCGTTGGCCGTACCGGCACGGGTACCTTGGCCCTTGCGACGACCCTTGCGCTTCTGTTGAAGACGGGCACGGGCACGGACACGGGAGGTTCCTTTGACCGGCTTGGCACGAATCCAGCCTTCATCAATGAATTCACGGATGTCGTCGGTCTGAACGGCAGAGGCCACTTGGTCAACGTAGAGGGGGTTGATCCACACTCGGTTTTCTCCACACTTGAGCAGACGTGCTGCGATTCGCTTTTGGTTCGTGATTTGCATCAAACATCCCTCCGTCGGTTGAGGACACGAACTCCGAGTTCATCGGCTCGTGCGTAAATGTGCTCTCGCTTGCGACCACCAACGCTGGCGCCAACTCGGGCGGCCTCCGTCTCGGGGTCAATGCTTTCGAGNTCGGCGGTGTTGTGGACCATCACTTCACGGAAACCCGAGGGGTGAAGGAAACGAGCGGCGGCGACTTTACCGTGACCGATTCGAACAAGCGAACCTCGGTACTTGTANTTGCGTCGTTGCTTGTTGTCCATTCCATGAGGAGCTCGCCATCCAGAGCGAGACAATCGCTTGTAGCGGAACCATTCGGTTCGGCGGAAGGAAGGGGTCTTCTTTTTCTGAGCAGCACGAAGGGCCAAAGCCGCTTTCATGTCGTCGTCCAAAACAGGCTTTTGCTTGACCATGTAAACATCGTCTGCCTCGTCATCCCAATCTTCGTCATCCCAACCATCGTCATCGGATTCAGCCGCTTCAGGGGCTTCGTCTTCAACGACTTCATCGGCTTGACCGGCTGCTTCTTGCAGACGAGCGATCAGGTCGGATTTCTTTCCAGAGACAGGGAGGCCCTGCTCTTTGAGCAACTCCTTGAGTTGCGCAACAGTCATTGATTCGTAATCTTCTGTCATTTCAATCACTCCTTGTCAAGCAGGTAAATACCATCCTGGAAGACACGTCGGTCTCGCTTCTTTACAGTCGTGCATCGCTCAATGTTCGCAGCGGTTTGACCCACAGCTTCCTTGTCGATGCCCGANACGGTGACTTCGGTTTTGTTGGACACCTTGACGGTCACGTTGTCGAGGATGTGTGCGGTTCGTGGAACACGCTCTCCGAAGTAGTTGTTGACTTGGAAGGTGTTGCCGTTCACAGCAAGGGTCATGGGGAAGTGAGAATAGAAGGCTTTCAGGTTGTATGTGAAGCCGTCCGTCACGCCTTTCACCATGTTGTTGAGGTGAGCGTTCCATGTTCCTGCAAGGGCTCGCTGCTTGCGTCGTGGAAGATCCACTCGNACAATGAGTCCAGCCCCGTCTTGGAAGAGTTGAANGACATCGCTCTCGAAGGTGCGGTGAAGGGAACCTTTCGGTCCGGTGATGGTCACGACGCCATCTTCGCTGATGTTGGCGGTAACGCCTTCAGGGATGGTTACGGTGTGTTCGATTCTGTCGAGTTTTACCATGTTTGTTCACCTCAGTACACATAGGCCAGCAGTTTGCCGCCAATTCGAGCGTCCTTAGCATCGTAGTGATGCATCACNCCGGAGTTGGTCGTCAAGATGAGAAGGCCGAAGTCTCGGGCTGGGAGGTANCGTGTCTCCCACTTCTCGTATTCTTGGCGACGAACGCTGTGTCGGGGTTTGACCGTCCCACAGCGGTTGATCGTTCCACGCAGTTCCACCACAAAGGCGTCTCCACGGCCGTTTTCGACACGTTCAATGTCGCCAACATAGCCAGAGGTCTGCATGATGTTCAGCACGTTGCCAAGCAGTTTGGACGCTGGGGTCAACTCAACGTTGAATTTGCCAGCTTGCTCAGCGTTGTAAATCTTAATTAGAGCGTCGTTCAATGGATCAAATTGCATCTTCTTTCCCTCCTCAATTCATCTTTTTGAAACCGATTTGCGGTGCCACGTCGCGGAAGCATTGGCGGCACAATCGTAGTCCATGTCGGCGAATCAAACCACGCTTTCTGCCACATCGGCGGCATCCAATGGTTCGTCCAATTCGTTCTCCGTGATCTCTTGCCATCTTTACTCCTCCAGGATTGTGATGTTGAAGTTCTCAACAAACCAAGCACGGGACTCATCGGCCGAAACTCGGTGTTTCATNCCGACCTTGCTCTTGGCGCGTCGGCGGCGGCTCACACGGTGCCCTGGGCGTTCCAAGACAGCCGTGATGTCCATACCAAAGATTCCAATGTCGGGGTCGTACTTTTGACCGGGGAAGTCCGTGTAATCTCGGACACCAAAGGACAGGTTGCCCTCTCGGTCAAAGTTCCATGAAGGGATGGTGTTTTCTCGGCAGTCAAACGCACTGGCGAGGAAGGCCTTGATGTCTTCTTGGCGGCGCATGGTTGCCTTGCAACCGATGGGTGCACCCACGCGAACCTTGAGGTCGCGGTTTTGGATGCGGCCAAGGGTTCGCTGAGGCTTGACACCGGTGACCATTTCGAGGACATTTTCGGCGTTGACGAGGCGTTCGCCGCCTTCACCGACACCGATGTTCACGCACACCTTGGTGATGCGGAGTTGGTTCATGGGGTTCATTGCGGCACTCATTCAGCCACCTCCGTGAGCGGCATGCTGGCATCGCCAATGGCGAAGACGTTGCGAACGACCGTACCGAAGCCGTCGAATTGAACTTCGTTCGGCATGCTGGAACGCTTGACAATGTATTCCTTGACATCGGCGGTTGAGCCAACGTGAGCACCACCGATGAGGTAGGCACGGGTGCCTTCTCCGAAGCGGATGTGCTCGAGGATTTTTTGGTCAGGCAAGTTCAACTTCAAGGAANCNCCTGTGTTGTACTCGGCTGGGTCATCAACGATGATGTTTCGACCGTCGTGGAGGTTCAATTGGGTTCGACCGCCCTTGATGGTGGTCTTGCCTTCAATTCGGCAAACCTTCCACGAGGCTTCNTCNGCGCTNATGGAACGGTACTGAAGGCGACCGTTGTGGTCAAGCACGCAGCGGTAGTTCTCTTCCCCGAGGGTCAAAACGTCCATCAAACCAACACCACGACGGGTGTCTTTGACAACTCGNCCGTCGATCTTGGCCAGTTCGTTGTGAAGAATGAATCGGACTTCACGNGCCGTCTTNGCCAAACGAAGAACGTCGCGAATNACGAGGGTGATTGGCATGCACAGTTCAAGAGCATGGGCGCCAGGGGTTGGGCGAGTCACCCAAATCGTGGTCTTTCGTGGCAAGGGCCAGCTTCGTGGCATGGCCAAGCGCTTCAAGTGGTTGCTGCTCATCTCATTCAACTCCTGTTCCCAGTCAATTTAGCGATACGGAGGCGGTCCGACTCATCGAGTTGGGTTACCACCACGTTCGAGACGTGCACTGGAACCGCCTCTTCCTTGTTATCGGCCTTGCTGGCCTTGACACCTTCAATGTACAATCGACCCTTTTCAGCGTCGATGCGGAGCACGGCACCCGTCAACGGGTCTCCGTTTCGCTTGCCACCGTGTCGCTTTCCACCGTGGGATTGATCGCCACGGTTGACCTGAACGATGTCGCCCACACGGACCGTGACGGTTCGTACGCCGGCGAATCGAGCATCGGGCTTGGCGAGTTGCAGACGGGCNGCGACACGCTTGCGCTTCTGATGCATGGGCGCGTTGAAGTGCGCCTTTCGTTGCTTTCCTGGTTTCATACTCTTGACCATGATACTCCCTCAGACGATTTGCTTGGCGTTAGCGGCGATACGAGGCCAGCGTTCTGCAGCCTCACGAGCAACGGGTCCTTTGATGTCGGAACCGGTGACGTCGCCTTTTTCGTTGACGATGACACACGCGTTGTCTTCGAATTGAACCCACGTACCATCAACACGACGGAACGGACGGCGCTGTCGGATGATGACGGCGTTGAACATTTGTCGGCGCGTATCAGGCGTACCTTTCTTGACCGAGACCTTGGCCATGTCGCCAACACCTGCGGCTGGATACCGTCGCATGGTACCACCGAGCTTGAGGACGTTCAGGATTTGAACAACCTTGGCTCCAGTGTTGTCCGCAACNTGCAGCCGTGCTGCAGTTGGTAGACCACGGGTCTGCTTTCCGGCGATGCCCTTCATCAGACAACACCCCCAGAGTTCTCNATGACACAAAATGAAACGGTCTTGGAGAGCGGTCGGCATTCCATGACCTTNACGTTGTCGCCAATGCTGACTTCACCGATGCANGAAGGCAAATGAGCGGACACGACGCTGGTGCGCTTTTCAAACCGCTCGTACTTCTTCATGTAGCGAACATTGTGTCGCTCGATGGTAATGGTTCTCTGCATNCCAACACTTGAGACGGTTCCTTCAAGGACTTGTCCTCGAAGTCGCAAACTGCCGTAAAACGGGCAGTTCACATCACCGTCCCACTCGCCGGTGGGGCTCTTCACGTCAACGCCAATGTCTCGCATCGTATCATGCCTTCCTGTATGTTCGGTGGATCCTGTCTTCGGGGCGCTGACCCACCATGGCCCCTTGGATGACAACATCGCTGTTGTCAACGGTGAATGTGATGCNGGCCTTGTTCAAGACCACGCGGTGTTCTCCATCGAGGAGAACGACGGTGTTGCGGGTTTCGTCCACGACGATNCCCTCTCGACCGGTCAAGGTCGANTCGGTGGAGGAGGTTACGGCCAAGNAACGTCCGATCCAGGATTGGTTGTAAATTTCCATATCATCGCACCTCCACATTGAATCCGTTGTTTTTGAGCACTTGGGCAGCTTTCTTNTTGTGATCTCCTTGAAGTTCAATCAATCGTCCTTTTACTGTTCCACCTGCGGCACATTTGTTCTTCAGGAGTTTTGCAAGTTGATTGATGTCAATTGCTGCGTCGTCAATGCCCTCCACTTTTGTNACAATTTTNCCATAGCGTCTTCGGTCGGTTGAGAGAATGGCTTTTTGTTGCTCTTTTGCAATTTCTTGGCAGATGCACAGTTCATTGGGTAGTCCGCAAGTGTTGCAAATAGCCGCCATTGTTCTCCATCACCTCGTTATGTTCATTGATNGTTGTTCATGTGCGTCTTCAGACGCGCAATGCTTCGCCGGGTGGCCTTGTAGGCGCCCATGTTGGATGGGGTGCCACCAAGTGCCTTTTCAGCACGAAGTTGGAGCAATTCCTCCTGAAGTTCGAGAAGACGTGCTTCACGAGCCTCAGTGCTCATGGATGAGATTTCTCGGTTGGAGACGTAGCTCACTCGGAACCCTCCTCTTCGGCGGCCGCTTGTGCGGCTTGAATCTTGAGCTCTTCTTCGGAGAAGATGCTGATTTCGTGAGGTAGACGGGTGCCAGGTCGCATGATTTCGACGGTGACNCCGATGGTACCGAGTTTCTTGACAGCGACCGAGTAGCCCTTGTCCATGTGTTGGAGGGCCGTCTCACCGCAGTACTTCACGTGGCCACGAATGTACTTCTCTGTTCGGTTGCGAGAACCGGTCAGTTTTCCAGCCACGGTTACGATAACACCGCGAGCACCAGCGTCCATGATGTTCTGAGCGGCGCTGTGGCAAGAGCGGCGGTGGTACCATCCACGCTCGAGTGAAGCGGCGATTTTCTCAGCCATCACTTGGGCGTTGAGGGTTGGGTTCTTGACTTCCTCAACCTTGAGTTTGGGGTTGGTGAGGCTGAACTCTTGGTTCAAGCGGGTTTGGAGATCGTTGATGATCTTGCCTTTTCGGCCGATGACCATACCTGGACGCTCAGCGTGGACCGTGACTTCGGTTCCACCGGGCGTTCGTCGGATGTCAAGGCCGCCAAACCCAGATTTGGAGGTGTTCTTCATCAAAAACTCGCGGACGAGCAGTCGCTCGACGTTGCGGTCAACGATGGTTCGTAGAATGCTTTGCTTACCCATGATATTCACCTCAGAAGTCGTCCTCCAATTCATCGCCCATGACGTTCATGTCTTCCAAGAAGACTTCCAAGTTCACACGGTAGTGGTTGCTTGGTGTTGCACGGCCTCGGGCACGAGGAATCCATCCTTTGCGGATGGGGCCTCGATGAGCGGCAATGTGCGTGATGACCATTTCATCGGCATCAATGTCTTCGTATTGGAATCGTGCGTTCTCCATAGCGCTCTCAATGACCTTGATGATGGCTCTTGAAGCCTTCACAGGGTATCGGCCAGGACCAATGCCGCCTTTTCGGTGTCCAACCATTGAGGGGCCGGAGCGTCGCTTTCGCTTGTTGCCGCTTCCAAGACGGAAGGGCACAGCTGCGGCTTTTCGGCGAACATCGGCTCGGTCTGAATCGATGCGGAGCACTTCGTTCAAGTAAGCAACGGCTTCGCCAGCGGTCTTGTTCTTGACCGCACGGCACACTTCGAAACAGTGCTTGACGTGCATGTCAACGTTGGTGGCACGGGCCGTGGCCAATCGGTTACCCTGCAAGAGTTGAGTGTAACCGCGTTGGGGGAGTTGTCGACGACGACTGCGTCGGTCCATTTGATTTCGCTTTGCCATCTTTTTCACCTCACTTCAAAGGAACGTGCTTGGACGAACGGGTAGCACCAACACCCGGCCCACTGTGGGCCACGCCTCGTCGGGTCACGGCAAATTCACCAAGGTAGTGGCCGATCATCTCTGGTTTGATGTCAACCTCTACGAAGTGTTGTCCGTTGTGAATGGCGATGCGTCGTCCGACAAACTGGGGAAGGATGGGCATGTCTCGGCGNTGGGTTCGAATCGTGTTCGANTTTGAGCGGAGCACGCGGTTNAGGAAATGTTCGTTTTCATCGGACATGCCTCGACCAAGGCTGCGTCGCACACGNGACGGGAGAAGGCCGACAATGTAGTCTTCTTCACCGGTTTCGGACCACATGGGCATTTGNTTGAGTTCTTCCATGGTNAAACCACGGTAAGTGAACTCTTTCTTCACCCGTGCCGAAGTGGTCGAGAGGCGCTTACGTGCCTTACGNCGNCTGGCTTTGGGGGTCATAAAGGACTTCTTTTTCTTAGCCATGCATCATCACCTCAAATTTTCTTACCTCGTCCACGACCGGTTCGGCGTGGTGCAATCAAACCAACCTTGGCGCCGGGTGGAGTACCACGAGCNACGGAGTTGGGTCCGTGAACAGCCTGGTGGTTTCCACCACCGTGCGGGTGGTCAACAGGGTTCATGGCCACACCAGAAACGTGCGGGTAGAGCTTCCCTCGGGCCTTGGCCTTGTAGTAGGCTGCACCGGCCGTTCGCANTGGCATCTCATCTCGGCCNTGGCCGGCGAGAACACCGATGGTTGCTCGGCAGTTTGCTGGAAGTTCCTTCAAAGNGCCGGATGGCATCCGAACACGAACCATCTCGCCAACTCGGGATTCAACGGTGCAGGAGTTTCCAGCGGACCGGGCCACCTTACCACCGTCTCCGGGNCGAAGTTCGAGGTTGTTGATGGCNGTACCTTCNGGGATGTTGCCCAACTCGGTGATGTTNCCAGGTCGGAGTGCAACGTTATCGCCGATGGCCACTTTGCTACCNATGGCGATGCCTTCGGTGGCAGCGACCAAGGTGGTGTCGCCATCGGGGGTCTTGATGCGAGCGAGTGGAGCGCTGTGAACNGGNCTGTGAACCAGTTCAGTGACTTCACAGACCACGTCTTTGTCGCGNGGCATGCGGTTCTTTCCNGGGAACCGGTGGCTGGCCACACGGTAGCGTGGCGACGAACCTTTGCGTTGTGCACGAATTCTCTTACCCATGATAGATCACCTCAGAATGCTCCTAGACGCATGGCAGCGTCTTCTGCGTCNTAGCCCTCGGCAAGNTTCACCGAAGCGTGCTTGCCGTGCTTGGAGTTGCGNACGTTCACCTTGGCCACTTCGACATCGAAGATGGNCTCNACGGCTCGAGCGATTTGGGCCTTCGTTGCACTTCGGCGAACGAGGAACTCAAGGCGTTGCTCGGTGGTTCGGGCTTCCATGGATTTNTCAGTNAGCCATGGTTGAATGATAATGTCGTATTCGTTCATGATATCACCTCAGTTCATGGCCTCCAATGCCGCTTTCGTAAAGACCGTCAAACGACCGATGTCGCCGCCAGGGGCGAGGTCTTCAGCGCACAGGTCCTTGGCAGCNACGACGTCAACTCCGGGGAGGTTTCGTGCTGCTTGAGCAAGGCCTGACTTTTCCTTGACGACCANGAGGATCGACTTGGGGACTTTGTGGACACGGCCACGCATGGTTGCCTTACCGGCACGAATCTTTCGACCNCTGCGGGCACGGTCCATGTCAGGACCGAGGCCAAGNCCGGCGAAGATGGCGGCAGCCTTGCGGGTTGCGGAGCCATGATTGAAGGTTTCAATGTCGTAATCGGTGGATTTGCCATCCACGACTTCGGTGTANGTGCCCAACACGATGGGAAGGTGTTCAACCGAATCATCGAATCGATGACCNCGAGCGGAAACGGTCNCCATGGANACGGTCGCNGCCAAGGCAGCGTTGCGGGCTGCATGNCGTTGCTTTGCGTTGAGTTTTCGGGACCAGTCCTTCTCCACCTTTGGACCGTGAGCTCGACGGCCACCAAGGGTGTGTGGGTTTTGTGCACCACGGCGGGAGCCGGTGCGNCGCAGAATTCGAGACACACCACGGCCCTTGCCCCACCATTCGACGGAGTGCTTCATACCGGCCATNGGGCGGCGCTTTCCGACGTGAGGGCGGGAACCGTAGGGTTGTCGGCGGTTGGCTCGGCTGGAAGCCACGGCCAACTTGACGAGGTCCTCGCGAACTTCCGANTCAAAAGCCGATGGAAGAGCCACTTTGGAGCCGTTGGAAACTTCAACNTCAAAACGAGCTGAAAGCTTTCCAGCGTCCATTTCAGTTTGNGTCACGGTGTTGACGATGTTCTTGGTTGCGACCTTCATCTTCAGGCCCCCTGCTTGGATGCGGTACTCACGTACGTGATCTCGTAGTCNTGGAGCGTCTTGNCCGATGCTCGCGTGGCGTCGCGGAAGCGAATCAAGCGCTTGGCTGGACCAGGAACGCTGCCTTTGACCAAAATGTANTCGGATTTGATTTCACCATAGTGGAGGAANCCACCAGCGGGCGTGATGGAGTGGTCTTCTGGGTTGGCCACTCGTAGAATTCGCTTGTTGTACTCCGTGCGCTGATGATAACCGGTTTGACCACCCTGACGAATGGTCTTTCGNACGTATCCATCACCGAACGCACCCATGTTACCGTGTTGTCGGCGTTTCTTGGAGTTCTTGTGGGATTGCAACTTACCACCGAATCGCTTGATGACACCTTGCCATCCGTATCCTTTGGTGATGGCGACGATGTCGGTCATCTTGCCTTCTTCGAAAGCGTCAGCAAAGGAGTATTCCTCGCCGAGGTGTTCTTTGGACCAGTTGAGTTGATCGTCCATGCTGCCACCGGTCAATCCCATTTCCATTACGTCAGGGACCTTGGTGGGAACGCTGGCGAGGGTGTGAGGTTGTGTGGCGACAATGAGGCGAACTTCGCAAAGGTCGGCTTGCATGAGGTTCTCCATGTGCTTGTCAGCATCGTGTTCCTTTCGCTTCGGGACACGCTTGAAGAGTTCAGGGAAGGCGTCGGCGATTTGGTCGGCCTCTGCCCAGACCTCGCCACGGGCTTGCATGCCGTAGGGGGTCATTTCGTAGCCTCGAACGCCGAGAATGCGCATCTTTGGGCATTCGACGACGGTTACAGGAACTCGAACTTCCTGTCCCGCTGAGGTACTTCGGGGGTTCAAATCACGAGCCAAAATGTGGGTCATACCAGCTTTCCAGCCGGCAAATCCTTGCACTCGGACTTCGCTCGCATCGGTTGTGGGCCACGATTTGACGTGACCAAATGGGCGGTTCGCTCGCTTGCGCGGGCTGAACGCCATTGATCCACGACGTGGGTGGTTTCGCTTTGCCATCTTGGATTCCTCCAGGGTTTTCTACAGCGCAGTGGCCCCACCGTTGGGGGGCGTGCGAGGGCCCATGCAGCGTCGAAGCCGTGACACGGAAGCGCATTCCCACGAGCGGGGAATGGGCCAGTTGGGGTCCTCGGGGGATGGCCCAGTGTGTCTGGCTACTCACCTTTGAGCACCCCTCCGACTTACAACCCGTATATATGCGGTTCGGTTCAGGTCGCCGCAGGGATGCGTGGGACGCAATGGCAGTTGAAGGCCTTCAAACCTTTCTGAGATAAAGCCGGTGGTCGAGTTGAACTGAACCGTCCCCTCCCCACATCATCCTTTTGAACCCTTGACCAGACCTAACCTTCATGCCTCAGGTGGTGCATCCTCTTCTCAAAGAAGGAGTGGACGCCCGAGGTTATCAACTTCGGTCATTGGAACGCATTCTATCGTTTTCAAGCCTGATGGTGATGCCCACGGGTTTTGGAAAGACCGCCGTCGAATGGATGGCCATGGCAGAGTTTTTGCGCAACGGTTCACAAAAGATTGTGCTCATTGCCCCGACCACCGGCTTGGTTGACCAGCAACGAACCATGGCCATTGAACGCTTGAACATCGACCCCGATCGCATCGTAGCCTACACGGGAGAGACCGGACCCGACAAGCGAAAAGCCATTTGGGACCAAGCAACGGTCGTCATGGCCACACCTCAGGTGATTCGAAACGACGCCATGAGTGGTGTGATTGACCTCGCAACGGTTGACCTTCTCATTCTCGATGAAGCCCACCACGCCACCGGAAACCATGCCTATGCCCAGGTTGGAAACCTGTACCAGCGCACGCACTCCTCCGGACGGGTCCTCGCCGCNACCGCAAGTCCTGGCTCAACCCTTCGCAACATCAACGAAGTTCGAACCAACCTCAACGCTCACAATTTGGACCTCTGCAAACGCACCGATCCGCTGCTGAGCGCCTACGATGTTGACATGAAGATTCACACCCATCCACTGGATTTACCAGAATCATTGACCACCCTTATCGCTCCGCTTCGAGGGCACTTCAACGAAGAAGTGGCGCATTTGCAACGTCAAGGATTCATTCCAAAAAAGGAATACATCGGNAGCAGCGACATCGAGCGCGCACAACAAAGNGCCAGTCGGGCCATTCAACAACGGGATGTCCGGGGNTACGATGCCGCCCGAAGAGTGGCTGACCTACGACGCCTGCACATTCTGATGAACCTCATGCAAACGCAGGGAACCAAAGTCGCCCAAGCCTTTCTCAATCGGGCAGAAGAAGAAGGAAGGAGCGGACGAAAAACCAACCGAATGCTGGCGCTTCCGGTCGTGCATCAACTCCGACTTGCTCTGAACGACCTTGAAGAACTCCATCCAAAGGGGGGGCTGGTTGAGGCNTTAGTGACCAAGGAACTGGTCGAAAAACCAGACGGGAAGGTCCTCATCTTTACCGAATACAGGGACTCTGTAGCCCGCCTTGTCTCGTTGCTCAATCTTCATGACGGCGTTGAGGCTGACGCCTTCATCGGTCAGTCCTCTCGAGGGAAACAAAAAGGCATGACACAAAAACAACAGCTCGCTCAACTCCAACGCTTCCGAAGNGGCGAAATCAATGTCCTGGTGGCCACTTCAGTCGGCGAGGAGGGATTGGATGTACCCGCTGCGGATTTGGTCGTGCTCTACGAACCCGTGCCCAGTGCGGTACGAGCCATTCAACGCCGTGGACGGACGGCACGCCAACGGGCGGGGTCGGTTCATGTGCTCATCGCGAAGAACACGCGAGACGCCTACGTCCACCGTGCCTCGGAACGCCAAGAGGAAAACATGCACCGTTTGATGGGGCGTTTGGTGCGACAAAAGCAGTTGAACGAAAACTACGTCGTGAACGAACAAGCCCTCGCTGCTTTCTCGGTGGACACCGGAGAAGAAACGATTCCAGCGAAGACCTACCTCGAGGTTGATTTGGCCAAATACACTGAACAAAAAACNACCGATGAAGAATCTATAGAGAAAGGCANNCAGAGGAAAAAAACCGATGATAAAATTGCTCCTGACCTTCGAGCCGACCAACTTCGACCACGAGCGCAATCCAGCCTNTTTGCTTTCGAGGAAGAGGAGAAAGAACCTCTTCAGCGCCCCGAACAACAAGCGGTTGAAGCCGTGCTGAACGCAGCGGACCGTGAAATCATCGACCTCAACGAGGTTGATGGACAGGCCAATACGATTTACATCGACCACAGAGAAGGGCGTTCAACCCTTCCAGGCTACCTCCAAGGTCTCGGGTTCCAAACGGTGTTCACACAACTCCCATGTGGCGACCTTCGCCTTTCAGAACGTGTGCTGATCGAACGAAAAACGGCGAGGGACCTTCTTGAGTCAATAAAATCAGGCCGGCTGCTCCATCAGTGCCGCAGCCTCAAAGCAAGTGCTCAGCGCCCTCTTCTGTTGATTGAAACGGGTGGAGAATCCCAATACAGCGTCCACCCAAATGCCGTGTTGGGCGCCCTCGCCCACCTGACACTTGACCTCGGCATCCCGGTCATGATGGTCAAAGGACCGTTGGAAGCGGCTCATTTCATTGCTGTTGCAGCCCAACGGGAGCACGATGCCTTGGAGCGTCTTCACGGTTTCCTCGCCACCACCGAAAAGCACGACCGGGACCTCAAAGCGTCCATCTCTGTCGCACGCCGTGAATTGGATAGCATTCTCAGCCATCCAGACCAGCAGCATCCATGGTTGGACAATCATGAACAGCATCTTCATCGATGCTATGAACACGCCATTGAGCCAATCATGAGTCAGCATGAGCACCTTGCTGGGGTTTTGATGGCTGCTTCACCTTCCCTCGGCCGCCTCTTTTCGGCCCGTGAAGAGGACTTCGTGAACATGGCAGGGTGTTCACTGGATGAGGCGTCGGCCGCCGTGGCCGTTCTTCAACAAACGCTCAAGAGCCGATAAGTCGAACACGGGTTCGCAATTGAGCGAGTCGGTCTGGATAAAAACCGAGAGCAAAAGCCACAATTTCAGAGAGGTGGCACACGGGCACCGTGGTGTTCTTGCCACTGACTCGGCCTGCTTTGGATTGGTATGAGTCGAGGTTGATGTGCGAAACGGTGCATGCACTGACCATCAAGTCTGCGCCCGATTGAATGGCGTCGGAAAGGACCGCAGCGGTCATGGCAAGCGATGAATCTTCGAGTGTGAGCATGGAGGTTGAGCCAACGCTCATGCACTTCGAATCGTAATCGATGGGAGTACCGCCCAAGGCTTCGATCAGTTGTTCCATGTACGTCGGCATGAACGGGTCATCACCAGCACAGGCACCTTCACGTTGCATGTCTGGACCGTAATAAGCTGCAATGTTCATCTTGAGGGGGTTTTTGACCGCATCTCGAATTTTGTCAAGGCCAATCTCCTCAACGAGGTAGTGGAGCAAATGCCATGATTGAATCTCTCCAGTGTATTCAACCTTCGAGGTACGGGCAACAAGGTTGTTGACGGTACTGGCGTAGACAGGGTCCCGTTCCATGTCTTGTGCAGTGTTGCACATGATGGCGTGGCTCGTAGCGCAGGTGGTCATCACGTCGAGACCTTGGGCCTCGGCCAGCGCAAGATTACGGGCGACAAGGGCGTCCTGCAATTTAGGCGTGGCTTGCTTGATGACGTTTCCACCATCGCTGCTGGCACGTGGAATCTCAACCAGTTGTATGTTGAGAGCTCGGCAGAGGGGTTGGATGCAATCTTCGACCTCCGCTGCGCCAGCACGGGCGACGTTTCCGGGGTAATATGCCACCTTTGCCATGGTATCAACTCAGAACCTTTGGTCAATTTCATTGAAGAGGCTGACAACCTCGTGGTAATTCTGAACACGACTGTTGAACATCTTTGGAATGCGTCCAAGGCCAGCAGGTGGAACGAGCAGCGCTTGCAGACCTCGAATTGGAGGGCCACCGTTTCGTGTGAAGGCCAAGGCCATCCGGGCAGACACGCCACTGAAGACGTTGCTGACCAAGCCCAAGGGGCCAAGCACCTGTCGGTAGAGGGTGGTTTCGTTCACATTACCAGACCACTTGACGCTGCGACCGTACCATTTGACAAGGCGGCCTGATTTTCCTGCGTATCGGGACTGGTTGAGGAGCACGCCACGGGCTTCGTTGAGGGCTCGGGCAGCCAAGCGACCATCTTCGCCGTGGCGCATGAGGCTGGCATGGTCTGCTTCGGACCAAACACCGTCTTTCTCCTGCAGGGAGTTCAAGATGCTGCGGCGCTGCTTTTCAGAAGTACGGGGGTCAAGCACACGAAGCCACTGTTGGAAGTGGACGCCTGGGCCTTCGTAGTGTTGGTCGTGGGGGAGGGTATCAGACATGGCTTGAATCAGGTGGAAGGACAACACATCGCCGGCTTGGTGAAGCGCCGTTGCTGCGGCCGAGTCCATGGTACCCATGGCCTGTCCGGAAGGAAGGTGCTCTCCCTCTCGGGGATCGGTGCGAATCCAGGGTTCAGCGCGACTGCGATGGCTCTCGTAGCGGGCGGTGTCGACCACAAGGTCGCGAACGACGGGGTGGCCGGGAAGGGGTTCAATGCGAACTCGGCCGCCATCTTTGGCCAAATCAGCGATTTGGGCACAGTCAGCGAGAACGATGCGCCCGTTGACCCGGACACCCGTGGTGGGCGTTCCTGCCGAGTTGCCTCGTCGGAAGGCAAGACTGCCGTCAACGTCCTGTTGCATGGTCATGAGAAGGTCCTGAACGGTTGCGTGGCCGGGAACACTGCATGTTAGCGTATCCCAACCCGATTCAGCGGCCTCGGGGGAGTAGCGGAACACCTCGAGCGTGATGGTCATGGCTTCCTTTTCGATGATGCCTGGTGCAAAGTCGCCTTCAACGATATCGTCGTCGTCACCNGCACCGAAGGCCTTCATTTCCTCAAGGAGTTCGACTTGAAGTGTGCCGGATTCATCNACACAGGCCAGAAGCGGGAGNGCTTCTTCCACCCAAATCTTCCAAGGNGGTTCNAAATCAACGTCNCATTCCTGAATGGGGTNNGCTTCCGTTCCGCCAAGNGCGGCGAGTTTGTTGTTCCANTCATGNCCCGCCTTGCAGAATTCNTCGTANGCGGTGTCGCCGATGGCGCACACTGANAAGTGGANTCGAGCCGAGNGCNGGNCCATTGGCNTTGATGGCNTTCCACATGCCNTCNGCGTTGTCNGGCATTTCGCCTTCGCCCCANGTNGAGGTGATGATCATGACNCGCTTCATCGNCGCCAATCGNGCNGGGTCNANNCCGTCCATGTCNACNATGTTCGGNTCAAGNCCGTAATTGGCTGCGAGTTTGGCNGTCTTTTCAGCGAGNCCAGCCGCATTGCCNGTTTGAGANCCAAANAGGATGTTGATGGAGCGGTCGCCGGCGAANACNGCNTTCAACGCTTCNGANACACCTGCGGCNGGNGCNACNGANGCNGCNGCNNCCGGTGCAGCGGCNTCNACNGCNGCAGGNGCGGCTTCTACGGCCTCNTCAGCGGCNCCNTCGGANACCANTTCNTACTTGATGACTTCAACTGGNCANGCCTCGGCTGCTTCNATGATGATGTCGCCGAGTTCNGCCCCNATTCCATCNNNCAANAGCGAACCANCGACGTTTCGNTCGACGACGCCGTCNGTGCGTACGGCTGCNAGAATTTCNGAGCTCTCNTCGGTCACCACGAAGACTTCNGGNCANATNTCCTGNCANGCATCGCAGGTGATACAGTCTTCGTCAATCCATACTTTTGCGACGACTGCCATNGGACGACCTCATGCTCACNCTCTGTGAGTATTCTTTGCCAGCCTTCAATGGCCTTTGAAGGTTATTATCAAACCANNAGCNNAAAAGGCTTACNGNGGTTCGTTTTTTGNCNNTTTTTTTAGCANTGTGANNGCCATCACATNTGGAAGTCGCCCATGTCNCCCATGCCTTCATCCATAGGAACGCCCTTGGAGGAAATGACATCGTCGATGCGCAAAATCATGATGGCGGTTTCCGTGGCCGATTGGATGGCCTGTTCAACCACTCGCAGCGGTTCAACGACGTTGCCTTCTTTCATGTCAACCACGCCACCTTCGTAGACGTTGATGCCGGCATGGCCCTGGCCATCNGCATGGGCTTTGCGAAGTTCAATCAGGGTGGTCACGGGGTCGAGNCCAGCGTTTTCAGCCAGCGTGCGTGGGATGATCTCGAGNGCAGAGGCAAAAGCTTCGATGGCCATTTGTTCTCGACCGCCAACGGTTTCAGCGTACGTTCGCAAATCACGGGAAAGGGCAGCGAGAACNCTTCCTCCTCCCGTCAAGACGGCGCCGTCTTCCCAAGCGACCGAGACAACGCCAACAGCGTCGTCAAAGGCTCGGCGGATCTCGTCAACCACGTGCTCGGTACCACCNCGCAGAAGCACAGAGACCGACTTGGCNTCGGGACAGCCGGTGATGAAGGTCATATCGGAATCACCGATTTTCTTCTCCTCAACACGAGAGGCCTCGCCAAGGTCATCNCCGCTCATGTCTTCGAGGTTGGTGATGATGGTCCCGCCNGTGGCCTTTGCAAGCGCTTCCATGTCGGATTTCTTTGCTCGACGAATGGCGAAAATGCCCTTCTTGGAGAGGTAGTGTTGAGCNAGTTCGTCAATGCCTTTCTGGCAAACAAGAACGTTGGCGCCTGCTTTTTCAATCGTGTTCACGAGGTTTCGAATGTAATTCTCTTCTTCCTCNAGGAACAAAGCGAGTTGGTTGGGGTCGGTGATCTGAATCTTGGCGTCCACTTCGGTTTTCTTGACNTCAATGGCAGAGTTCACCAGCGCAATCTTGGCACCACTCACGCTTCGAGGCATGCCTGCGTGAACGCGTTCTTTGTCCAGGAGAATACCGTCAATGAGGGATGAATCTTTGATGGAACCGCCTTGGCGCTTCTCGACTTTGATGTCGGACAGGTCAACCATTCGTTCACCCTCTTCAACCACACCAACGGCGTTGACGGCACGAACACAAATGTCAGCCATGAAGGATTTGACTGCACCGGCGGACTTGCCGGTGAGGGCNGTCTTGGCCACTTCTTGGAGAACAGCATCGTCGTTTTCTGTTGAGATTCCATGCCCTTCCATCAGTCCAATCGCCCGCTCTGCAGCGAGACGGAAACCTTCGCAAATCACCGTTGGGTGAACGTTCTGTTCAATCAGGTCCTCGCTTCGCTTGAGCAGTTCACCGGAGAGAATGACCGCTGAGGTCGTTCCATCAAAGCAGTGTTGCTCTTGGGTTTTGGCGACTTCGATGATCATCTTTGCCGCTGGGTGCTCAATGTCCATTTCCTTGAGGATGGTGGCACCATCGTTGGTGATGACGACATCACCCATCGAATCAACCAGCATTTTGTCCATGCCTTTTGGACCNAGGGTGGAGCGTACAGCATCAGCCACCGCCTTGGCAGCAGCGATGTTGTTGGATTGGGCCGTGCGGCCACGTGTTCGTTGGGTACCGTCTTTCAAAATGAAGATGGGTGCTTGTCCGTTTCCATACATACTGTTGCCCTCCGGCATGGTTGGCGAGGTTGCCACCGACTTGAACCCTACGCTTCGTCAGCGTCGTGCTCAAACACGGCTCAGGGTTGGTTTTGTTCCAACCATTGGTGCCCGTAGTGCTTCCACTGCTCCATGGTCCAGCCAGCGGGCAACCCTCCGTCTGGGAGTGGAGGCGTGTTGTCTTCAACCGCAGGAGCGGGCGCAGGCATTTCCGGTGCTGGAGATGGTGCAGCCGCGGGGGCCGGCGAGGGCATGGAGGTCGGAATTGAAGGTGCAGCAGCGACGGCCCCGTAGGTCGCCGAAAGGCTGTCTTCGTAGCCGTCTTCGCCCCAGTTGGCGTACTCATCTTCCTCTTCCTCGGTGTTGAGGATGGAGAGGAGCACAATCACACCGCCGACGAGGATGAGGATGAACACACCCCAAAGAGCGATGACTTCGAGTTGGAAACTGGATTCATCTTCCAAGGCCTCAACGCTGGAATCCATGCGAACAAGGGTAACCTCCAACACAGCGTTGGCGGCATCNCTGACCGTTTCCGAGCGAGCCCAAACCGTGAGGTTCACCGTGAGGGAATCGGCNTTGAGGTTCTTGAGCGTGGTTTCAGTGACATCGACCGTGATGGTGATTTCTTTGGTTTCGCCGGTGGCCAAGGTGAAGTCTTTGTCAAGTCGNGCGATGGAGGAGCTGAACCAATTGTTCCCCTCACTCGCGTCAAGGTCCATCACGACACGCTGACCGGTGGTGTATTGGTTGACAATACGAACGGCGACCTCGTATTCGCCTTCTTCAACCACTTCAACGGGTGGAATGGCGAAGATGCGAAGCCAGTCCTGCGAGCCAACGAGGTACGTGGCCTGTCCGGTGGCGCTGATGCTGCTGTCCGAAGTGCTGGTAGCGATGACTTGGAGGTTCAGGCTTCCCTCCGTACCTTCAACAAAGGAAAACTGAACTGAAACGTTGTAGCTTGCCCCAATGTCTATCTCCGGCGTGTTGCCATTGATGAGGTTGGTGAATTCAGCGTTCATGCCGGTGGGCGTGTTCAGCGTCATGGCGAAGCTGTCTGGATTGTTTCCGTCGTTGCGGACCTCAAAGGACATGGTTTGAGCGAGATCGCCCGGAATGTAGGACTGGCCCGTTTCCTCATCAGAAACAAAGACGGCTGCCGTTTCAAGAATCTCGATGATGAGTTCAATGGAGTCGTACACCGTTTCGTCGTCGACACTGGTGGCCGTGATGGTCACGGAGTAGAATCCGGGGCTAAGTCCGATGGGCATAGCGAGTTGAACCACAACCGTGGACTCGCCATCCCAAGCGTCCAAGACAGGAGACTGGTCGGCGGGGAGCGAGGCTTGAAGGCGCCAGTTGCTTTGACCGATGCTCAAGTTGTATTGTTCATCGTCGTTGCCGAGGTTGAACAGGTCAAGGTAGAGCGACTTTGAGATGCCATTGGCTGCACCGGAGAAGGTGTTTTCCTCGGCTACAAGTTCAACATGACGAAGGACGGGAACCTCGATGTTGCGAACCAACACGTCTGTACCAAAGAGCGCCGTGCTGCATGACGGGCAGGTTGCACGGAGGTTGAAGGAGACCGTCCCAGGATTGGCCAGTTCGGGCGAGGAGAGGTTCAACACCAAATCCAAACGCTCACCCTTGTACAAGGTGAGGGGATTGGGTTGGATAACGCCTGTCTCGTTCTGAATGAGGCCGACCCATCCGGAATTGTCGGAGAAAGTGGTGGCAAGGTTGAACGCAGCATCGCGATTTCCTGTGTTTTGAAGTCGGAAGTTGACCAGGCCATAATCATCGGGACCGATGGTCGCAGCGACAAGTGGAACGGTGGAGGTCAACGCCACGCTGAACTGTTCACTGACGGCCAAATCCATTTCAAGGCGGGCTTTTTCTCCAAGTTGAGCACTGCTGGCGTCCGTGAGCCAGAGGTTCCAATCTTGTTGTTGCACATCGGCTCCAGCAGGCACGGTCAGGTTGGCCCAGAACTCGATGGTTTTACCTGCACCGAGCGGGGGCATGATGACGTTCGTTCCGTGGTTGCTGCTGCCCTCGATGTCCATGCGGATGATCGGGAAAGGTACCATCCACGAGTCATTGGTGACGTTGGTCTGCAGGCGAATCGTGGCGGGTGAGTAACCGTTGTTGGTCAAGGTGCAGTAGAGGGTCGCCATTTGATTTGGAGCGACGGTGTAGCCGTTGAGTGGGTTGTCGCACTGCATGTCAACGGTGTAGTCGGTGACACGGCTGACGCCGAAATGAACGAAATCATCAACGTGGAAGCCCTCGCTGGCGACGCTGCTGTCAGAAGTGAACAAGACACTGAACGTGTAGGAACTGCCACCAAGGAAGACCTCAGGATTGGCAAGGTTGGGAATTTGTTCCCACGTCACTTGCGGGTCCCACGAAAGGTTGGTCCACTGACCTGGAGCGGCGCTGGGGTTTCCTTGGGAGATGTCCCACGAGATGGATTCAAAATTATCTTGAATGTTGCCCGAGCCTCGCCAAAGTTCCATGGAGACTGAGTCCCCAGCGGCCATGCTCCCCCATGCTTGGAGGTGGAACTGGCTGGAGACGAATTCGTTGGAGTAGAACAAGATTCGACAGATATAATACTGGTTGACATTGGTCAGGCCGACATCGTTGGCATCGGTGTCGCACGTATTTCCAGTCATGTATCGAGCGTGAACCAGACGGGTCGCTTCGGCGTTGGAAGGGTAGTTGCTTCCCGGAGAGGAATGGCGCCAATGCACGTTTCCTGCCGCACTATCAGTGGAATCCGTTTGCCACGAACCAGCTGCGGTTGCGTCGCCACCAGCAGCAGGATACTTGCCGCTGAAAAATTGCGGGCCAGAAGTGGCAGATGTTGCTTCCATGGTGTTGGCACCAACCGCAACGGGGACGACCTTGTCGCGCTGGTCGTTGGCGTTCTTGTCATCATCGGCAAAGTTCACGGTGGCACGAATGATGAGACCGCCGGACAAGTCGTTGGTCGTGGTGTTAAGGATGGAGTGAGCCGCCGAAGGGGTCCATTCGATGACCTCGTTGAAGGATTGGCCTCCTGTCAGCGGATTGGTGGTGAAATCAAACGATTCCATCACGAAACCAACGGGGTGAACAATGTCCACAGACACCGGTGCAGCATCGCCGATACCTGAGGCCCCAAAGCGCTGCACTGAAACCGTGATCTCGATCTCATCTTCCATGAAGATGTAATCCATGACCGTCCCATCGGATTGCACCCATTGTTCAGCAGGGGCCGTGGCGTTTCCAAGGGTGATGGATTTCACGGTAAAATCATCGTTTGTTCCGCCGCGCCCGGAGGCAGCCTCGGCAGGCACGACCAAATTCATAGCAAGCGTTTGCATCAAGAGCAGCATAACAATGGTGAAGGGCATCATTCGGCGCATGGACATCAGCAACCTTGCCCAACACGATTGAGCATAAGAAGGTCGCCTTCTCGTGGGCTACCAAAACCGGTCGAAAATCATGGTTTATCTGAGGATTCCATATCAAATCCTCGAATCACCGGCTCGTTGTGAGAGGGCGGCTCAATTGGCTCGCTTGGTGGTGAAGCAGGAGGGCTTGAAAGGAGACCATCGATGTCCAAATCGTCCACCAACGAAGGGCTGCCTTGGACCGGTTCCGGTGGAGATTGGGGTTCCTGAACAGCAGGAAGCATGACGTGTTGAACAAATGCGGGGGCGTAGGCTGGTGCGGCTTGGGTTGCTTGAGACTGGGCCACTTCTGCGGCCAGTTGATTCAAACCAGACGAAAGTGAATCGAGCTGCTCTTGCGTATCATCATCGATTCGCACCGAAGTCGGGCGCATCCACGCAGGGGGTTCACCCGCACCCCCTCCAAGGACGGCCAGCGTGGTAAAGGCAGCCATGGGCATGACGGCCAACGCGGTGAGGAGATTCAAGAACGAGGTTTCCGGCGTGGCGCCGGCAGAGATCAACGACTCAAACAATTGCTTCTCAAAAGCGATGTTGAGCGCAATGTCTTCGCCGAGAACACGCTGAACGATGTAAGAAGAAAGCTGGCCCATTGACCACAGCAAAAAGATGGGGAAGGCCCAAGAAATTCGCAAGGTATTGCCCAAGAATTTTCGTCCAAGGGAGGCCAGTGTGATGTACCGACGGGCAAAGCCTGGGAAAATTCGAATGGAGATGTAGAGGCACATGACGTACAGGAGCAACGCCATTTCCAACTGCCGATTTTGATGAACCACGCCATCGGGAAACAGCAACACCAAGGAGAGTGGAATGGTCGCCAGCAGAACCTGAAACGGGATGGCCAGCAGAACCAGCGAACCCCGTATGGTCCAAAGCGCATGGCCAGCAGCGAAACGATCGTACACCAGCGTTGAAAGTTGACCGTGTGCCGATGATGCGTAGTTTTGCCGAGCCGAGAACCCATGCCGTTGGTGCCCCAATACAAATCGTTGGAAAGGGCTGCGGCGCTGGACACGCTGGCCAAA
>PAWY01000030.1 GCA_002714305.1 Methanobacteriota archaeon | reverse complement strand
GGCTCACCCATTTCGACCGACCGTTTGGCCGACAATCCTGACGGGATGGCCGCCTTTTCCTCCCGTGGACCCACCGACGACGGTCGCCTCAAGCCCGATTTCTCGGCCCCTGGGACCATGATCCTCTCAACCAAGTCCCGAAGCACATCCTCGGTGGGTTGGCTGGGCCACAACGCCAGCTACACGTACATGGGCGGCACAAGCATGGCGACACCCCTCACCGCAGGCGCCTCCGCTCTTCTGCTGCAACACCTCATGGACAACCTCGGAGAAACCAACCCCACCTCCGCTCTGGTCAAGGCCATTTTCACGGCCAGCGCCCACGACATGACTGGACAATACTCCTCTTCCACCAACGGGGCTGGTGAAGCCGCCCCCAACAACCACGAAGGATGGGGCAGAATCAACATGTCTCAAGCCATCAACACCTCCTATTTGCAAGGCCACTCGGTGACCACCAACGCTGATTCCGGATGGTCATTCATCGTCCCCGCCAGTGCCGATGACATCAACATCGCCTTGACGTGGACCGACCCCGCGTCAACACCCTCCGCATCAACCAACCTTGTCAACGACGTTGACTTGGCTCTCAAAAGCCCCTCAGGAACATGGACCAACGTGAGCAACAACCTCGACAACCTCCGAGGCTTGACGTTGGCTTCACCGGCCCAAGGAACATGGGAACTTCACGTGGTTGGAAGCAACATTCCGACCGGTCCGCAATTCTTTGCTGTCGCCATGACCGGCGACTACGATTTGACCAATTTGACGCAAGATGGAGACTTTGACGGGTACGAGGACGATGATGACGACTGCAACACCACCGCAGGCACCTCAACCGTCGACCGCACCGGTTGCCCTGACACGGATGGCGACGGCTACTCCAACCCCGATGGAAGTTGGACGGTCAACAACGGTGCCGATGCCTTCCCAAGTGAACCAACCCAATGGGCCGATACGGATTATGACGGCTACGGCGACAACGCTGCTGGCGTCCAACCCGATGCTTGCCTTTCAACGGCGGGCAATTCAACGGCCGATCGATACGGTTGTGGAGACGACGACGGTGACGGATATTCCAACCCGGACGGTTCGTGGACCACAGCCAACGGAGCTGATTCATGCACAAGCGTGGCCGGCTCATCGAGCCAAGACCGAAACGGATGTGCCGACCAAGACGGTGACGGATATTCCGACCCCGACGGCTCTTGGGGCACCACCAACGGAGCCGACGCCTTCCCCACCGACAACACGCAGTGGGCCGACAGCGACAACGACGGGTACGGTGACAATCCACCACCAGCTACCATGGGCGATGGATGCCCAAGCGTGAACGGTGATTCGGACCAAGACCGCTACGGATGCACCGATACCGACGGTGATGGTTATTCTGACCCGGACAGCGGTTGGACCGTAGCCAACGGAGCCGACGCGTTTAGCTCCGATGCCACACAATGGGCCGATGGTGACACGGACGGCTACGGGGACAACGCCTCGGGCAACAACCCTGATGCGTGCCCAATGCAGTACGGAACCTCAACCGAGATGGGCCGCTTGGGGTGTGCGGACAGCGATAGTGACGGTTATGCCGACGTGGACGATGCTTTCCCGAACGAAGCAACGCAGTGGGCGGATGCTGACGGTGATGGCTACGGCGACGAGGCAACTGGATTCGAAGCGGATGCCTGCCCAAGCACCACGGGTGCTTCAAGCCGAGATCGCTTTGGATGCCCCGACAGCGACAGCGACGGCTCCTCAGACGCCGATGCAAGCTGGACCACGGCGAATGGAGCCGACATCGCACCAAACGACAGCACCCAATGGGTTGACGCCGACGCTGACGGCTATGGCGACAATCCGCTGGGAACCAACGGAGACCAGTGCCCATCGGTCGCTGGAACCTCGACCGCTGACCGACTTGGGTGTCCGGATTCCGATGGTGATGGATACTCTGACCCGGACAGCGGGTGGACCGTTGACGACGGTGCGGACGCCTACCCCAGTGATCCGAACCGCTGGGGTGACAACGATGGCGACGGATACGACGACGGGCTGGATGATGATTGTCCGACGCTCTACGGCACCTCCGTGCATGACCGGAAAGGTTGTCCAGATCAAGACGGTGACGGATATTCTGACCCGGACAGTGCGTGGACCACCGCCAACGGAGCCGACGCCTTCATGACCGATTCGACCCAATGGAACGACACGGACGGTGACGGATACGGCGACAATGCCGCAGGTTCCGTCCCAGATGCTTGTCCAAATGTCTACGGAGAGTCATGGCAAAACGGAACATACGGCTGCCCGGATGCCGACGCAGACGGTTGGAGCGATGCTGAAGACACCCATCCCGGCGACCAAACACAATGGGCGGACAGCGATGGCGACGGCTACGGCGACAACCCCGGAGGAACCAATCCGGATGCTTGCCCGACACAATACGGTAATTCAACGCAAGGAAACCGACTGGGATGCTTGGACAACGATGGCGACGGATGGGACAACACCATCGATGCCCTCCCGGACCTCCCCACACAATGGCTTGACCAAGACGGAGACGGTTATGGCGACAACGCCACCGGCCTCCAACCCGATGCCTGTCCCGGTGAGGCAGGAACCTCAACGATCGGCCTGTATGGCTGTGTGGACGACGACGGTGATGGCTATGCGAACATCACGGACGATTTCCCCAACGACCCGACACGGTACATCGATAGCGACGGCGACGGTTACGACGATGCTGAAGACGCCTGTCCAATGATCACAGGCAACTCAACAACCGATCGCGTGGGATGCCTCGACAGCGATGGCGATGGCGCCTCCGACCCGACCCTCCCGGTGGGCAATGCAAGCGGGTGGAACCATTCAAACGGCGCCGATGCCTTCCCCTTCGACCCGACACAAACCACCGATAGCGACGAGGACGGTTATGGCGATAATGCGGCCGGATTCCAGCCGGACGCCTGCCCCGCCACCGCAGGGGCCTCCAACGTTGACCGATTCGGATGCGCCGACGATGATGGCGATGGGACTTCCGATGCGAACGATGCCTTCCTTGGCGAACCGACACAATGGACGGACAGCGACGGCGACGGCTACGGCGATAACCCCAACGGAACCCAGCCCGATGCTTGCGTTACCACNCCNGGNACCTCCTCATTGGATGTCTACGGTTGTGTTGACGGCGACGGCGATGGAGCAAGCGATAGCAGCGACCTCTGGCCTGNCGACGGCACGCAATGGTTTGACAGCGATGGCGATGGNTANGGCGACGAGCCGACGGGCACCGACGGAGATGCCTGTCCAAACGATGCCGGNACATCCACAGCAGGAGCCACCTTCGGCTGCCCCGATCAAGACGGCGACGGGTGGTCTGACCAACAAGACGAATTCCCGGAACAACGAAGCCAATATTCCGACAACGATGGCGATGGATACGGTGACAACGCCACCTTAGGNGCCTACAAGCCAGACCACTGGCCCAATGATTCATCCCGAAATTCAGCCGAAGCAAGCATGACGTGCAGCGAGAACACCATTGAGGTTGACCTTGCGGCAAGTGGATGGTTCACCTTCTCATGCACGGTGACAACCGCGATGAGTTCCGCCTTTGCGGCCAACCTCGAATGGACCGCCACGTCGAGCATTGTGGGTGAATCCTCAGAACACTTCCTGACGTTTACTTCAGCGAGTGGAAATTCTCANATCGCTTCGCTATCGGGTTACGCCCAAGAGTTGGGTAACCACCAGTTGCTCCTCACCGTCTCCGAACCAGGAGCAACCAACCCCATGGATACGGTGACGGTGGTCATCAAGGCCATTGACTCGAACGCCCCNGTTGAGATTGAAGACNAGGCCGAAGGTTCACTGGTGGACACGCTGGTCGAAAGCACGATGCTTCAGGCAGCGCTAGCAGGATTGGTGCTGTTCGTCTTGATGGGGACGCTAATGATTCGGGGTCAGAGCCGCAGCATACGCGACCAAGAGCGGCGAATGGAACGGGTGGCTGAAATCCGCCAAAACCGAGGACTCACTGATTTACCAAGCAGAGAACTCATCCAGCAACAGCATTTAGGAAACCGCCGTGAGCGAACCAGNTCGATGTTCAATGAGTTCAGACGGTCCCGCTGAGCCACAGGTGCGAACCGATTCCCTCAAAGAGGAGGGGCTTGTCGTCCAGTCTACCACACTGCGGATATGGTGAAGTGGTTATCATCTGAGGTTTCCAACCTTATGTCGTGGGTTCGACTCCCGCTATCCGCACCTTGCTTGATGAACCAAGACGCATGTTTCACGGGCCATCATCTCGTAAGCATCAAAGGCTCAGCCCACGAGGGAAGGGCGTTAATCACCGGGTGATGTCATGGATTTTCTTTCACTTTGTTTGCTGACACTTTGGTTGTACCTGCCCGGGTTCCTCGCCAACACCTTCGCCATGATGTGGGGGAAATGGTTGCCAAAAACCGGATACGGCCCATGGCCCATTGACGGCGGAAGAGTGCTTTCTGACGGAAATCGGATGCTTGGAGACGGAAAGACATGGAACGGTCTCATCGGTGGCTCGCTCACCTCAGGTTTGCTGTGCATGCTGATCGCCTCATCGGTCTCCACCGGCACACTGGACACGGTGTTTGATGACGGAGCCACGATTTTCGCCCACCCCTTGGTTGGTGCGGAAGAGGCATGGTTCTACATTGGAGGCGCCAATGGAGCGGCGTTTATTTTGGGCTCGTTCCTTGGTTTTGCTTGCTTGCTTGGAGACAGCACAGGCTCATTCTTCAAACGCCGAAGGGGACTCAAGCGAGAAGGAGACATCTCTTCCAAAGCTCCGCTGCTCGACACCCTACCTTTCGCCATCATGGTCTTTCTTTTGGGCCAACTCTTCTTGGGACCTTCCGTTCTTGCTTCGGAGGAACTGCGCCTTCCCATGCTGGCACTTGTAGCCATCACGCCGATTCTCCACCGTTCCTTCAACCTCATCGGTTACAAAATTGGATGGAAGGACGTCCCCTACTGAGGGACGTTGTTCCAGTTGACGCACCAATCAACGAGGCCCGGGGCTGAACGAAACTTCATGTAGAAAATGAAATGAAATTCTAACATGGACGCTGATGCGCCGGATTTATCGGGGGAGATTGCCCACGAAGGAACCCGGTTTTCACCCCAATGGGGCATCCTTCTTGGAGTCCTGTTGGCTTACGGTGAGATGATCCTTCGTCTTCTTTCAGGAAAGGACCTCGTCGATTCGGTGTGGCCTCACGCCGTTCGCTCGCTTGAGTGGACCCTCCGTCTACGCGAATCACCGACGTTGACCCTTTCCCTGTTCCTCTTGGTGGGTGCGGCCGCCTTTGGGTTGAGGACACGAGTGAAATCCACTTCGGAAAGGGCCGTTTGGCTGGCTCTTCCTTATGCGGCCTTGGGGTTGCTCCTCGGGCTGATCTCCCTCCATTTTTTGTTGGACGTGTTTTACCTTCGAGGAGCATTCCTCATGTTGCCAACCCTCATGGGTTGGGGACTTGCCTGTCTGCTCATAGCCCTTGGTGGACCTCCTACCCTGCGCAAGTCTGGCGAAACACGTCCATCAGCGACCAGAGCGTTTCACGTGCTCGGGGTGTTTTTCGCTGCCTGGTTGGTCATGCCGGGCGTTCCAGCCCTCGCCGGCTTTGCGCCAACGCCTCCTGCCGCCCCCACCATGGGCTACGGCTCGGTTCCAGGCCCTTACACTTTGGAGCAATACCGGTCGCCCTATGCCTTGCCCGATGAGGTCATCGAGGTGCAAGGGCCCTTGGAAGACGATGTTGAATTCAGCGTTTACGTGACGCTTCCTCACCTCCCTGAAGAATTGCCCATTTCGCACCTTCCGTTGGCGGTGTTACTCCACGGGTTTGGCTATCCTGACATCGATGCCTACCAAGGCTGGATTTCCCACCTTGGTGCAAAAGGAGTCGCTGTGGCCTTCATCCAGTACCCCTCCGACCTGCGCCCAATCGGGCATGAGGACCATGAAGCGACCTACCAAGACGGCATGTCCGACTACCTCCAACACACGTACCGAGACGTGGCCATACGCGCTGGACTTGACCACCTTGAGGACATTCTTTTGGGGTCGGAGCGGGAAGCGCAACTTGAGGCTCATTTAGGCGATGTTCGCATCGATCCCTCCTCTCTTTGGGTTGGTGGACACAGCCTTGGAGCAGCCTATACCTTCCTATCGCTGGATTCCGCCTTGGAACGAGGTTGGGGCACCCATGCCCTTGTGGTCGCCCTTGAAGCCCCCGCAAGTCGACCCATGCAGGCCTCCCTACAACCGAACCTCTCGCTGATACCCGAGGAAACCTTGGTCCAAATCGGCGTTCCTCAAGATGACATGAGCGTGGGCATGTGCCCCGGAGCGTTTCATCAGCGGATGTTCAATGCGCTGCCAACCGAGCGAAACCAATTGATTGAGATCCAATCGGACCACTATGGCTACCCACGTTTGGTGGCGAGCCATTACCTGCAAACCGACCCCGCACGGGACACGTTGTCCGATTGGAGCTTTTATCGCCGCATCGATGCCCAAGCGGATTACCTCGTCGCTCATGGACGAAACGACACCTTCACCGCTGACTGGGCCTTTCAATACATGACGGACGAAACGATGCTCACGGGAATGGGAGAATGGTCGGACGGTACGCCTGTATTACCGCTGATTTGGCATCGCAATGCCATCGACGATGTACAAGCGTTTCAGGACTGCAATTGAGAACACATCTTGAAATGTCAATGGAGGAACAGAGCAACATGGCCGAGGGAACCGTCTCCACCGATGTCAAGTCGTTGTGGAAGTGGATTGGAGGCTCTGCCTTCCTTGCATCCATGTGCTGTTTTCCNAGCATTGTCCTGGTGTTCTTCGGTTTGGCCAGCGTCTCCAGCGCCGCAGCCCTCTCCAACGATTTGTATTGGGGCACCAACGGCATGGGTTGGTTTCGTCCGATGCTTCTAACGTTGAGCACGGCCTTCGTTATCACAGGCTTGGTCTTGTATTTCCGCAACAACGGCATTTGCACCCTCGATGAAGTGCGACGCCAGCGAAAACGCATCATCAACACCTCGCTGGTGGTGCTGATGCTGGCCTTTGTCGCCTACATCGTGTTGAATTTCGTGATTCTCACCGAACTTGGTGTCGCTCTCAACCTTCCTTGGGAAAGCAGCCGGCTGTGGAATTGATCAAGCCCCGTGACGTTGGGTTTTGCAACCAACGCCCCAATTCGGGTCGGCTTGCATCGCTAACCGAGTTTCCTCCAGCATCCGCTCCTCCGGGTCGCTTGTGGACGGTTCTACGGGGCGCCATGCAAGTGAAAGATGATACCTTTCTTCGGTCCAATAAACCAATTGGATTTTTGAATTTCCAATTGAAATAGTTGTATTTTCAACACCAATTGGAATTTCAATTTCACGGGGATTAAGGTGCATCCCGAGTCCCAAGCATTTCTGCACGGCTTCTTTCCCAGTCCATGCCTGGAAAACATGCTGAGGCGAGGATCTCAATGCCTCCAATTCAGCCCCTTTGGCCATCATGTCAAAGGCATTCTCTGCCAGACGGCGGTGCAGGGGTTCAGCATCCAGCCCCACCGCATGGGTCGGGTGAGTCAAAGCTAGAAACGCCATTCCCTCGCTGTGGCAGATGGAAAAGTTAGGCAGAGCCGTCCGTTTCCATACCCCTTGAATGTAGACGAGGGAGGGGGCACGATGCTCATCTCGGACCACTTCAACCACCGACAAGTCGTTCACGCCCCACTCGCGCAAGGCATGCCCCAAGAGCCAACGTCCAGTCATGTGTTCTTGCCGCCGCTTGTTGGTGACAAAGGTGGCGACTTCTGCAGGTTGGGCCAAAGGAACTTCGGAAAGCGACCAATCTTCGATGTTGGTCGCCAGTAAAGTCACACTTGCTCCACCGGGGGGAGTGAGTTCAATCACGTTCACCGGTTGCATGCAGCAGGCCTCATCGCTCAAGTGCAAAACGCTGGCCATCGTCCACGTTGGCCATCGCTTTCAATCGCAAACCCTTGAGCGCTAGAACAGGCGCATCGTCTTCGCCAACCACCAACACGTCGTGCACCGTCGTGCCATCCTCCAGCGAATCGGTTTGCAAGGTGCGCAGGCGCAAAACTTCCTCAGCCTCGGGCACGCGAAGCATGGTGGACCAAGCAATGCCCACGGGAAGGCTGCTGTAACCAAGGACCTCCATGGCGACGAGTCCGGCGTTTTGGAAACCAGCCTCAATGAGCATTGGAAGGGCCTCAAGAAGGACACCTTCACCGTCTTGTTCCACCGCAAACTGATCGGTAGCGGGCAGTTGGTGGCGCATCAAGGCCAACCCGTCAATGCCAGGCTGCTGGGCATCACCAACGCCACGGAGGACACCTCCATGGGATTGGAAACGTGGGCCATGGAAATAACGGTCGTAGATGAACGAAGCAGGATGGATGAGATCACCCACGGGGGGAGTACCGATGGAGGGCAACGCCTCAACTTCTCGGTGAAGGAAGGGGCGCAAGTCTTCCCGCTTCTCGACAAGACGCACCAAAGCTTCGTGGTGCTCACGCTCACCAAACACCTCGCCCTTTGAATTGGCTAAATCGGAGATGAGGCGACAACGAACCCAGGTCATGTCGTCCTCCGTCCGCTCAACAACGGCATCAACTCGGACCGTCATCGGACCTTTCAGAAGTTTAACCGGCAGGCCAAAGCTGACCTCCTCAAACCCGGCGAGGCAGGTGGTGGGTTGCAGCAGAAGGGAGGACTGAGCAAACATTTCGAGGGCCATCACACCTGGATGGTACGGTACGCCCTCGATGGCGTGGTCGAGCAGGAAGGGNTGGTCTGCGGTTGAAAGCGTGGTCTGCGTCATGAGATGAACACCTTCGTCCAACGAGAGAACCTTGTCGACGAAGGGGAACCGAGACGGGTCGGCGATGGTGGCGGCCATTTGAGCAGGGAGTTTGAGGGGCGCTTCTCTGAACGACGAGAAGGTGTCCATTTGGCCGAGGGAGCCGCAACCGAGCACACGACGCTTTCCACCCTGCAGGGCTTCGGCGACGAAGATTGAGACTCCATCCTCTACCGCCAATGTCTCAATTCCGGCCGCAGCGAAGACCGCTTCGATGGAACCGCGTGTAGCCATGCCCACGTCGCGCCATCCAGTCCAGCCGATGGCCACGGCTCGACATTCCTTTGTGGCCGTGAGACGAGCCATTTCAGCGTCCAGCACGGAGTTGGCTGCAGCATAATCGGTTTGACCACCGTTGCCAAATCGACCAGCGACGCTGGTGAAGCAACATGCAAATTCTGGAAGGAGGGGTCCCGAAGCGACCACCGCCGACAAAAGGGCCCTCCATCCGTCGACCTTGACGCGCACCACACGGTCAAACACCTCGTAGCCTTTGTCCGCGACCAACTTTGAATCTTCAAGTCCGGCTCCATGGACAATTCCCGTGATCGGTCGGCCGAGGGATGAGCCGAGTTCTTGGAGGGCGATCTGGTCCATCACGTCCACTGAATGGTAGGCAGCATGGTTACCTGTTTGCTCAATGGCGTCCAACGTCAAGTAAACATCGCGACTTCGAGTGAACTTTTGCCAAGCATCGTTCCATTCGACCATGGTGACTTTACCGCTTTCACTTGCCTCGATCAAACGTTCCCTCAAGGCGTTCTTTTCCTCCTCCAGTTGGTCTTCAGACCAATCAATCCACGAAGACGTGGCTTCAATGAGTTTGGAACGGCCAAGAAGTTCGAAATGCGCCCCTGCGTTGAGACTGGCACCCGCCACGCCGATGATGGAGGCTGCTGTGACGCCGGAGCCGCCACCCGAAACCAACCAGGTATCTTTGCCAGTGAGCGGTTTGACTTCATCGACCACGTCCTCAGCGAACGCTACCAGTGCCCAGCGACGACCGTCCCGGTCAAGCNCAATCTCAACTTCTCCTGCGAGACCAAAGACATCGTCTTCAATGCGTTTGGCGGCCTCAGCCTCATCAAGAACAAACTCAGGGTGCAGGTCCAAAGCGCGACACCGGAGGTCAGGTCGTTCAAAAGCATACGACTTGGTGATGCCGCTGGCAGCACANTGTACCGCATTGAAACGATCACCGAGGTTGCCATGACGGCCGTCCATTGATGTCACAGAGGCGATGAAACCTGCGNCGTCGGTCGGCATTCGCCCACCCAATTCCTTGAGCAAACCAAACCAACCATGGCCAGCGAGCGCAATTTGGGACGACGGATAGGCATCTTCCAGCCACTCCTCGGAGGCCAATTTGAGTGGAGCCATGTGGACCATGCCCCCAATCGTAGTGCCCTTGAGTTGGTCAGCAATCCATGCCAAGTGCTCCGGTTGTTCTGGGTCGGCTCGGTAAACGGTGCGCCCACCTTCATCGTGTCGGGAAGCATCCCGAATGCGACTCTCAAAGCCAACACGAACAGCATGAAGGCCACGTGCTTCCATTCGCTGACAGAAGGCCTCGGCAATCCCCCAACCGTCATCGGAAACCACGACGGTACCGGATACGTTGAGAGGAGAGGCGATTCCGGGGCACGCTTCGATCTCGACTTGCCAGCGACGCGTTCCAGCTTGATGGGAAACCCGTTGTTCATCCGAATCTTGGGGAGAAACGCTGGGTTCCGCTTCAGGGGTGGCGACCGTTGTTGTGGGTTCGGCTCCGCCTTGCATTTTGACGATGTAAGCCGTGAAATGATTCAGCGTTGGGTGGTCGGCGAGAACGAAATCCTCGTCGACGGGCAAACGAAACCGGTCACGAATCTCAGCCATAATTTCCGCTTGTTTCACGGTATCAATGCCCAATTCCCCTTCGAGGTCTTGGTCGAGTTCAATGAAGTCAGCGGGATAACCGGTATGGCTTACCACCACCGAAACCAAAACGTCCTCAATCTCGGGACTCGAACCTTGGACTGCCGGAGGAGACGGGGTGGACTCGGTGGGCGTTGGTGCTTCGACCAAGGGTTCTGGAGCAGGGGCAGGTTCATTGGGCGGTGCAGAGGACGGCGATTGACCTTTCATTCGCTGGATGTAGCCAATCATGTGGTTCAACGTCGGATGGTCTGATAGCACGAAATCCTCGTCGATGGGCAAGTCAAACCGGTCTCGAATGTCCGCCATGATTTCGGCTTGCTTCACGGTGTCAATGCCCAATTCGCCCTCAAGGTCCTGGTCGAGTTCAATGAAGTCGGCAGGATAACCCGTGTGCTCAACGACCACGGAAACCACCGTTTTCGTCATGCCAGCATCGTCCACCGGTTGGGCGACCGGTGCGGCGACCGGGGAGGAAGGAGGTGGTGTTTCTTCAACCACAGGCTCCGAAGGCGTGGCCTTAGGTTCAGCAGAAGGCGATGAAGGAGGCGAAGGAGTACCGCCCCCGGTCATGCGTTGAATGTAACCGATCATGTGGTTGAGGGTTGGATAATCAGCCAACACGAAGTCTTCGTCGATGGGCAAATCAAACCGGTCACGAATATCGGCCATGATTTCGGCTTGCTTCACGGTGTCGATGCCCAACTCGCCCTCGAGGTCCTGGTCGAGTTCAACGAAGTCGGCAGGGTATCCCGTGTGGTTGACCACAACCTCAATCACGGTCGAAACCATTGATTCATCGTTGACCACCGGGGGTGTGGCCACCGCTGACACAGGCACAGGGGCCACAGGAACAGATGGTTCGGGTTCTGGTGAAGCCGCTTCAACGGGCGCATGCGAGACGGATGGTTTTCCTTCCCACGGTGCTGTGGCCGGCCATGCATCGCCTTGGACGCCCCCGTGCAGGTTATCATCGCCGTTAACGTAAGCGACGAGTTTGTTTTGCAGCACACGCATAACGACATCATCGGTACCGGCGAGGTGCCGTGCCCAGGCGAGCAACTTGGCGCCGTCGATGCGCTCTCCTTCAACGGGCCAACGGCGCATCAAGGAAAGAGCGATTTGTGAACCGAAGCCCGCCGCGAACCGGAGGCCAAACTCCAATTCGGGGTAATCTCCTCCCGTTGACAAATTCAAATCTCCGAGTTCGGGATCGTTTTCTTTGTGGTTGGCGATGGGTGGGATTCGCCCCGTTTTCAAACCGTAGAACATGCTCGCATCTTCGATACCAACCGCCATGGGGTGGCCGGTGAATCCTTTGGTGTTGGCAATCACCAATTGGTTGGTTGAATCTCCGAAAGTGTCCCGTAGTGCCTTGACTTCAGATTGAGCAGAACCTCCCCGGGCAGGGGTGTAGGTTTCATGGGAAAAGAAGACCGTGTTCGGTGCCATGGCATGGCGGTCAAGTCCCCATCGTCGTTCCATGTCCGTGATGAATCCATTGACCACTTGGCCCACGTGTTCCACGTCCAATCGGGTTCCATGGTAGGCGGAATTGGCGGTGGTGGAGCCCAAGAACTCTGCAATCGGTTGTACACCGCGTTGTTGAGCTTCGGAATTTCGCTCAACGACGAAAGCGGCTGCCCCCATTCCGAGAATCAAACCGTTACGGCGTCGGTCAAACGGAAGGGCGGTTTCCTCAACCACGTTGTTGGTGGCCGCAGCTCCGGAGGCGGCGAAGCCACCCGCAATCCATTCCCACATGTCATCGCCGGTAACGTCGTCGCCGCTGATGATCACCACGCGGTCAACCCGGCCGGCATCGAGCCAGTCCTCAGCGACGCCGAACGCTGCCGTGGCTGATGCGCAGGCAAGGTTGATGGTCGTGTTGGGTCCACGAATACCGGTGTATTGTGCAAATTGAGAATGGCCCATGTTGAGGGTTTGGAACAGGTAGCGACGGTCAAAGCGACCCTCGCCATCATCGCCATTGCCTTTGGCGTGCTTGAGCCCCATCTGAAGACCTGGGAAGCAAGAAGAAAAGACGATGCCCGTTCGTTCACGCTGAATTTGAGGGACTTGCCAATTTCGAATCAGGCGCAGCCCACCCTTGCCAATCTGTTCAACGGGCGTCAATGGGATTCCTGCATCTCGCAAAGCCAGCAAACCTGCTGCCACGGCCAATTGCGTGCTGATGTCCCAGGCAAGAATCGCCTTCGGATCAATTCCAAACTCTTCGGCGAGGTCAAAGGCGCCCTTGAGGCCAGCCAATTGTGGGATGTCGCCAAACACCTTGGCCTGGTCCATGTTCACCGAACCATCACGGCCTTTGATGAGGCGGACGATGTTTTTGTCGAGAAGCCGTTGCTTGTATTCGTCGGAAACCTCACTGATGCAGGTTTCACCTCGGACGAGTTTCTCAAACGCATCTTCGGAAAACACCCGGTCCATGCCCGGCAACCCCAGCGAAATACCGGTGACGACATACGGGTCCACGTCGCGACGAGAAGCGGTTTGGAGCGCTCCNACCGTTTGAACGGGGACGGTCTTGAACGATGAAGGAGCAGAAACCGTGGCCATGGGCGTCCATGAAGGNGGTGGNGCACGAACCCAGCGGTTGAGGTCGCCGGCNGTTACGGCGGCANCCCCATCAAACTCCGGGTCAATNTGGGCTTCGGAAGCGATGGTNGCGNCCACGCTCTGCACCTGTTGGGCNGTGAGGCCAAGGCCNCCAACCAACGCGACNTGTCCATGGCAAAATGAGGCGGGATAACCGCTGTAGCGAGCAATGCGGTCGCCGACATANGCACGCACGGCTCGGTCTCGANCGAAGTCGGAATCCATCGGTCCGCTTTNAACGGTGGCGNCCGACACTGNGGTGGAGGCACCGCTACCTGGNAGCGGACGAGCACGGGTTCGAAGCGATTCCAACGCAGCGGTGGTGTTGGCCGGAATGACGTTGCTTGCGGTTCTGGCCTCNATTGGNCCCGCTTTGAAACCCGCTTGCAACGCCTCAGAATCCAACGCTGGCCACACCGGNGGTCGGCCAGCGAGAGCAAGAGCCCCGATGGCCGTCATGAAACTTGCAATGCCACCCTGCTTGGGGTGGTTGGTCATGATGGGGACATGGGGTTTGTCTTCGAGAATTTGCATGGCAAACATCGTCAAAGCCCGCTTTGGNCCNACCTCAACAAACACACGGCCGCCATCGGAGTACATCGTTTCGATCTGTTTGGTCCATTCCACCGAGGAAGCCATCTGAGGGGCGAGTTTCTCAAGGATGGCTGCTTTGGAATCTTCNCCTTCGGTGNGGTAGAACATGCCGTCGACGTTCGCTGTAATGGGCACCGACGGCCACCGAATTTCAAGCCCTTCCAAGAAACGACGCAGGGGCTCATTGGCCGGCGCCACGATGCGGGAATGGAAGGCATGCGAAGTGGCCAAAGGCACGCATGAGAAGCCTTGGGCTTCAAAGGCAGCCATCGCCACCTTCACCGGTTCTGTTTCACCAGCAATCACCGTCATTTTGGGTGAGTTCTTGTTGGCTGCGATCACGTAACCGTCCGTAGCTTCGAGGACCGCCTCAACGGCTGCATACGGGGCTGTCACGCTTGCCATGAGNCCTTTGTCGTCAATTTCAACGGCCCCCATCTCGGTGCCTCGGGCGGCAGCAGCTCGCAAAGCACCATCCATATCGAGGATGCCTGAAGACATCAAGGCGGCGTATTCACCAAGGGAATGCCCAGCGACCATGTCCGGTGCGTGGCCGTACGCCTGGAGCGTTCGCTCAATGGCCAAATCGGCCGTCAACATCGCCGGTTGCGTGTACTCGGTTTGCTTGAGTTTATGCTCCGCTTCCTTGAGTTCTTCTTTGGAAAGTGATGAGCGCAAGACAAATCCAGAGAGGGTTTCACCACCCAACACCTCAACCATGGTTTCGTCGGCCTGACTCCACACGTCCGAAGGGGCCGTGAAACGTTGAACCAAATCGGCGGTCATGCCGACGTATTGGCTGCCTTGACCGGGGTACATGTGAACGGTTTTCGCCTCTGGAGGCATGGGGGGTTGGTCAGTGATGAGGACGCCTTGGGCTTGGAGGAAGCCCCACTTTTCAGCGTCCATCATGGCCTGACCTGCCAAGGTTTGGCGCTTCGAAAATTCAGCCCAAGACGTGGCGACCAGCGCCATTCGGAAAGGAGCCTCAGCATCGAAGGTTTGGCTGGCGTGTTGGAGTGCTTCCGAAAGGCGACGGCCCCTCGGGTCATCGTCAAACAAGGGGCCACTGAATGAGACCTCGGCCAATGCCTCATGCAATCCGTTTAAGCTTGGGGCGGAAAGCAGCAAAACTCCTCCTTCCACCGCTTTGATGGCTTCGTGCGTCATCGTTGCGGGGAGTGTACCGTCAAAGATGGAGGGGGCCGATGAAGGCGCTTGGCCGCTGTAAGCCGCCCAACGCTGGTCCCAATCGGAGGCAAGGGGTGCATGGAAATCGGGCTCATAGCCCTCGAGAGCGATGTGGAAATTGGTTCCGCCAAAGCCGAAGGCCGACACACCCGCTCGGCGCGGGTGCTGGGCTGGCCGAGGCCATTCCAAGGGGGAGGTCGGAACAAAGAACGGAATGTTGGTCCAATCAACGGTTGGATTGGGTGTCTCAAAATTGGCACTTGGAGGGATGGTGCGATGGTGCAAGGCCATGACCGATTTCATGATCCCGGCGATGCCTGCAGCTGCCTTGAGGTGCCCAATCTGTGACTTGATGGAACCCACGGCCACATTGCCAGACCCTTCAATTCCAGTCCAAAGACGGGACAGTGTGGACAATTCCGTAGCGTCTCCGACCTTGGTTGAGGTGCCGTGCGCCTCAACCAATTCCACGGTTGAAGCCGGGTAGCCTGCTTGGCTGTAAGCGCGAGCGATGGCTTGAATTTGGCCGCGTTGGCTTGGAGCCGTGATGCCTTTGCCCCGTCCGTCCGACGAACCACCAATTCCACGGATGACGCTGTAAATTTCATCGCCATCCTGAATGGCATCGCTCAGACGCTTGAGAACCAGCACGCCAGCGCCCTCGCCCATGACGAAACCGTTAGCCCGGGCATCGAAAGGAGATGAATGGGTGGGCGAGAGTGCCCCGATGGCTGAAAATTTAGCAAAGGTAGCCGGGTCCATCGTACGGTCCGTTGCCCCGGCGAGCATCACGTCGACCTGACGTGTCTGAAGCAACCGGCATGCGTCCAGAACCGCAGCCATTGACGAGGCACACGCTGCGTCCATGGCGTGGTTTGGCCCCTGCAAGTCGAGAAGGTTGGCAACTCGCCCTGAAACGACGTTCGCCAGCTCCCCAGGCATGGTGTCCTCGTCGATGCGAGGAGTGCCCTCAAGCATCGCTTCCATGAAGGCTGGTTCATTTGGTGAGGGCATTCCGTGTTCCTTGGCAAGGGTCGCAGTGTGGTGGGACCACACCCGAAGGTTCGACAGGTTTCGATTTTCACCGCCCAAGGCGTTGGCAAAAACCACGCCGGTTCGCGTCCGGTCAATGTCCTTGGCTTCACCATCATAGCCAGCATGCTCGATGGCATCGGCCGAAACCGAGACCGCCCACAATTGACACGGGTCGATTTGAGGGAGAGTTCCAGGCGGTTGTCGCCAGCGTCGCCAATCAAATTCTGCATCGTTGACCAGCGCCCCAATCTTGGCGTACGAATACCCTTCCGTATGGTTGCCAGGGCCGCCTTCTTTCCAAAAATGGTTGAGCGGTCCCGGCCAACGCCCATCGGGCAACGTCCGAATGCTCACTTTGGCATCGAGTACGTTTTGCCAAAAGGCTTCGATATCGGCTGCATCCGGCATCAAAGCTCCAAGGCCAATCACTGCAATGGGCTCAAATGGCCCCTGATCAATTCCTTCGCAAGGTTTGCCGTCTTCCGTGGTCAAGGTCATGATCTCACCTCAGTTCATGATGCTCTCCGGCACCATGGTGATGGAATAGCCAGCATCGACGTAGATGCATTGTCCGGTAACCCCAGCTGCGAGTGGACTCGCAAGCCACAAGGTCGCTCCTGCCACGTCATCCTGGCTTACGTTTCTTCGCAGAGGTGCGTTGGCCTCGACGTGGTCGAGAATTCGGTCAAATCCAGGAATCCCACTGGCCGCAATGGTCCGGATAGGGCCGGAAGAAATGGCGTTCACTCGGTGACCCTCGGGGCCGAGATGGCAAGCGAGTTCCCGAGTCCAGCACTCCAACGCCGCCTTGGCCATGGACATGATGCCGTAGCTTGGAACGAAACGATTGGAGGCCGCATAGGTGAGGGTAATGGTGGACGAACCTTCGTTGAGGTAGGGGAGGGCGTGCTTCAAACATCGCTGAAGGGAATTCGCAGAGATGGTCATGGCCGTGTTGATGTCTTCGTCCTCCACGAACAGAATAGGGCGGTCAAAGCACGACCGTGGCGCAAACCCGATGGCATGAACGAGAATGTCTGCCTTTTTGCCCGGGTGTTCGGCGGCAAAGGCTGTGAAAAATTCCTGCGTCGTAGCGTCCGAAGCCACGTCCAACGGATAGAATCCCCCGATGGCCGGGAGTTCATCTTTCAGTTTGAAAACACGGCTCATAAATCGCTTCTGGTACCCCAAATACAAGGTCACACCAGCAGCGGCCAATTGCTTGCAAATTGCCCAAGCAATCGAGTCTTCACTGGCAACACCGAACACAAAGGCCGTTTTCCCATTCAGTCCAAGCATGAAATTCCTCCTTGGGGATTAGGTGTAGTGCGCTACACCTAGCCTTTGAGGGTTGCCTAGAAAATCGTGTCACATCGGCCGAGTTCATGACGGTCAGAGAACGGCCGAAATCAACCTTCAAAGGTCGGCGAAGACATCGTCAAATTCGTCGTCTTCATCATCGGAGAAGAGGTCATCCAACTCGGACAGGTCCAAGCCATCATCCTCGTCCCCGGATTCATCCTCCATCTCAACGGGAGGGACATACACGGGTTGAGCATTGGCACGGCGNCGAAGCGTNCGGGCAAGAGCGACGACGAAGATCANGCCAAACAAGACAGCAGCGGCGATGCTTCCGTACATGACCACGGTGTCTTTGTCAACTTCTTCCAANCCTCCACCAAGGCCGCCGGCTGAACTGCTCGCCTCGAGTTGGAGGGANATNGTCACCTCGCTCANNGGAGCGTCGGCGTCGTTTCCACTTTCGGCCTGGAAGACAATTTGGTGGCGGGCGTCTTCANCCACGTCNGAGGGAGCNCGAACCACNAGTTCTCGAACGGTTGAAACGCCGTCTTCAGCGACATCTTCGGCCACGAATGTGCCACCGGGGAACGTGAAGCCAATGGCTTCCAATTCAGCGGCATTGAAGATCGTGATGCTGATTCTATCCTCATCGTTTCCATTGTTTTGGAATTGGAATGAAATGGTCACTTCGTCGCCCTCCGCCATGGTTCGCGTGCTCTGGTCGGAGATGTCCAAATCAACCATGCCGAAGGTGGCGATGCTGAGGTCACCGCTCACGCTTGCGTTGGACGACAGGGCCTCGGGCCAGTCNAGCATACCCACGTTGGTGACGGTCGCAGTGAGGGTGAAATCATAGGACAGTTCCGCNGAAAGTCGGGTCTGTCCGGTGAAGGTGACGGTGAAGTCTTCCTCTTCGTCAGGCCCAAGGTCGAAGGTATCCTCCTCCAACATCATGTCGACTTCAAGACCGTCCCATTCTTTCTCGACGCTGATGGATTCTTGGAACGAGGAGGGGTTCTTCACGGTGCAGGTGATTTCAACCACNGGGTCATTGAGAGGATGGACATCGAGTTCTGGATTTTTTTCGTCGCAATCGATCTCAACGCCGGGAGCAGTGGGGGTTTGGGCAGAAGAGGTNGGGAGAAGGCAACAGAGCATCATCGCTACGACGGCCAATCCCAAAAGGCGCGTGAACTGCATCTCCCTCACGGACACACGTGGTGATTCTCTTTCATCAATGTGATGGGGAGATGTTGTGCGAATCGGTGGTTCTCGAATCCAATTCACTCGCCGTAGACCAAGGCGGGTAATTCCTTNTGCGTGTTCCACATCACGGCCTCATCTATCCCNGCATCCAAGAGTTGCTGTGTGCGCTTTGGAACCGTTTTGGGNCCAAGAACCGCCCCTGGACGGCGTGGGTCATCCATGTAATCCGTCTCAAGAAAAAAACCATTTTTGGCCTCACCGTGGGTTTCGAGCAAACGTTCCAACGCCCCCTTTCCGCACAGCACACTCGGCGTCAGGCCGTGGGTGTTGGATGAACGCACATCTGGAGGAGAATAATGCCGGACCAACTTTCGCAAATCCATNCCTTGACGGAGTGCACGGGCGGCTAAATCCGAGTAGGTGTCATCGCTTTCTCCCTCCACATGGAGTTGGAGGGGAAGGCCTTCTTGAGCGGCCAAGTGCATGGTTTCGTCAAGCAATTCATTGGATAGATTCCACACTTCATCCGAAACCGGCCAGTGGGGTCGACCCACTTCACCAATGGCGTGAGCNTGTCCTTCGTGAACAAAGGCGAGTGCGGCTTCAATNGAATGACGGTAATTCTCAACGGCACGTTCCTTCCCGGCCTCGCCCTCGGCACCGACCCATCGTTCGAACTGATGGGCGAAGGCAGCCGGNTGCGGGCCCAAGACGACCCTCACGCCAAGGCCAACCTCTTCTCGAACCGATTGAGCCATCGCCACCGTGTCACGGTAGGCCGTTTGATGGCCCTCGAAGGTCTCGGGGGGCGACGCGAAATCTGGGCAGTGAACCAGCACCACATCNGTGCCGCCGACCCGTTGAAATTGCCTCGCTGCATCCAAAAACAGCCCCCGGCGATTGAGGTGGAAATGGTTGTCGAGAATCGGGCCGTCATAGACCATGGCGTTCCCTCAAATTCGGTCAACGAAAAACCCACGGTCGTTGAACACNCCCTTCCAATACACGGCAGCCATGGCCACCATGTTCGGGTGGCGAGCATCGGCCACAATGCACTTGCCGTTCGGCCAAATTTGGACGGTGAGGNTGTGACGGTTGTCGGCGAGGGTGGTNCATCCAAGACGAGCATCAAATTCAGCGGTACCCGATGGGAGTTGTGCTGGAATGGCTTCGAGGTTCANCGCTCGGTCAAACTGGAAGGAGACGACCACCGGGCCCATCTCAGCCACCAGTCCACTGTCGTCCATCCCCATGCGCAAGAGGAGTTCCTTCGCTGCAGCGCGGGCAGCTTCAATTCGATGGGTTCCGTGAACCACGATGCGGCCTTCTTCATCGATCACCAGCGTCGCACGTGGGCGTTCCATGGCTTTGATGACAACACCGCTGTTCCGTTGGCCACCAACCTCGGCGACCACACGGTCGTGGTTAAGCGGCGTTGGGCAAACGAAGCGAACGAGCTGGTTCTCAACGCGAACATCCATCGAACCGCCGACCACGTCATTCCTCCTCCATGTGGGTGGAGTCGGTCGCCGTTGATGAAATCTCCTCCGGGTTGGTGTTTGCTTCCAAGGCCGAAACCAGAGCAGGGAGGTGGGGTCGGTGAAGCACCAAAAGCAAGGTTGCCTCCTTGCCTTCGGTCTTTCGCAGGGTTGCCAAAGCCCCACGAATGCGTGAGGCGTACCGTGCATCGCGTCGCTGGGCTAATTCAGGGGTGCTCAGCCATTCTGAAAGTTCCCACCAAGCGGCGGTCAAGACCCCTGCGGTGGCGTAGTCAATCGACTGGCCCTTTGGGGGCGGATGTGCCTCGAACAGGTGGCGCTTGACGCTCTTTTTCCATCGCTTCCCGACCCGAACCAT
>PAWY01000029.1 GCA_002714305.1 Methanobacteriota archaeon | reverse complement strand
TACCAGTCTTGGGTTTCACAGTTCACCCACGGCGACGTGTACCTCTTCCCAACAAGTATCCTGAATGCTTCAGGAACCACGAAACATGACAACCTGCACGCTACGGACAAAACCATCCGCAAGTGGTTGAAGCAAGTCAGAGACTCAACGACAGTCAACGGAGGACCCGTCCAGCCACTCTCCTCCCACAGTTATCGCCGCTCGTTGGCCATGCGATACCTCGCCAGCGGAAGCACCTTCGAAAACATCGCCATGGTATTGGGTGATGAAATCGGGACACTGGAGAAGCATTATGCTGAACTCGTCCCCAACGATTCGCAGCGATTAGCGTTTGAAAAAGCGTTCAGAAAGTCCGCTTGGATTTCTTCTGAAGGCACGGCTCAACCGGAGTGGTTGAAGCGAGCAAGGGGTTCAAACTCCAATCGTGCGATGTGGAGCAGTCCAACGAACAAGGGGTTCGGACTCGACATGGGTGGTGGACGCTGGGGGATTTGAACCCCCGGCCTTCTGGTTGCAAACCAGACGCTCTTCCAACTGAGCTAAGCGCCCTTGTAGCCCGAGCGGTGAGCCTCTCCCTTTTGAGCCTTCACCTGCCCATGACAGCGAATCAAACGCAGTCAATGGTCGCATCACGGTCGGGACCCACACCAATGCTGGTGCACGGGACGCCAACCAAGGTCTCGAGTTTGGCCACGTACTGTTGAGCAGCGGCCGGGAGAACGGAGATTCCCTTTCCGGATTCGTTAGCATGAACCGCCATGGCCAACCACTCGGAGAGCGGGAGTTCGGGGAAGCCGGGCATCGAGATGTAGACCGGCTTGCAGCGGGCGAGCGCTGAAGCGGTGGAGGGGACTTCGGTGATCTCTCTGCCGTCGAGTTCGTAGGCGACACAAATCTTGAGTTCCTCAAGGCCACCAAGCACGTCCAGTTTGGTCAAGGCAAGACCCGTGAACCCGTTGATGCGTTGAGCCTGGCGCATGACCACGGCGTCAAACCATCCACATCGGCGCTTCCTCCCGGTGGTGGTTCCAAATTCCTTCCCGACCGTTCCCATGTGGACGCCTGCCTCGTCCTCGAGTTCGGTGGGCATGGCTCCGTGTCCGACTCGCGTAATGTAGGCCTTGGTGATCCCAATAACGTCCTCAACATGTCCTGGATGAATACCAGCACCGTGCGTGGCGTTGCCTCGGGAGGTTATCGAAGAGGTGACGAAGGGAAAGGTGCCCTGATCAATGTCAAGCAGTGTCCCCTGTGCCCCTTCAAGAATCACATGCTCCCCGAGTTTGAGGGCGTTGTCGAGCATCAAACCCGTGTTGCCAATGCACATGGCGTAGTTCTCGTGAATCCAAGCAATGTCGCTGGTCAATCCATCCGTTGAAACACGTTCTTGCGACCCTGCAGCCTCAAGGGAGGCGTTCATTCGGTCCACCGTCGCCTTCGTCCACGCATCATCGCCCATGACTTCGGCGACGTCTCCAAACCGGAGACCCACACGGTTGATTTTGTCGGCGTAGGTGGGACCGATGCCACGGCCCGTGGTGCCGATTTTGGTGTCCAGACTGTCCATGTAGCGGTGGTATGGTAGAATGATGTGGGCTCGCTCGCTGACGTAAAGTCGGTCTCCGCGTGGGTCTTCTCCGGTGCTCTCTTTCCAGTCAGTCAATTCTTTATTGAGCACCCAAGGGTCGATCACCATTCCGTCGCCAAGGACAAGGTGGCATTCTTTCCGGGTGATTCCAGAAGGAAGCAAGTGAAATTTCAGAACTTGTTCGCCCAGCACCACGGTGTGCCCAGCGTTGTTACCGCCTTGGAATCGAGCGACCCATGTGGCCTGTTCGGCCAAACGGTCAACGAGTTTTCCTTTCCCTTCATCGCCCCACTGGGCGCCAAGAATTACGGTTGCAGGCATGGTATTCCCTGCTCTCATGGCACCGCGGGACGCCTTTGAACCCTGTGATGGGCTTTCATCACCCACACGATTGGATTTACCGAAACGATGGGCGTGAGTTGGAACGACCGTTTATATGAAGACACGTGAACCTCACATCTGCACAACAGGTTTCATTGCGCCTACAAACAGTATATAGCAAGCAATTCGGTGTGTGCAAAGAAACCTCTAATTTATATAACACCGCACCCCACTACTAAACAAGGAGTTGAGAAGATGAAACAAAAGAAGCAATCCGTTGAAACCACCAACCCCCCGACCAAACAACTCCCCGGACTGGGAACGAATCACGGAGGCCGCCGTACCTTGGAAGGTCACACACGACCATGCGAAGACTGTGGAGCCGTCAACTGGGATTTCGATGTCACCCGCGGCGAGATCACCTGCGGCGACTGTGGCCTGGTAGCGGAAGAGAACGTTCCAGACCCAGGAGCAGAGTGGACCAATCGAGACAACGGCGAGGACCGCTCTCGCGTCGGTCGCCCCATGACCTACACCCTCGCCGACAAGGGACTGAACACCACCATTGACGTTCGAGACCTCAACACGGGCATTGCCTCCAGGCACGGCATGAGCTCGCAGGCTCGCCGAGACTGGCGCCGCCGTCGCGTCATCGACGAGCGCTCCAAGACCCGGAAGAGTCGNGAGCGCAACCTCGTGAAGGCCAACCAATTCATCCGAGACCGCTCAGGTCTACCATCGCCCCTGCAAGAGGAAGCCGCACGACTCTATCGTCGCCTATCGGGTGAAGGGTTTGTCACNGGGCGTTCCATCGCNGGGGTGACGGCCGCCTGNACCTANCTTGTTGCTCGCCAAGAAGGCCTTCCTCGTCAGATTCCTGATGTGGCCGGAGCCTTTGACATCACAGAGAAGGACCTGTCCCGATTGATTCGACAGGTTTCCCGACGCTTGAACATGCACAAAATCACCGCACCCGACGAGTACTTTGACAAGTTCATGTCCGACTTGGGATTGGAACCGTCCATCCGAACACCGCTCGATGAGCTTTGGAACACCATCAAGCCTCACGATGATGTTTGGCAGGGCAAGAAGCCCATGGGTGTGGCAGCGGCGCTCATCTACAAAGCAGCCAGCACGGCCGGTACCCCTCGAACTCAATCCGAGGTCTGTTCGGTCGCCAACGTTTCCGAAGTGACTCTACGAGGACTTCTTCGGTTGATCGACGGTCTTCTCGACAAGATNCGNCAGTANCANAACTTGCAATAACCGAGCGAACCTTATTGAACGGGGCAACCAACCCGTGGATATGGGATTCAAAGCAAAGGCGCGCAAGCACCGCAAGGATGCCGGNGAAGAAGAGAGCAAAACCACGAAATCCAAGAAGGAAGGAGAACTTTCCTGCGGAGTGAAAGGTTGCGACAATTTCGCTGATAAATCCCATGGCGGACGTTCNCTATCGGTGGACGATGCCATCGACATGTGGGGGTCTAGCGGCTACGTCATGCGCAAAGGACGCGTCCGAGTCTGCAAATCCTGCTACCGCAAGTGGAAAAAAGAGAACAAGAACGAAGACATGTATTGACGTTCACTTTCAGTTTTCACTGAAGGGTCTCAGAAAGAAACCAGTANCCCCATTGTCTCATTGACAACATGCAGCAGCGAACAGTCGTGCGAAGTTTGACCACCAACGATGGCACCCTCGTGGCCATGAACGACGGAACGGTCGCTTGGAAACCAATTGAGGGGCGACCGACCCGCACCCTTCTGGAGGGCCTACCCACCGTTTTGCTCGCCTTGCGTGGACCGATGGGGCCCATTGATTCAGCCGTGATTGGTACGGCCGATGGAGAGGTCGTGGTCTATACGCTCCCACGCCTGGAAGTGGTGGCGAAGTTCTCACTAAAGTCTGGAAGCATTCGGGCCATCACGCTCGTGGAGCAAGGCGCTTTCCATTTTCTTGTAGGAACACAGCATGGTGCGGTGTGGTCCGTCTGTGACCATCGGACTGAGCGTGCTGAACTCATCTTTTCCATCGATGGGCCCGTTTCAAGCCTTCGCATCGAGGGTGAGTTGGTTCATGTTCGAAGTGGGTGGATTCATCACGTACGGGCATGGGACGGTTCATCGCACGATATTCGAAACACCGCTGAGTCGTATACCATTCGCAAACAACGCCGTCTTCGCGACACCTACTTTCTCCCGTATCCTGCTTAAACAGACTCCTGTTCTTCAAGGGGCCAAGGCGTACGAGGCGTGAGCCAAACGGCCGTTGATGCCGGACGGTCCCAAGAAACGGGAGGCTGGCCTTCGTTGGCCGCTGCCTCCTCGAAAAATTTGAGATGCCGGGTCAGCACCTCCTGCACATGTTCTGCACCACGAATGGCTGGACCTTGGAGGGGCACAATGGAGGTCACCTCCAATCGCTTCATGTGTTTGAAACTGGAAATGATGTCCATTAGCGAACCCCCTGGCAAGTCCCATCGAGTGGGCCGGTCGGCCCGAGGTAAGAGAGCCCCCACCACCAACGTCGAGAGGTGCGGAAGGTGAAATCCCATCCCCTCACTGGTGTGGCCGGGAAGATGAACAGGGACAACCTCACCAACTCCCATGGGAAAAACATCGTCTTCCGACAGGGGTTCAGTCAACGTCCGCGGCATGTCGGAATCGTAACGATTGGCCCATGTGGTGAAGAAATCACCCGTCTCGAGGGCCGCTTGACCATCGGAGTGAATGTGAACTGGAATACCATCGAACGCTTTGGATACGTGAGCGGCGCCCCCTGAAACTGGAAAACGACGGGAGGTGAGGAGGATGCGGTCCAACTTTCCCTCCCCCAACTGCCCCGTGATGCGTTCCACTTGGAGGGCTTGGTACCATGAGGTTCCAGCATTGATGAGGAGATGGCCCAATGAGCCCGAAACCAAGACAACGTTTCCATCGTGATGAATGCCGGGTAACCTCACGACCTTCATGGGCCTGCCATGCACCCGCCCAACTTCAACATACCCAAGGCGTGTGGTTGCGGTTAAATAGGGGAAATTGGTCGCCTCATCATGGCACGATTCCCCGAAGCAGAGGCTCGTATGCTCCGCGTCAAAATTTGCATGAAGTGCAATGCGCGCAATGCATGGAAAGCGACCCGGTGCAGAAAGTGTGGGTACAAGGGCCTACGTCCTAAGAACGCTGAGCGTAAGGGCAGCTGATCTTTCACCCGATAAAGTGCATCAGCAGCGTGGTTGGGTCTCCAAACAGCACGAGCGGAAGCACGGCTGGGAACAAAAAGACGAGAAGCGGCATTTTGTGGCTCACCCATACCTTGTCGACTCCAAGCAAACGAAGTTCCTCCAGGTCTGCATCCAATTCCTTCTCGCTGGGCGTGGTTCGAGGAGCCCTGGTTGAATGAACGACCCGAGTTTCGCCGTTGGGAAGGGCCATGGTGGTGCTGAGCAACCAAACGTGTCGCTGAGGGACCACGTCAATGGACATCATGGATGCATGCCAAGCAAGGCGTAAATCACCGAACCGCGTGATGTTCCCGCGCTTGAGGTTCAGGCCCAGCATAACAAAGGGAATGAGCAGGAAGGCCAGACCCCCCCATATCAGAAGCGAAATGCTCACTGGGAGAGCGACCACGGCACCATCGCCCATGCCACTCATGGGAAGCGGTACCGTTGCCCAAGTTGGGAAAAGAAGGCTGACCCACATCAGCGCTTTCGCGTCAGCCCCACCGTGGAGCAGACGCAACCTCCAAGCCAAATCAATGAGGAGGATGACCGAGAAGAGCGAGGCTGTTTTCCACCACAGCATGCCCAATGGGTCACCCTCATTGAGAAGCACATCCAACGGTGTCGTGGATTGGTATTCCAAAGCACCGGCCACCACGCCGATACCTCCCGCAAGGTACCACAACAAGAATGAGCGGTCCATCCATGAACCGTTGATCGCATCGCCCAGGGTTGGACGACCAAAAACAGAGACACTTGCGTAGGCCACGACGGCGGCGGCCGTGAGGTAAATCGTCCAATCTGCCCCCTGAACCATGAGGTCAAGCGCCCAAATGAAGATGGCTGGTTTCGCCCATACAATCCAATGTTCGTTGGGCACGCGTCGGTCCTTATGGTCCATCCATGCCGCCCAGCCAAGACCAAGCAAAAGCACACCCACACGTGTCCATCCAAGGATGGCCTCGTTGGTCGCCTCCATGGAGCAACCAAGCAGGCCATCAACTTAAAGACGGCCGCCGGCCAGCCAAAGATGCGTGCAAGAAGGTGGTATCCATGGACATCGAAGAACGATTAGAACAAGTTGCCACGGTCATCAACCAAATCGATGACCCCAAAGTCCCACGAAACATTCGCCGACAGGCCAAAGAGGCCTGCGAAAACTGGTTGCTTAACAAGGGCAAGAAACTCGATGTCCGAATCGCAATGGCTCAATCCAAATTGGAAGAACTCTATGAGGACCCCAATATCCCGCCAGAGTTTGGAACACTGATTCTCACCATCAACACCGAACTCGAGCGCATATTGACCGAGGTTCTTTGATTCACTCTTCCTCATCGTCGTCATCGGTTAAGGCGAAGACAAGCCGGCCGAGGAAAAGACGTTCCTTGACGGATAGTTTTCCTTCAGTGACCAGTTCCTCCAGCTGATCGCTCCACTTCTGAGGCAGTGGCATGTGGTCAATACCCACGCGTATGAGACCGATTTGGTCGATGCTCAATCGGCCACGCCGAAGCGCGTATTCGGCAGCAATCCGTGCAGAGATGAGTTTGACCTGGTCGTCGGAATAGCCGAGAACGGTTTGGAGTTCACTCAGCATCCGTTGTTCATAGGCGGTGATGCGGCCATCTTTGATGGCCTCGCGCCAAGCCTCTTCCAAGGTTGGCGCACGTTCCGAGAGAAGGATGGCCAGCGGGCGAGTAGCATCGATGTTTTCGAGGACGATTTTTAGAATAACAACCAACGGGATGGAGAGAATCATGCCGATAATGCCCCAGACCCAAAACGAAAAGGCCGTCACAACCAGCAGAAGAACCGGAGAGATATCGAGGGCACGACCAGCCCAACGGGTCTCAATGACATTGCCCCAGAGTTGCTGATTCGTGAGCAAGAGAATGGTAAGGATAAGCAGCATCGTAGGGTCGAGGAGAATGAACCCCAGCATCAATGGAGGAATGGTCGCCAAGAGGGACCCGATGTAGGGCACGTAATTCAACAAGAACGTGAGGAGAGCCCACGTGAACCAAAGGTCAATGCCAAACAAAAGCATAACCAGACCAGCACAAACACCCGTACCAAATCCAACCCCCGTCTTTACCACCACATAGGTGTTGACACTGGCCTCAATTTGGTCGCGAATCATGTGCACGCGCTCGCTTGCACCACCTGGATAGGCTCGTTCAATTCGTCCGGGAAGCAAACTGGCTTCAAAGATGATGAACAGCAAAAAGAACAGCACGGTAATGCCGGTAATGAAGAACATGCCCACACTTGAAAGCAGACCGTTGATGGCATCAGAGATCCCCGAGCCATCCTCAAGCAGCCCCATCCTGGCGAGGTCATCGTCCATGGTGCCGTTGACCGATGCACCGGCGTCGAGGATTGATTTCCCGATGATGGGCATGCCCTTCACATCAGCCCAACGGTCATCGAGCAGTTCCGTGTATTCTCCCATCCGCTCATCATCACTAAGGAGGGTATCCGCCTGCTGATAGGCGAAAAATCCGGCCGAAAGGACGACCAAAATCGCCAACATGAGCATGGTGATGTAGGAAAGCATGATCGGGAATCCTTTGGCCGAAAGGTAATCTGCACCCGGTTTCAAAACAAAATAGATTCCAAGTGCAATGAACAGGGGTTGGAGAACATCCACCAGCTGAATCAACCAAATGGTGACCAAGGTCATGATGATAGCAGCATGGGAAAGCACCGTCAACCGCTGACGAAAGTTCTCTCTCGTCCATTTGGGTGTAACGGCTTCCATAAGGGAGCCAGCACACTTGGGGTCTTGAAGGCATTCCGAGCAAAAAACCGCTCATTCTGCCTCATTAAACCGCTTGAGGGGAGGGAGCCGCAAGGTCAGGAGCGCAGAGACCACCATCACCAAACCGCAAAGGTGGAATGCAGTGTGATAATCCCACGGATACCCTCCATTCACCGTTAATTCCCATATCAATCCGCCACTGAGCGGACCAAAGATTCGAGCAAACGCGCTGAGCGATTCTTGGGCACCCATGACCACACCCAAATCGTAGCCTTCGTCATGAGCGATTCGAGTGAGGTAGGTGCTTGAAGACGGTTGGAACACACCGTTCCCAATCGCAATGCATGAAACCACCACGAGCATCTGAAGCCAAGTCATGGAAGCTTGCGTATAGGGGATAAGGGTGAGGCCAAGACCGGTCAACAGGATTGACATTGGAATCAAACGTCGTGTTCCATAACGGCGAGTGAGTGGACCGATGAGAACGGCCTGGGTGAGGATTCCAAAGAGGCCAATCATGGCGAAAATACGGCCGTTGTCCTGTTCTGAAAAGCCGAGGCCCCCGAGGCCAACGTCCATTTCAGTGTAGAGAATGAACACCGAGTGCATGACCGTGAATCCGAAGATGAAGAGCATGGAGACCCAAATCATTGCCCCAATGCTTCGAGTGCGCAACATGGAGGCTGAATTAGCCGCCATCGTGAGCATCTGCTTTGACCAAGGACGGTGGTCCTCATTCTTCTTCAGCGCCTCTGGGTCCATGGATTCCGGAAGCTTGTAGTATGCNAAAACNAGAGANCCGGCTGAAAGGGCACTGGCGATGGTGCACGGCAAGAGGTAGGGATAGGTCTCAAACACCGTACCAACAAAGAGCCCCCANCGTGCAGCTGGATTGGAAAATTCACCGCCAATGAACGGGCCAATCGTAAAACCAAGTCCGAACGCTGCACCGATGAGACCCATACGGGTGGCCAGTTGTTTGGGGCTGCTGACATCCCCGATGTAGGCGCGNGCCACTGCGATGTTTCCGTTGAAAACACCGGCCATGAAACGCATGGACAAGGCAAACAAGAGCGTGGTTGACAATCCAAAAGCGGTAAAGAAGACCGTGTTGCCAACCAAACCGACCATTAGCACGGGACGTCGGCCAATGCGGTCGGATAACGAACCCCAAAATGGAGAGGAGAGGAATTGTGCCGCAGAATAAGCCGTCATGAGGAGGCCAACCCAAAGACCAACACGAACGACGCCTTCACTCTCTGCCAAGTCTTGGACCAGGTAGGTCAGGAACGGTATGATGATGCCAAAACCGATCATGTCGATCATGGTCACGAGAAAGAGGGCGAAAAGAGCGCCTTTTCCCGCATCGCGTTGAGAAGACATACGGTGACCAACAACCCCTAGAACCAAGCGATATTAGTAGGCCACGCTGATATCTCACTCGCGAAAGTCATTCACCTAGACGAGTGAGATTTTGCTCTGAACCTCTGGTGTCAATCGGTCGATAACCGCTTCCAAGCGTTCAACCAAACTGGCCTTCTGTTCATGCTTGATGAGGGCGTATTGCATGACCTCATCGAGGGTGTCAACAGCCACGACCTCGACCATGTTTTCAAATCGGTCATCGAGAAGAACGTCCTGCATGTTGGCCCGGGGCACAACGATGGTTTTGACACCTGAGCGTGCGGCAGCCTCTATCTTGGCCGTCACACCGCCAATTGGAAGCACTTCGCCACGAACAGAGAGGGAGCCGGTCATGGCAAGGTCTTGCCTGATGGGGATGTTTTCCAAGGCGGAGATGATGGCGGTGGCGATGGTGATGGAGGCGGAATCTCCGTCCACACCGTGCGTGTCCACGAATTGGATGTGGATGTCGTAGTCGGAGATGTCCTTGCCCGTCAGTTTCTTGATCACCGCACTCACGTTGGTGACGCTCTCTTTGGCGAGGTCAGACAATCCACCGGTGGCATGAATCTTCCCGCCTCCGCCCTGAGAGGGGGTTACCAAGGCCTCAACGGGGAGCATGATGCCGCTGAAGTCGGAAAGACCGGAGTTGGCACCGAGAACGGCAAGACCGTTGACGCGTCCAACGCGCTCACCGCTGTTCACCAGCATGGCGTAGTCTTGGCGGCGTTCAATCATGCGGTCGGCCACTTGTTGTTCGAGTGGCTTAGCGATGTTTCTCGCTCCAAGGACGTGTTCGGCAGAAGTGAACGGTGCACCGGCTTCAACCGCAAGGTCTCCAGCAATGCGAACGAGGCCACCAAGTTCGCGGAGACGGAGGGAAAGTTTGCCTCGTCGTCCCGCCCGGCGCTGCGCTTCTCGCAGGATGATGGCTACAGCGCTTTTGTCAAAGTGGGGGATTTCACGTACCGTGTCGAGGTCGCGCAGAACCTCTTGAGCGATGAATCGGATGAGGCGGCGGCGGTTGCGAGAGGTGTCTGGCATCTCAGAGTTGACATAGACCTCGTATCCGTATCCACGGATACGGCTTCGTAGAGCGGGGTGCATGCCTTGAATAGCGTCCAAGTTCCCGGCAGCGATGAGAATAAAATCACAGGGCACCGCTTCGGTCTTGGTCAACGCACCCGAAGATCGCTCGGAGCGTCCGGAAATGGGGAAGGCACGGTCCTGCATGGCGGTCAGCAGGGCTTGCTGCTCCTCCAAGCGGAGAAGGTTGATTTCGTCGATGTAAAGCACACCTTTGTGGGCTCGATGAATCGCTCCCGGTTCTACACGGTCGTGGGCAGGCGTTTCCATGCCACCCGACTGGAACGGGTCGTGTCGTACATCGCCCAGCAGCGACCCAGACAGGGTGGCGGTGGCATCCACAAAGGGAGGAAGTTCGTTCAGGTCATGCTTCACAAGAACCTTCGGAATTCGGCTGTTGTCGACCGCACCCAAGCGGCTTCGGATGAACATGTATCCAAAGACGAGGAGGAAACCACCGAACAAGAGCGTGAATAAATCACCGGATTGCAACGCCGCAATAAGGAGCAAAAACCCAATGGCAGCGAAGGCAATGAAAAGCATGCGTTGAGATTTTTCACGCTGCTGACGGATGGCTTCCTTCTGAACCTTGACGATTCGCTCGGCTCGGCCCGCTGGAACGGTTCGCACACGTGGAACGTTCTCATCGTCCTCGTTTGGATAAACCAACACATCTTCGAGAGCATCTTTCGGCAGCAAATCAGTCATTGACTTGGCCAGCATGGACTTCCCAGTGCCTGGATCTCCAATCATCAGCATGTGTCGGCGTTGTTCAGCCGCTTTTTTGATGACGACGGAACCCGCTTCTTGACCGATGACTTGGTCGACCAAACGGTCCGGTATCGGGACATCGGCTGTGGACTCAAACTCCACGCCGTCGATCCATTCTGCAATGGACGACTCCAAGATTTCGTCAGCTCCACTCGGTTCGGGAGACCAAACCGTCGTTGTGACCTCTTCAGTCTCCGACGCAACCTCATCCAAACCTTGAGGGGCCTCATCAAGGCCCTCTTCGGCAGGGGTTTCGATTTCATCCGACACGATTCTTCCTCTCCTCACTCCCCTTTAGGGGTATGCTTTTCCACCTACCCTCGTGAGGGGTCATAAAGTTGCCATCACGGTTGGTTGTTGAGGCGGTCGAGGTACTGCTGTCCGTAGTAGGTCCACTGTTCCATCGTCCAGCCTGCTGGCAAGCCACCAGGTGGTAGCGGGGGCCCTGCAGGTGCGGCGATTGGAGCGGGTGGTGCAACGGCCACAGGGGCAGCAACCACTGGTGCAGCAACAACTGGTGCAGCCGGGGCGACCGCCGCTACAGGAGCGACAGCTGCCACTGGTTGCTGGAAGAGTTCCTGTGTGCCACCATACATGGAATTGGCCACAGCATCATGGAAAGGCAGGCTTGCTTCGTTCCACTTTGGTTCAACGAACCCATCCTGACGGCTGCGCATGAACATCAGCCCTAGGAGGGCNGCNACAATGAGCACGCCAATGACGATGAGAATCACGTTGGTGTTCAANCCAGAAGTGCCATCGTTGCTGGAACTCTTGAGGTCGTCCGAAGGACAGTCAGCACGGGGGTCATCACAGGCAACATCGAGTTTGGTGTTGAGTTCCAACAGTCGAGCATCGAGGGAAACCACATCATCCGAGTTCGTTGACTCAGCGAGTTCTGCTTCGAGTTCGGCAATCTCAGCGAGAAGGTCGGCGACATACCATTCGATGAGGGCATCGTCCATTTCTGAAGGAGCAGGAAGTGCTTCAGTGGTAATCCACTTCGTGGTTTCCGAAGTCTTGTAATCCTGGCCAGCATTGTCCACTGCACGGACGCTTAGACCGATATAGTCCATGTTTCGCATCCCGTTCGAGCGAGCCATACCCTCTCCAAAGGAAGAGGGGATGTTCATCTCTTGTGTCCATCCCGTGTTTGAACGAGACATGTCCAAGTCGTATTCCCAGATGCCGTCGCAGGTACCCGAAAGTTCGTTGCACAGCGACCATGTTACGGTGACGACTGTGAAGGTCGGTGCACTCTCGGTCAAGGCGAAAGAGGCCGAGGGCGTCTGCGTCTCATAAGTGTCGGCCATCTCGACATAGAGGTGGCCTGAGCCATCGTCAACCTTTGAAACATAAAATGGAACGGAGTCAAAGACTTCCACGGTGATTTCGTAGCTGTTGGTGGCATAGCCGTCGGTGGTTGAGAGGGTGACAATTTGTGTGCCAACCTCTTCAAAGTCCAAGATCAAATCGCCCGACACCAACCGTGCCGAACCTGTTTCGGTCGACTGTGGGTTGTTGACCCAATACGTGCCTTGTGGACTGTCAACATCGGTCAACCGACTGTTCAAGTTGATCACCTTCTGACGGTTGGTCTTCAGCGAGAATTCCTCAATGTCAGTCATATCAAGGCGTGGCGCATCGTTGATAGGGTTGATTCGAATCGTGATGGTTTGGTCAGAAAATTGCTCTCCATCGCTAGCACGAAGGGTGACAACTGTCTCGCCGTTGACATCGTCGTCATAGGCATGGAAACCGAGGTCATTTCCTCGAAGTTCAACTTCAATCACCTCTGGATTGGAATTGTCGATAATTTGGACAGAGAGGGTGGACACGTCAACGGACTGACCAGTATCGTCTGTGTCCGAGAGGTACTGAGTGAGCAGGAGTTCTCCACTACCGCCTTCGTCAATCACTTGGATGGGAAGCCCAGCCCAACGAGGCTGTCCATTTTCAATCACGTTGAACAGAAGTGTACCGTAGGGCAATTCACCAGTATCGGTGTAGTCGCCTCCATCGTCTACCTTAATTTCAATGCCCTTTTGCCCGAGAGGACATCCGTTATCGTAGGGGAAGACAACCTCAAGTTCTTCGGTGTCAGCATGCCATGCAACAAAGTTCTCGCTGGTTGAAGTAATGAGCAGTTCTGAAAGCGGGGTTTCAGGATCGGTGACATGGCCCTCCATGCTGACCTTGGTGCTGAGATCACACATCACGGTTGGGACAGGGTCCGCCACGATGAGCGGGCGTCCATTGGCCAACTCAAACATGTCATCGACGACGGACCAATCGCTGGTCTGACCTCGGCTGTCAACGGTCCGCACTCGCACATCGTAATCTCCAGCACTCATGCTCATGGTAGGGGTCACGATGTATTCGCGCCCTTCTTGAGGTGAGTCGCGGTAGAGGACGTTTTCGCCGCCCGATACGATGCTGCTGTCCCAAAGGTCTTGGCCTGCTGCTGAAACTTCTACCTCAAAGGACATGGAATCAATGGTGTCAACGTTGTCGTTAGGGTCGCCCTTCGCCAAAACGGTGGCGTACTCGCCACGCTCCACGACATTGGAGCCGATGACTTGAGGAGTCTTGGCGAGTGGAGTGCGGTCGTGATTCACGCCCAATTCTTGGACATTGTTGCTGGAGCTTCTGTCGCCGTTCAGGCCAATCAAGCGAGCACCAAAGTTGGTGGACCACACGTTGCCCGGTAGGTTTGAGGTGTCCAAAGTTGCCGTGCCGGTCAGGTAGGATGAGCCGGGGGCGGCGTTGAGGGTTGGGATGGAGACGGTATCAATGGAGGTAACGGCGGCCCCGTTCTTGTAGTAGAATTCCAAGGAGCCACCACTGGTGTAGTCGAGATCACCCATGTTTTTGACATCGGCTTCGAGCGTCACAATGTCGCCTCGCACATAGGATTCTGTGCCTTCGTCGTTGGTGACCGTGAGTCCGGAAACACCGATATCCATCTTCGGGCCCATATTGGAGTCGCCTGCAGATACGAGATTACGATGTGAGGTGTGGTCTCCGTCCAACAGGGCAGCGACCGTCAAGAAGTTGTCAAGCGCAGTGTTGCCGCCACCTGCTCGCACGGTGGAGAGGGGGACGGACCATGTCTTGGTGACCGGTGAACCTGCGGTGAGCGTGACGGATTCAAAACCAGTTCCACCCGAGTTGAGCAGCCACTTCTTCCACACGTGGTGGGGGTGAGGGTTGGGGGATCCGCTGTAGGTTTCCGGGGAGGTCTCTTCGGTCACCGCTGCATAGATGTACACCGTTTTCGAGCCGGTACCGGTGTAGGTTGCCTTGATCTCGATATCCATATTTGCGCCATTTGGGGATTGGTAAACCGAAACAGCGTAGTCACCAGCGTTCTTTGTGTTTCCACCGTTCTGGTAGTAGCTGTCGTAGTTTTGACCGCCGGAAGTGTAGTAGGTTCCTTGAGGAGCATCACCGAAAACAACAACGGGAATGCCGCCGCCGTATCCGGGAGCACCTTGAAGATGAGCGCGCCGGTTGATTGGAGACAAGTTCGGATTGCCAGTTTGGCCCGATTCCCAGAAGGAGATGTAGGTGAAGTCCTCAGATTGGGTTCCGCCGCCGCCATTGGTTCCGTAGAGACTGTGAAGGTTGGCAGAGGCCGTGTGGCACGGACCACACCAGTGGGCGCCCATGTACTCGGCAAACACAGGGTGGCCGGGACTGGTCGCCTCCATGACGACAGGTTCATCATTCAGTTCGGTGGGGATTGAATCCTTGTTCAGTTCAAGGGCAGCACCAGAGAGCAGGCTGCCAACAAACAATAGAACCAAACCAAGGGATAGGCTTCGCGTCACGGTACTCATGGTTCGTGCACGCTCTAGTGGGTATATGAAACACTCGCCCTATCGTCTATTTTCCAATCTTTGAATTTCGGTGCAGTCTGCTGTTAATTGTCCCTATGCGAACTTTAACAATCACCGTCTTGTGGCGTGGTCCGTGACCTCCGAAGAATGGGCCGTGTTGGTGGAAGACAACGGAAAAACGTATGTCGTTGAATTGACCAATCAATCACAGAAAGTCAAGGGATTGGGCGTGATTAATCCCGTTGAGACACTGCAAAATGTCCCATTGGGCGGACGCGTTGAGATCGGACAAAAGGAACTGCTTCGCCTTCCACCACGCCTTCCAGAACTGTCCAAAGGCATGATGCGCAGGGCTCAAACCATTGGAAGCAAAGACGCTGGATTTTTCCTTGCCCGCCTTGGCCTTGGACCCAACGACAAGGTTCTGGAGGCTGGTATCGGCAGCGCTGGCCTTTCGATGTACATCCAGCGCGTTATCGGAAAAAGTGGAACCCATATCACCGTTGAACCGCGGGCAGAGCATGCGGAAGTCGCCCTCGAGAATCTTCGTCGCACCACCGCTTCATGGGGAGAAAGCCCAACGCATCATCACATTGAAGGAACCATTGAGGAGAGCATCCAAGCCATTGCGGAGTTCAGCGATGGATACGATGCCATCATCCTCGACCTGCCAGACCACCCTCCTGCCATCGAAGCCTGTTCCCAACTTCTTCTGCCCGGCGCTCGACTTGCTTGCTACTGCCCCGTCAGCTCTCAATTGGAGCGTTCATGGGAAGCATGCGAAGCGGCTGGGCTCACCGTTGAATGGGCCGGCGAACTGATGGAACGGGAATGGGGACGGGCTTCCAAAGGCGGTATGCGTCCCGTGAACGGTCCGTTCGGACATACGGCGTTTTTGCTGGTGGCCCAGCGTCAATGATCACTCAACCACGCGAATCTTCTCACCGCATTGCGGGCAGTTGAACCTGAAGGGTGGGGCGCTGCCTCGTGGGACGCCCAAACGTGCTTCGCAACTTGGACAGGACACCTTGGATTCCCCGTCCATACGGCATTCATTGTAGCCAAGTTCTGGAAGCTCCTTTTCCTCGGATTCGTCATCATCATCCTCCGGTTCTTCTTCGGTGCTCTCCTCGCTGTTGCGAGAAGGTCGACGTAGCAATTGAATGGCGACGATGGCCAACAGCCAGCCGGCCCCCATCACACCAAGGGCAGCGGATTGACTGACATTCACTCCGAGTGGCAAGGCCAAACCATTGGGCGGTAGCGCAGGCCCCTCAAGGGTGATGGGCAGGGGGACAGATTCGTCGGNGAGAAGCACACCTCCGCCGGTTGAGGTCGCCCGAACCACAACCTCGGCAGTGGCGGTTCGTGCGGTGTTCGACGTAATGGTGAGTTGGAAATCAACGCTTGAGCCAGGGGTCAGCGTGTAANCATTGGTGGCAGTGTCGTCGCTCATGCGCTTCCATTCGAGAATGACCAACCCCGTGTCTTCCCCGCGGGTGCCCAAGGTACCGGACAACTCGGCGTTGCCAAGGTTGGAAACGGTCAACACCGTCGTCGTCGAACTGTCAACGCCGAGGGAGACTCGCCCATCAGCGAACGATAAGGCCACCAAAGAACCGTTCGGCCAAGCGGCCTCGACCGTGTAGAGATCACTCTGTTCTACCACGACGTTGCTCCGTACCGAGCTGACAGCCCGGAACGACAACGCACTTGGCCCCGCTGGTGCATCATTGGCCAAAATACAGGACCATCCGAGAGGCTCGGTGGAGAGACCAGGAGCGAGGGTTACCGTGACGTCGAGACCGCAATCCGTGCCCACCGTGGTGATGGAGAAGGTGTCTTCGGTGTTGCCGGTGTTGGTTAGAATCATCGTCCCGTACACCGAACCACCGGGCTTTGCTTGGTCAACATCGGGGAAAATGGTGAGGTCGGCTCCAGCCATGACGGGTTGGATGGTGAGGTTCACGGTATCACTAACGGCAACGTTGGAGGTGGAAACCACCCGTAGGGTGTAGACCACACCGTCGCTTGGAGCCCCGGAAGACCGTTCCTGAACACCGATTGTGACCTGTTGTGTTGAACCGGGTTCCAATTGGAAGGTGGTGGGCGTCAGCGTAAAGTCGAACCAATCTCCTTGGCTTTGCGTGGTCCATTCAAGCACAAAGACATCCGAAGATGTGCCGAGGTTGGTGGCATCAACGCTCAGGCTTGAGGTTGAACTTGGGCTCGCCAGNAGGAGGTGTTGAACGCTGTTGACCGAGACTTCCTCGCGGTCAACGACAACAACATCGAAACTGTATGAGACATTGAATCCAGCATCTTGGTACGCCAAGGAGANGGCTGATGTGCCTGGGGTTGCACCCGTGGCGGCGTTGAAGGTAATGACGACCACTTGNTCCGAACCGTGGTTCAATTCAACCTCAAGCACATCGTAGGCCACATCAACGTCCGCAGGAAGACCGGAAAGGGTAGGCAAGAGCGAAAGGTTGGCCGTCCCAACGTTGCGCAACGTGAGGGTCATTGAGCTGGATGAACCAGGGGTCACCAAGACCCGGTCCTCGCTTGGTTGGAGGATATCAACGTCGGCAACCTCAAGCAGGTTGATGTCAACAATAAGCAGGGCAGTTTCGCCGTTGTAGGTCGAGGAAAACGTTTGCTGCAGCACACCTGAAAGCGTTGAGTCACCTTTGGTGTTGACCGTCCAGGTTCCAACTTCGCCGGCTGCAACCGTGATGCCTGAAGCGGATACGAGAACCGTGTCAAGACCGCTTGACTCAGAAACATCCAGGAAGAACGTGGCTTCGTCACTTCCGTGGTTGGTTAGGCGGACTTCGTAGTTGGCGCCAGTCGCAGGAACGATGTCAACGATGGTGAGCGGTCCAACGAGGGAGAAATTCACGGCCTCATCGATGTTAACCATGAAGTCAAGTTCATCCAAGACCACCACGGATTCACCCTCGTTGTGCGAGGCNGTGAGCCTGAACCAACATTGGGAGGAACTGTCCACCGATTCATCAACATCGACCATGATGCCGACCTCTCCGACGGCGTTGGGCTGCAAACCGTTGGTTTGTGCAGAAACAAGTGAACCAACGCATGCACTCGCTCCTGACGATGGGGGATGTGATAACGACCATGTGAGGTCAAGTGGGGTGTTTCCCGTGTTGGTGACTTGAACACCCGTGAGGGTACTCTCGCCCGGCAAGAACACATCGTTCTGACGAAGGAACGCTGTAGCAACGGATGGTTCCGCCTCAACCTCAACCACGATAATGGTCGACGAGGTGATGTTGCCATTGGTGGAACCAATGGTCAGCCTGTAGCCATAAAAGTCCGGAGCGGCGTCCGCAGGCACCGTGATGGAAAGGGTCGCGGACGCTGAACCACCGGCAGGGATGTTGGAAAGTTCGTCTTCTTGCCATTGGATGTTCCAACCCGACGGGACGGATGAGCCGAGTCCAAATGCAGCGGTGCCGGAGACTTCCCACGGATAGTAGGACATGCCGGACGTTTGGTTGAAGACGGTGTCGTCAGCAGCTTCTTGCAGAGCCAATTTTACAGTTGCATTGAGGTTGGTGGTGTCGTTGCTGCCGACGCATGTTTGTCCGGTGAGGGTGGAATGGAACACACATGCAGCAAGGTAGGACCCCGAAATCGAGGGGTGGCTTCCGTCAGAGGTGTAAAGGTCATAGAACAGGTTCCCTGAAAGCGTGGGGTCGTCNCCGTCTGCCACCACGGAATCGTGCACCGATTTGTAAGCCAAACCAACCGGTGCGATCCATACGGCGTTTCCTGCAGAAGAGATGTTCTCTGCGTATCGAGTGTAGCCTTCCGTCAGTCGTGCCTGCATGGAGGTGAAGTTGTTGTTGAAGGCGTTGAGGCTGTCGCCATCTCGATAACCCCACGTCATGAACATGACCGTCTCAGCGCCTTCGTCAGCGATGGCATCGCTGAGCAAAACAGAGGCGTTTTTGCTGTCCTGCCACATGGAATTTGACGTAGGGAACGTGGGCACCTGGCTTTGGTCTTGAAGCACCACATAGTCCCAGGCGGAGCCCCGAAGCGTGGTGTTCCACTGATTCCCGGACGTGTTGACGTTGGACCAGTGTTGCGGGAGTTTCATCCCACCGCCGTTGACTGAACTAACNGTNGCGTTGACGTTGTCAGCATCGAGGACACCCTCGACAAGGGAAGCAAGGTTGTTTGCGCTGGTGTAGCTGTTCCCCATCATCAACACTGAAACTGACGTGGTGTTTGTTCCGTTGCTTCCCGTGTTGTTGCCCGAGGAATTGCCGGAGCCACCGGAGTTGTTGTCCGAGGAATTGCCGGAGCCNCCNGANTTGTTTCCGGACGTNCCGTTGGTATGGTTGGCCCACCATGCGGCCAGGTCTGGCTGCACCTCGACGTCAAGAAGGAACGTGTCCGTCACGGTCCCCAAGTTGTGGCCGACGAAGGAGACATTGGTGCTTCCACCCGCGGCCATGGTGATGAGCGGCGAGCCGCTGACGGAAAGGGAGGGGTGGTAGGCTGGAGCCACCGAAACGAGCACCGTCAGCGTTGAGGAGACCCCGTTGTCAGGTTCGGTGACGCTGATGGTGAATGAACCGCTGTCGGCCACGGTNGCGCCTTCGGCGAGGCGAACCACGAGGGTGGTGTTCTTGCTCCAGGTTGGAAAGACATTGTCCACCGTACCGTCCACCGGAATGACCGTCCACGGCGTCGCTAAAGCGGTGTCATCGATGGTAATGTTGTAGGATTCAATGGACGAGCCGTTGTTTTCGATGCTCAGGGTGATGTTCATGCTCTGGCCGGGTTCCAGAACAGCGTGTTGAACGTCCACCGAGAGCAAGATCGACGAATGAGCCGACGCAGTGGCGACCATCGGCGTGAGGCTCATGGCCATCAAGGCGAGGACGCAAAACACCGCACGGCCTGCTTGGCTGGACATGAACCGACCAAAACGACGCTGTTCAAGAGACTTCGGGAGCGACGGCTCCTCACGCATCATGCTTTGCAACTAAACCGAAGCGGGTCACCGTGGCTGAAAGACAAAGCGAATGCTTCATGTTCTACGCCTCAGCCCCCAAGGCATGACCACATGGGTACCCACCGCCTTCAGAACGCACACCCTCGGCGAATTGCAAGCCAACGGTGCTGACTTGATTGACAAGGAAGTCACCGTCATCGGCTTTGCGGAGAGAATAGCTGGAAAGAAAGTCTGTTTCATTGACCTTCGAGACGGCACTGGAAAAACCCAGGTCTTCATCAAAAAGGAAAACATTGGCGAGGATGCCTTTGACACCGTGATTCGCACAACCCGAGAATCGACCCTTCAATTCACCGGAACCGTCGCCCTCAAGCGTCCTCCGAAGGTAAAGGAAGGCGAACCTACACCCCCACCTGCCTATGAAGTCGTGGCGAGTTCGGTCAATGTTATTGCACGGGCTCAAGCACCCTTGCCGCTCGGCGTCACCGACAAGGTCAACGTTGAGTTGAGCACCCGTTTGGACAACCGATTCATGGACCTCCGACGGTCCCACGTCAACGCCATGTTCCGCCTTCGAGGAAAGGTCCTCCAGTTTGGCAGAGAACACTTGATTTCAGAAGGGTTCTTTGAGACACACACGCCAAAAATCGTGGCCACCGCCACCGAAGGGGGCGCTGACCTCTTCCCTATGCAATTCTATGACCGTCCGGCATTCCTGAACCAATCACCCCAATTGTTCAAACAACTCTGCATGAGCGGGGGCTTGGAACGTGTGTTTGAAATTGGCCCAGCATTCCGCGCCGAACAAAGCGACACCTATCGCCATCTTGCTGAATTTATCTCGTTTGATATTGAGTGCTCGTGGGCCAATGACGACGACGTGATGGGCGTGCTGGAACGCATGATTCACCACATTTGGAAGTCCGTTGCCGAAGAAGAGGAGGCGCAGGCTTTGATTGCGACGATCAACGCCTATCGATCGGAACAAAACGCCTACTTAGCGGAACAAGGAGAGGATTTGGAGCAAGCCGAAGACCCTGTTGAAATCATTGTCCCAGAGTTGCCCTTCCCTCGCATTGAATATGACGAGGCGATCCGCATCATCAAGGAACGAGGGGGCACCATTGAGTGGGGCGATGACATCGACGCAGAAAACTCAGACTTGCTCGCACAGGACCTCCCACAATTCTACTTCTTGCCACGGTGGCCAATGTCGCTCAAACCGTTCTACATTCACCAAATCGAAGGAGAGAATGGAAGCACGGGGCAGCAACTTTCACGTGGTTTTGACCTGAACTTTGGCAGGGATGAAATGACCTCTGGCGGACAGCGTGAACACCGCATTGATGTACTGGTTGAGAACCTCAAATCCATGGATTTGAACCCGGAAGAATTTGAATTCTATGTCGCCGGATTCCGACATGGCGTACCACCTCATGCAGGCTGGGGCCTTGGTGTGGAGCGCATCTTGATGGCGCTCACCGGAGCCAACAACGTGCGTGAAACCGTGCTCTTCCCACGCGACCTCAATCGCTACTGCCCCTGAAGTCCATGCGCCTCAAAGAAACAGAAGGACATAGCCCACACCGAACACAACCACGTCACAGATAGCGTGGGTGATGTAGGGTATCCAAATGCTACGGTACTTGACGTAGAGCCAACTGAAAGCAGCTCCGCCGATGAACAGACCGAGACACGCCAACAGGTTGGCTGAAAGGGAAAATCCGAGGAACCAAAGCGCAAAGAAATGGTGCAGAACAAAGATTCCTGCCGAAACAAGAATCGTCGGCCAACCTGGCCCAAACACCACTTCTCCCTTTTCGACCAAGAACCAACGAAACACGTATTCCTCAAGGACAGAATTTCCAACCGTCCAAAAAACAGCGGCGGCGATGTAGGTGTTGGCGTTGGTCAATCCAAACGGCTCAAGGCTCGCTCGAAATGTTTCACGATCAACTCGAGATTCGCCGACGAAAAACCACGCTAGCACCATCACCACTGAAAACAGAACGCCGAACAAAACCCCCATGCCGACGCCACCTTGTCGTACCGGGGACCATGAGAACGTCTGCCCGTCAATGCGAAGATGCCACCATAGAGGGAGCCCCAGCATCCATGCCTTGGAGGCCAGCCAAATAATTTGACCAAACAGGCCATCACCGGTTCCGAATGAGGCAAAAATTGAGGCGGTCGGAGCGAGACCGACCAA
>PAWY01000028.1 GCA_002714305.1 Methanobacteriota archaeon | reverse complement strand
GTCTGTTGGAAGAATTGGCTTCCTGAACGGTTGCATTCAAACGGGAGGAGAATGTCGGGTAGACCATGACGCCCGAGGAAACCGTGGACCTGCTCAAAAAGTGGCTCACGGAAGAACGGCTTTCTGCGAAAGCACAGAAGGACCCACGGGCCCATGCCCACTTCCTTGTTCGTTATCCCAGCGGCAAGCAAGGTCACATGTTCGCCATCGTCGTTCCCAAAGGCAGAGATTTGGTCGCCGTGTCAAGCATGACAAGGGTCGATGAAGGGCAGCAAAAAGAGATGAAAGACCACATGGGCGACGAAGAAAGCGATTGGGCCGAGTGGATTCATGAAAGCCGTTTGCATCTCATTCGAACTGGCGTGGACTGGGTGATTCACATGGGCCATGAAGGCGAGAAGAAACCCGGGCCTCTCCAAGCTTTCAACGTGAGCCTCCCCATTTGGTTCGATGGACTGACCAAGCATGAATTCATGAACAGCCTTCGCCGACTTTGGCTGGCAAAGCTCGCACTCATTCACGAAATCAAGTACTCTTACGGACCTGGCGTAGGCAAATCTGGCCCGGTTGATGACTGGGCGAAATCCAAGCCCAACAGCGATGGCCAACCCCTCGCAGAAGAGGTTCGGCCAACCGCTCAAATCGAGTTTGATGAAAAGATGTCATTTGGCTCAGGTTTCGACCCAAGTGAATGGGCCTGAATAGAGCAGAAAAACCACCACTTCTCGTGAGCGGTATCGTTTTTGATACCCGTCGCCCAATGCTTTGAAACATGACCGAAAGGGGACGCGGTTAAGTATGATTAGATTCACGATAAAGTGTAGAAGTCCGAGGTATACCCATGCGTCAAAAAATCAAATCCATCAGCCTAGCGTCAATCATGGTACTTTCCGTGATGTCTTCCTTGTTGATCGCCTCCGTTTCCGTGAGTGCGAGCACCGTCGTGATCACCGAAGCCATCCAAATCGTGGATGGCGGCACGTCGTCCGATGCGCAGGCAGCGGTTGGCTCGGACAGTTCCGGTAACGTTCACGTCGTTTGGACTCGAAACAACCTCCACCTCTACTACTCAATGATGTCTCCACGAGGGGAGACGCTCATCGATGCAACCCAAATCACCAATTCCGGGCTTCACAAGATTTGGCACCCCGATCTCGCCGTTGATGAATACGACCGTATCCACGTTGTGTGGGCCGACAAAGCCGGTCAACATGCCATCATGTACACGGCACTCTCGCCATGGGCTGCTCCGATGGACGGCATGGCTTCCGACGACGGGACCATCACGGCCATCGACGACACCATCATTTCACGTCGTTCTCAGAATCGTGATTGGCCCGCCCTTGACATTGACAGTCAAAACAACGTCCACATCGTCTGGCAAGACAACTATGACGAGTTGGGCCGTTTCTTCAATCAACCCCAAATCTACTACTCCATGATTCAACCCGACATCGGGTCAGGCGCCGTTATCACGCTCTTTGACGACACCCTCCTCACGCCCATCATCGGCCACAAGGGACACCCCGATGTGGTCGTTGATGCCAACGACTACGTCCAGATCGCTTGGGACGACACCCGCGGTGGAAAGGTCGAATTGGCCTTCATCGTCGACACGTCCGGTTCGATGTATTCCGAGTGGGCTGACATCTGCACGGTCATCTATGGCGGAAATTTCGCTAGCGGACCGTACTTCCAAGGCATCAAGCCCATGCTCGAAGAAGGAAACATGACGGTTTACGAGACCATTTACGGCCTTGGAAACACCCTTCCCGGCGCTGCGAGTTCCGGCAACTGCCAAGGATACAACAAGAACACCGGGCCACGTACCACCCCACTTGGCCAAACCCCTGGCGACGATTCGGGCGGTATTCGCAAACTCCCAGGGACCATCTACAACGGTAACACCTACTCCGGATATTCCGGTGAAGATTGGGGCCCTGGTTCCAACTGGGCTTGCCTTTCATGGAAGGACGCTGCTGGCAACGTCCCCGGCAATCCCCCCACCCAATCCGACCACCGGTGGAACCCGAACGCCACCAAGATCGTGATTCCCGTTTCCGACGAAGGTCCCAAGGACGGCGACCCTTCCCAACAAGCCGATGACAAAGCGGCCATCCAGGAAGCCCACGACAACTGTCTCCTCGCAGGCGTGGTCCCCGTCGGCCTGTATGGGCAAGGCTACGGCGGCGCAGGCAACATCCAATCTCACTTCATGGACCTCGTACAGTGTCCGAACGGCATCGTGTCCACGCAGACTCGAAATTGCCCCGGCAACACCCTCGCCAACACCGACGCTGGCGGACAAGCTTACGAATTCCCATCAGGCTCAGGAACCAACCAAATGGCACTTCTCGTTGAGGCCATGGTGTACATCTCCACCAACAACTCCCGTGAAATCTACATGTCCATTCTTGACCCCTACGCCAAGATGAACAACGACCCCAGCTTCACTCCCGGACTACCAGGACACTCCGCTCAAGGTGGCGTGTACGCTGAAGACACCGGTGCAGGTGCTGACGGCCACTTGGTCGTGGTGAACGATACCCGCGTCACCATCGATGACGCCTACTCTTTCCACCCCTCCATTGGCGTTGACAGGCAAGGCAACACGCACATCGCTTGGATGGATGGGCGCGATTATGGATTTGAAAAGGACGTGAACTACGAAGTCTACTACACCAAGCTCCGACTCCAAGGCGCTGGTGCTTGGGATGGCGCTGAAGAAGGACTTTCCACCTACGCCATCAAGAAGATCAACGACACTCCAATCTCAAATGTTGAAGGCAACAACGGCTTGCCACCAGCCTCTCCGTACGCTGGTAACTCGGTATTCCCCTCCCTTCTCACCGATGACCAGAACAATGTTCACATCGCATGGGTCGACTCAGGCAACCTCTCCGCTAACGAAGAGGTCGTTTACGTCCGCTTGAATCAAACCGACCTCACTGGCGACGGCATGATGGCCCTTGACCCGTGGGAAATGGTTCCGGTCACATCATGGAATTCGAATAAACTCGGGCCGAACAGCGGGCGTCAGCCAGCCATCGGTATGCCGCCGGCCTTTTCCAATGACCTTGGAAGCGGCGCGCACCTCGCGTGGTCAGATACGAACAAGTGCGGTGACGACGGTAACAACAACCGATTCACGATATGTTATTCCCACGTTCTTACAGGTCAGGTTGATGTTGAATTTGATGAGGGCGAAACCTTCTACCATGTCATCGAGCCTGGCCAACAGACCATCTACAACATGACCATGAACAACTCAACCCCCGGTCCGAAGGACTTGGTCGCTGACACCTATGGACTCAACATCTCGGGCGTTCCGATGAATTGGACGGCCAACCTCTACTTTGCTTCCAACCATTCAAGCATCTTCCCAGACACCCCGATTTTCCTTGAAGGTGGCGAAGACATTCGGTTCTACATGCGAGTCCAGGCACCGTCCATCTACCAGGCCAACGGAGATGAGCTTGCGGAAATTCGTGTCACAGCACAATCGTACAAAGATCCAGCCATTCAGAACGACCTCATCACGTTGACCCTGATGGACGTTGTCCACGGCATCAACCTTGACACGTCCCACAGCATGGCTGACATTGAGCAGGGCGACACCGCCATTTTCTCAATCACCATCACCAACACAGGTAACGTTCACGATGCGTTTGTCTTCTGGGACCCGAACAGCCTCGAAGGACAACAGGAATGGTTGCTACCGTTTGGCTGGCAAGTGAACTTCCCGATTCGGGTTGAACTTGACCCTGGTCAATCGGTCACCAAGAACCTCGAGGTCTTTGTGCCAACAACGGAAGACCCAGGGGCCTTCGTGATTTACGTGAAGGGTTGGTCAGAAGGTGAGCCGATCAAGTCCGTTGAGAAGGGAACTTACGACATCCTTGAACTCGGCGTTTTCGTATCGATTCGCTCGACCGGTAACATCGTCTTTGCTGTTGATGACCGTTCCGACCAGGTCAAGCCAGGGGAGTGCGCTTCCTACAACGTCAACGTCACCAAGAACTTCGACTCCGGTGAACTCGTGTTCGCTACACCCGGCGCCCCTGAGGCCAAACCTGATGGCGTGGCCATGGACGCTTGGAGAGAAGAGAATTGGATTGTCATCGTCGACTTCGCCAACGCCACCGGCTCGGCTGACGCAGGAGATGGCCTTGGCGACCCGATCGCTTGGACCATCCCAGGAAACGCTGAGAAGNTCACAAAGCGCGTCACCGTTCACGTCTGTGCTCCTCGCAACGCAACCGCTGGACTTGGTCCAGCCATTACGCTGAAGGGGTATCTGGATGGTTATCCGAGGATTTCTGACTCGGCCATCCTTTCCACCAACGTCGAGCATGTTTTCGACCTTGACGCTGGCATTGATCCCGAGGTTGGTACGTCGATGAACGTGAACCCCGGTGACAAGATTTCGCTGCCGATTTCGGTGACCAACGANGGAAATGGCCCGGACCGATTCGACTTCCGCCTCGCTCGAGTGACCGATGCCTTTGGTGTTGACGTCATATGGGACATTGAGATNCCTCGGGAGAACCTTCAGGAACTCTCCCCTGGCACCTATCAGGCCTTTGAAGTGGAAATGAACGTCCCCAACCGCGTGCCAGCGGGTGAGTACACGGTTGTTCTGCAAGCCTTCTCGGAGGAAGTCTATCCCGATGCCAGCGGNCGTGAAACTCGGATCCGAGACGCCATCGTCTTGGCTNTCACCGTGGATGAATTCCATGACATGCAAATTTCGATGGACCCCACCGTTGACAATGCGGTGAAGACCTCNGCCCCGGGGCGAGTTGTTCGCTTTACGTTCAACGTGACCAACAATGGAAACGTAGCCGACGTTCCAACCTTGAACAACCACACGGCTCAACGTGATGGAGATTCGCTCTTNTGGAACGAGTTGCCTGGAATGAATGTCCTCAGCAGCTGGGACGTCGACTGGTTCATCATGCGACAAGTCAGCGCTGACCTTGTGGTTGAAGAGTCATGCATGACCATGGTGTCAACCGCTTCATCGTATCCAGAAGACGCTTGTGTCTACCTCGAAGACATCGATGAGTGGCGCCTCCCCGAGATGGCTCCATACGAGACCATCACGACCGTAGCCGCTGTGAAGATTGGCACCGATGCTAAACTTGACACGAGAAGCATTGGCCTCAAGGTCGTCTCTAAGTTTGGCGACATGGAGAACGACGGTGACCACGACGATTCCCCTGCATGGGATGGCGAGAACCTNGACACGAACGAGTTCATTGTNACGCTCCGTCTACGAGCACCGAANCTCGAAATCAAGGAGATCATCATGCCTCCATCCACCTCGGGTGAAGTTGACTCAACGATTCCTATCGGTATCATCTTGCAAAACACTGGAAACGTTCACGCCACCGACATTGAGATTGTTCTTTGTGAATACGACGATGCAAACGATGNGGACACCATCAAGGAAATCCGCGACAACGGTTGTGAAGAGGACCGCGTGGTCATGCGCCAAGTGGTGGGCGCCCTGCTCGCACCTGACGACACCGAAGACGCGAAGGAGATTGAACTCTACTTGCTCTATCCAGTTTCAGCTGGTAGCAAGGGCGTCTATGTCGTGGTTGACCCAATGAATGAGATCGTTGAATCCGATGAGAAAGACAACGTCAAACCCATNCCAGAGGAACTTGAGTCCAACAGCCCGGTCCTCGACCTTGCTCGTGAAGTTGTGGGCAAGACGGCCCTTCCATTCGCCGTCATCGTCCTNACCATTGCGCTCTTGGGCGTCGTGTATCTGGTTGGCAAGGGCCGCCGAGACGAAGTNAACAAGCGATTGGCTGAACAGTCGTCCCTTGTTTCGGTTCTCGCTGACGAGTTCGACAACTGATTTGTTCCGAGGGCCTCACTTGGACTTCGGTCCGAGGTACCAGCGGAGCTCGGTGTCAAGTGGAGCAGCGATGACTTGTCCTGACCTTCGGGCGATTTGCTTTTCCAGCCTTGAGCGGAGCGTGTTGATGACGTCACCCACGTTCTGCTGCCCAACCAATTCTTGTTGAACGAGGGCCGTGAGGTCNAGACGATCCCCTGTTGCCTCTACCATGGTTTGAATGATGCTTCGTTCCTCGTAGGATTCAAAATCGGCCTCAACGGCAGCGGACACGCGTTGGCGGACATGTTGGTGGAGTGAAATCAATGCGTCCCGTTGTGCATCCAANTCCTCGAGAACCGAAGCCAGCGTTCGCATATGTGCCAACCCCTCTGCCACGGCAATTTTCTTTCGCCCGCTCAAGGATTCAGCAACGGGAATGGAAGCAGATGGCAGGTTGGTTGACAACCGCATTGGNCCACCAGCAGGGAGTTTTCGTTCCTCGCAACGGAANAAATCGGGACCGATGTCAACATGGATGGACATGGCCCGCTCAACCGCGTAAATGGTCCGAGGTGGTCCACCTTTTTCGGAGGGAACTTTGTTTTTGGAAACCATTCCACCCTTTTCGAGTTCTTTGAGGTGCTTCACTACAGCGGGCTGNCTCACTCCAATTAACTCAGACAGTTGCATNGGGTAGTGCGGCTCACGAGCCAAGCGTTCCAAGATTTGTCGGCGGACTTTGTTTTGCAGCAGGTACAATACTCGATCGATGTCGGTCATACTCCTCAACCCGAGGTTGGGTAGTGCCCCCTCCTCTATGAACACACCGTTGCATTACTGCTCGTCCCAATCCTTCCACGATTCGCTGGCTTTTTCGGATTGAGGGACATCGACGCTGCGCTTTGCAGCACTTGGTTTCACTTGAACCGGTTTGGGCTCTGCGAGTGGCACACCTTCATCCCAAGATGTAATGGCTGCAGCGTTGGCAGCGTCTTGGATGGTGTCTTCAGCCGTTGTGGTTTGATATCGATCCGTCTTGGCATGGTCTTGGGCNCCTTCCACATCTCCTCGCATCAGCGCATAGATTTGTTCGGTNGTCAGCAGTTTNCCTGCCGCAACATCGCCTAATCCATCAACGAAGGTTTCNGACGGTTGGTGTTCGGCCGTGTCGGCGAACGGTGGGGCAACCGTCGTTTGCGCCCCTCCNCCTTCAGGAGGCTGGGTGAACAGCGTTGGATGGTCCGGGTTCACGTCGGTGATGGGAATCAATTGACCNTCGGGGCCAACCATCATCACGCGCGGGGCCCGGCTAGGCTTGGAGGCGAGATAGACGGTGAGGGCAATGGGAGTTGTCAGAATGCCCAAGCAGCACATGGCGCCACCGAGCATCAGCCATGTGGATGAAAGNAGGNCGGATTGGATGGCATCAANGGAGATCAACCACCCCGTAGCCTCCTCACAACTGNCCTCGCAGGTGGTGACCAAAGCGTAGGTATCGGTGGCGTTNATCACCCACGAACCGCGTTCAACAAAGGTTGTTCCGTCCGCCGCCATCACCTGCCAGTCAAGCATGCATTGGCTCTCCTCCAGGGCGTCTCCTACCAAGGAAGAGCCTTCGACTCGGTAGAGTTGAACCGTCATTTCAGTGTCGTCGGACGCTTGGTAAAACCGATAACATGTGTCGGTGAGTTCGCCGGTTGGAAAGGTNCCCGCTCCAACGTAGGGCTTGTCATGATGCTGCTCCCTCGGGTCCATGGTGCCACTGATGGTCTCCGATTGGCTGACCACCATCACGGTACCGATCAGCAGCATGAGGCCACCGGCCACCGCAAGCCTGAACCCCCAAGGGGAACGTTTGGCAGGCTCGGGTGCTTGCATCATCGCTTTCCAGACCCTCTTCCTCCATAAGGCTCGCTGATGAAATCAGGCAAGGCCCAAATCATTCAACTTCTCTGGAAGGTAGGTGTCNGTGACGAAATCAAGGCCGTATTTCGCCAAGGATTGCTGTTCAGCCTTTTTNCCAAGTTCCAACATCATGTTGATNTGTTCTTGCCACCATGCGTCGGCGAACCGTGGGTCGGAAAGCTCAGCTTTCAACGCGTCAANGTCCCGTGAAGACAGGTCGTCGCTGGGGAGGTCGTAGGCTTCGATGTCATCNGACGTGATGCCAAGNTAGGTGGCGGTTGGGGTGGCGAGGTATTCGGAAATGTGGGCGGTCTTGATGGCNCCGTAAGCGATGGAGGCGAAGATTCGGAACGACCAGGGGTCGCCGTCGAGGAACACGACCACCGGCAAGTCCCATTCCTCNCTCATNCGCTTCAAGATGCGGCGTGTCGAGCGAGCAGGCTGACCCTTGAGNTGGACNAGGGCNCAATTGTACGCCTCGTCAAAGCCATTTTCGATGAGNCGGTCAAACATACCACCGGTCTCAATGGCCATGATGAACTTGANATCATGCTCAAGCAACTCAATTTTCTCCTCTTCCACATTGTATGGAACACCGTATCCNGAGTCGCCCACATCGTCGCGAGCGTTGATTCGCATCCATTCTCCTCGTCGGTTGCGTTCCTGAAGGGTGATGTTTCCAATCATTCGGGCTCCNTCTTCTTCCGGGCGGAGCTTGAAGTCTTCACGAAGGCATTTGGTGACGACTTCCAAATCTTCAGCGAGGTTGTTGGATTCGTTCTGCGATGAGAACTTTCCAAGGCCCCAACTCTCCGAGATGTAATACATNTCTCTGAGGGTNGAGGATTTGTTGGTGTTGATCATTTCTTCAATGAATTCCACCACGTAAAGGGCTCGTAGCAATTGCTTGGCAGAACCAAGGCTTGTAGCATCTCGAATCGACCGCTTCTTGCCGTATTTGTAGACACCCAACGTCTTGTCAAATCCAATGTTGTTCTTGGTTCGGACGGGNAAGGTCATNGTCGGNGGCTCACCTTTGACGATCTTATCGTACATTTCCGTGACGACCTCGTGCAGGGCTGCTTTGGTTTCCTCTGGCGTATGGCTGGCGGACATCATGCATCACTCCCGAACCCCATGAGGGTTTGTTGGCCGGAAGGCTTCGGTTGTTCGTCGGCGACCACCGGGGGAGCCTCGTCTTCGTTCGATTCATNTGGCAAACCATCNTCCGCGCCCTCTTCCTCTTCNCCTTGTGCTCTGGCTTCTTGACGGCGAATTTCCTCCAGGAGTTTTTCGTCCATTTTTGAGGCCCCGATGACCTCTTGACTNCCTCGATAGAAGACNTCGGTTTCCGTCCAATCGCCTTTTTCCAATCCACTCAAGGCATACGTGATGGTGTAGGTTTCACCTGGGTCAAGGGTCTCAAGTTTCCACGCCCAAACCCCNGTGGCTTCCTTTCGTCCGCCCGTGGTGTTGTTTTCCATGCTCGCCCCGGCACCCTCGGGCCATGAGGCGAGGAGCGTGTATGCCCGAGCGCGTGAGGTGTAGTTGAACAGCTTGATCGCCACGTCGGTCATCTTGGTCTCTTTGTTCCAAGCCGTGGTGCTCTCAGCGATGACGGCCCCCATGATTCGTGTGATTGAGCCAGCCAAATCTGGAACGGGACGTTGCAAAATGGCCGCCGATTTTTCAGCGATGGCTGGAATGATGTCGTTTACCAACTCGAATTTTTCTTGGACCTTGACCATTTTCTTCTTCTTCTCAAGGTGCTTGCGGAGCCCACGCCCCATCTCCAACATGGCCTTTCGAACCTCGTCCATCACCTCGCCGTTTTCGGCAAGGGCTTCCTTGGCTTCCGATGTGAATTGAACGTTCGTGCTGGCCAGGTGGACAAGAATGGCCGCNGGTCCTTTTGGAACCCCCCGCCCACCGGCTTGGTCCATTCCATACTGGCGCCAATCCACCGATTCGATGGCTTTCGTCAGCAAGCAACCACCCTGCTGGTACATCAGCGGGACCCGATTTGCAAAACGAAGCACTTCGACGGGCTTGTCCGCCGCCATACCGTCTCCAAAAATGAGGCCAACTTCGACTTGATACGGGTTGCCTTGAGAGACGGTCGGCGAACGCGTCATCGTGGTGACAAAACGGGAATCGATGGTCTTTGAGAGTCCTTTCTTGATGAGCAATTCTTCGATGGGCGACAAACAATTGGTCGGCGGGTTGAGCAGTTTGACCGCTTTTCCGTTGAGCATGCGTTCGCCTTGAAACGCCTCAAGGAGCGCACGAATTTGGTCGGGTTTCATCAATTTCGGCTTTGCTTTTTCGAGGACTCCTGCGGCCTCGAGCAGTTGCTTGGCTGCCCGAGACGAAACGCCGCTGAAATTCTTGTACAGGAACGAAGTCATCCGGCTATCGGTGGATTCAGTGCACATCCGTTGCAGCGTTCCAAGATGGATGCCGTGGGGGTGCGGTTTGATGCTCTCCACTTTGCGAGGCAGACGCTCAGTCACCCTTGGCCAGTGGTGAACCTCGCCGTCCGGGTCGACGAAGGTGATGTCGGCGTGCGGGTTGACGATGCTCGTCATGCGAAGGTATTGGTAGACACTCTGCCGTCCTCGCTGATACTTTGCCTTCATCCGGCAGGTGATTTCCAAGCCGTGTTCTTTCATCGTACCGTCGGGGCACTCCCACAGCTCACGCCCTTCGTTGGTTTTCGTGGCTTTGTTTTTGCGCGTGTCAAGCCCGATATCGACGATGGCCGCCGAGGTCTCGGTTGCGATTTTTGAACGGACGTGAGTTTTCCTCCCCGTCGTCAATTGACTGTACATGACCACCCCTGTGATTCCGATGCCTTGTTGCCCTCGAGACTGACGAATCGCGTGGAATCTGGAACCGAACAGAAGTTGGCCGAACACCTTCTCAATGCTGCGTTTGGGGATGCCGGGGCCGTTGTCTTCCGTCTTGAGTTCAATGATGTTCTTTTTGTCATCGATCTTGTTGATTTGCACCCTGATTTCAGGAAGGATTCGCGCTTCTTCGCAAGCGTCAAGGGAGTTGTCAACCGCTTCTTTGACGGCCGTGATGAGGGAGCGTGTTAAGGAATCAAAACCAAGGAAGTGCTTGTTTTTCTCAAAGAATTCTGAAATTGCGACTTGCTTCTGGTTTTTTGCCATGCGTTCTGCTGTGCCTGCCATGGGCGTTCACCTCCCCCGGTCCTCCTCCGTCCATTGACGTCGGGCCGACAGATGGTCATCCCGTACTTTGAGGGATTATAATCTCCACAGGCGAAGCGAGATGAAGAAGGCCAAAAAGCGAACACAGAATGCAAATCCGCTAAGCAAACAATTCTGGATTCCAGATGCTGATGTGGCCTGTAAAGGCCGATGCAGCGACGGTTAAGGGGCTGGCGAGGTAGAGTTTACCGGGCCCGCTTCGCCCCTGAAAATTACGGTTGATGGCCGAGACGGTCACCTGATCGGGTGTGATGGAGACTCCCGGGCCAGCTCCGATGCATGCCCCGCACCCCGGGTCGATGAGTTTCACACCGACCTCAAGAAACAGGTCGTGCCAACCCATTCGTTCAGCGAGCGCTTTGACCTGACCTGAACCGTATTGAATGTAGAAATCGACCCCCTCTTTGACCGTAAGCCCCGCCTCCTTGGCGGCTTGACACACCTCGGCGTAGTAAGCGATGTCATCTTCCTTTCCGGCCGTGCACGAGCCACCGTAAGCGATGTCAACGGCCACCGTTCCGATGTCAACGATGTTGGCTCCGTTGGTGGGGTCGCTTGGGACGCCTTCGTCCGGGTTCCCTGGATGGGCGACCATGGGCACAATGGATGAGAGGTCAATGGTGTGGACGCCCCCGTCGTAATGCGCCCCTTCGTCTGGAGCGACCATGCGAGCGCGCTGTACAACCTCATCGAGGTGAGGCTGCGCCTTGAGCATCCATGCCATCAGAGCATCATCGGCTTCGCAGATACCGGTTCGACCCGAGCATTCAGTGGCCATGTTACAGAGCGTTGCTCGTTCATCAATGGAAAGGGAAGCCAGACCAGGTCCGCCGAATTCCATGCTTCGATTCAACGTTAATTCCTTCCGAGCATGGTCTGCCAAAATAGCGAGAATGATGTCTTTGGCCGTGCAGCCATGGTGCAATTCGCCAACGAGCTCAAAACGAATGGATTCGGGCACCTTGACAAACGTAAATCCTGCACTCACCAAGTTGGCGTATTCGGTGGCCCCGACCCCCCAGGTCAAAGCGTTTGATGCTCCACCCATGCAGGTGTGGGAGTCGGTGGCTTGAATGAAGTCTCCAATCTCAATGAACTCCTCTCGGGCAACTTGGTGGCATATTCCCGGCGAAACACCGTCCACGGCGGAATAATCTCGGACGCCCGTGTGCTGTTGGAACGCCACTTGCAAATCCCGAAGCGTCTGTACCTTGTGCATGAATGGCACAAACTTCGGGTTGTGCTGGGCGTANAGCAGGTGGTCCTCAAACACAGCAAANTTNCCGGGGTTGGGCAGNGTGTAATCGGTTCCGTATTCCTCCTGCAGGAAGGTGTGGACTTGAGCGGTGGTGAACTCNTGAGAGTAGCCGCCTTGCACTTGGGCGATGACGGGGTCGCCAGGTTTGACGCATTGACCGTCTGGNTGACCGACCAAATTTCGACTGATGATGTGCTCAGCCATGGTCATTGGTTGNGGANCCGTGTCGAGCGGAGCAAGGTCGAGCTCGCCAGCCTTGAGTGCTTTGGCGAAGGGGAACAAGCCGCCGTGCTCAACGATGAGTTGGGTGACCGGGTCGTACTGCCCGGTGAATTCCTCGAGCGGTATGGACGCTCCATTCTGGAGCCGCTCAAGCATGGCGTGGCTTCCCATCAATTGTCCAAGATTGATGTTGTTGCGTTCGTGGATNGGCGCAAAGGATGCGGCAATAACGATGCCAATGCCTGCCCAACGTTCNCACTGGGCAGCGGTCTCTCGGCTGGAACCCGTCCCCTTGCGCTGTCCGGAGACAATCACTTCGAAATTTCCTTCTTTGAGGGCGTTCTCTCGGAACACCCGAAGGCCATTGTGCATGAGGCCCGCATAAGCGTTCTTTGCGATTTCTGCCGGGTCGTGGTCGAAACAGACCCATGCTGGTGTCATCACNTCGGTATTGATGTCGTCGAGGAGATCNTCNACCGTGAGGTCTTCCATTCGCAAATCCAGACCGTCGTAGAGTTGTTGTTTGATGAGGTCCAAATCCTTGGTGAGGAAGAGCACACGCTTCCCCGGGGTCAGGGTGACGTGCTCCGGTGGTTTGTTGCNCCCCATGTTCCCCCCTCAACTCCGTTCAGGGGTCAACCGTTCATAATCGGTTCGGGGGCTGTTTTTTCCGGAGNGGGCGCCTCATGNAGATGCTCGGATTAAATCAAATCATCAACTATAAATACGAATTCCAAAAGGGGTTAAATAGGTTCGCACNTCGATGCGAANACGTGTGGGATTACTATGGATGAACAGCAAGTTGAAGATATTGTCAAATGCCCTGAATGCTCGAGCCGCTCGCTCTCCAGAGATGAGACCCGTGGCGAAGTCGTCTGCGACGATTGTGGATTGGTGTTGGAAGACAACGTCATCGACCAAGGTGCTGAATGGCGTGTGTTTTCACCCGAACAAGGCGACCAGCGTGCTCGTACCGGTGCACCGATGACCGTCATGCTTCACGACAAGGGTTTGTCCACGGACATTGACTGGCAAAACAAGGATTACTCNGGGAAGACCATCAACTCNCGTTACCGCTCCCAATTCTACCGCATGCGAAAGTGGCAGAAGCGAAGCCGTGTGAGCAACGCTACCGAGCGCAACCTCGCCATGGCTCTGGCCGAACTTGACCGAATGGCCAGCCGGCTGGAACTCCCGAAATCCGTTCGTGAAGCTGCGGCTGTGAATTACAAGAAAGCCGTGGACAAGCGTTTGATTCGCGGACGGTCCATCGAAGGCGTCGCTGCAGCTTCCCTCTATGCGGCCTGCCGTCAGTGTGGCGTGCCTCGAACCCTCGATGAAATTGGCCAAGCTTCCCGTACCGGCCGCAAGGAAATCGGACGCACGTACCGATTCATGGTCCGAGAACTGAAGATGAAGATCATGCCCACCGGGCCTGAGGATTACATCTCTCGATTTTGTTCGGGGCTGGGTCTTGACGCTGACGTTGAAGCCAAGGCATACGAACTCATCAANGCCGCCCAGGAAAAAGAACTGACCAGCGGTCGCGGCCCAACCGGCATCGCCGCCTCGATCATNTACATCGCCTCNGTGCTGTGTGGAAAGCGCCGNACGCAGCGTGAAGTGGCTGAAGTCGCCGGTGTGACGGAAGTCACCATTCGAAATCGATACAAGGAACTGATTCAAAACCTCAACATCGAACTCGACATTTGAGTTTACCTTTGNCGACGGTATTTGGAGGTCAACAGCGTGAGCAAGAGCCGAACCAAAATCTCCGATGCAGCGTTTGAACGCGTGGCTACGGGGCTTGTTGAAGCCCTCGAGCGCGGCACGGAAGCATGGCCATTGCCCGAGCCACCGATGTCCGACCCCGATTTTCCTGCGAGACCCCCAACCTCTCCCCACCGTTTGTTCGANGAAGGACTTGGCATCCTCAACATTGACCGCGGCATGTTCGACCGNCACCTCAACACCGTGGTTGACCTCATCGTCCCCCATCGGATGAATTTGAGCGACGACCCGTTTGAAATCCATCAAAAATGGTTGGGCCGAAGAATGGACGATGTCGCTNACCGCCTGTTGTTCCACATCGCTACCGATTGGTTGGCTCAAGCCTTTGACCCGCACGCACCCAACACCGACCGTTGGTGGCTCAGCATCGCTTTGATCAACGGTTTGGCGACCGTTCCTTACGGCCAACCGGTTCACCAAGGCTACCATCTCGTGGAATCGATCGCCTTGGCTGAACGTCCTGGTACTTGGCACACGCAACCCGACGCAGGACCCCAACACATGGACTGGAACGCTCATGCCATCGTGCCTCGCATGTCCAGTACGGTGGTGGCTCATGACCGCGGCGTTGCTGCGGCCCGCTGGCTTCTCGAACGCCTCGAGGACGGCGACCTGGACCGCCGCCTCTTGCTGCTCGAATGGGTGCGNCTCCTGCTGGAGCGAAAACCTCTCATCGAACCGCTCGGGCTCAAAGAAATTCTTCTGCGAAGGGCCTCTGATCCGGTCGCTGAGGTCGCCAACAAGGTGACCCTTTGTTTGGCCAAAGCCATCGAAGCCGACCGAGACTTTGGCCATCAACTGGCCTTGCGACTTCACGAACGTGAGGAAACCTTGGTCCAACGGGCGATGGCCGACGTGCTGACCCGTCTCTTCCGGCGTCTCACATGGGACGCCCTCCCGTTCTTGGACGCCATGTTGGCGTCAGAGGACGAAGGGGTCCTCGCTGCTGCCAGTGCCACCGTAGGGGACGTCAAGTACCTCGACAAGGAACAATGGGCCGACCGCCTGAAACAACTTGTCCACCACCCCCTGGCCATCGTTCGCCGAAACCTCGTGCCCAATCTGCGCGAGTACATTGAACACGACCCCACCGATAGCCGAGGCGTCTTTCACGAGCTGTGGAAGGACGGCGATGAGGTGGTCCGCACCCGTTTGCGTGAACTCATGTTGCGAATGGAGGAGGTGGCTCCGCACCATTTTGCTCCACAAATACGAGCCCTTCACGAAGCCGGTGCAGATCTGAAACCGCTGTGGGAACCACTCGCCCTGCGTCGTGCAGAGCGCAGCCAAGCCTGGCAGGCATGGCTGGCTGGAGAAGGTGAACAACCGGCCAGTGAACAGCGTTCTGTTCATGTCTCCCAAATGGAAGCGCCGGAAGATCTTCCTGATGTAAACGATGCCTTGCGTTCATTGGATGAGTGAATTTATTCTTCTTCATCCGCCAACGGTCCGTTGGTGATGAGCCACACATAGAGGCCGTTCATCAAGGCTAAGAAACCGATCAGCGCCACCAAAAGTCCGGCTGGTTCCGGGACCACCCCACCCGTGTCCATCCATCGGATGATTCGGGTGAGAACGAGGCAAGCAAGCCCAAACACCACCACTTGGAGCCACGTTGTTTCCGGTGTTTTCCATCGATTCACGGTTGGCGCAACTCCGACCATGCCAAAGGTGTGGTTGAACCATGCCAGATAGATGAGAACCAAGCCCAATAGGCCGAACACGCCGCGTGTGAACGACGAAGAATCCCACGGCCCAGAGGGGGCGACGGTGGTGAAGGATTGGGCCACAAGAACGGTCCCAGCCACAAGAAGACCAATGGTGCCTTTTCGCTCCATTAAGCAGCGCTGGGACGCCACGCTTGAAAGCCTGTGCCTTCTGTGGAGGGTCATGGACCCGGTTCGGGATGCTGTTTTGATCGCAGCGGGCCTCGGCACGCGGATGTTTCCAGCAAGCGCCTTTTCGTCCAAAGAATCGCTCCCCCTGGTCGACGTTCCTTTGCTTACTCATCTTCTTTTTGAGGCCAAGGAAGCAGGTGTAGACCGAGTTCATATCGTCACCTCGCCGTCAAAATCCTTTGATTCCCTCCTTGAGGACCGACGGGATCTTCACGCCTTACGACCTCATCTGGATGAATCGTTGTTCCATGCTGTTGCTGATCTTGAAGTCCACGTTCACTTGCAACATCGGCCCAGGGGAGTTGGAAACGCCATTGAAGCAGCGCTTCACGCGGTGGACGGACCGTTTCTCGTGATGCTTGGCGACACCCTCATGATGGACATGCATGCCCCCGTCGATGATTTCACACCCTCCGGGTGCTCCAAGCAGTTGATCGAGGCCTACATGAACACCGGTGAGGCCACGGTAGGGTTGATGGAGGTGGATGAAAGCGTCGTATCGCAGTACGGAATCGTGGCGTTGGAAGGCCAACGCATTCACCACATCGTTGAGAAACCAACGCTTGCCGCAGCCCCCTCTCGATTGGCCTTGTGTGGCCGTTACGTCTTTCCAAAAGAAACGGAGAACCTCCTGCAAACTTACTCCTACGAAGCGCATGGTGATTTGCAAAGCATTGCCTTGCTCCAACACTGGATGGACGACGGAACCCTTCATGGCATCGTGTTCGAAGAGGCGCAGTGGTACGATTCGGGGGCTCCATTGTTGTGGTTGAAAGCCCAAGTGGACCATGCCCTGCGCAGGCCAGATTATCGCGATGAATTCATTGAATGGCTGAGGCATCGGCTCGTAGATTAACGCTGACCCGGCTTCCAAAATGTCAGCGGTTCGGGAAGTTCCCCCGAGGCATGACGAGCTGCCAAATGGTCCGCTCGCTCGTTCCATCGATGGCCCCGATGAGCCTTCACGTGGGACCATGACAGTTCGCGTAAAGCGGCGACTTCGCTCCACAACGTTTGCACGTGGGCCACCAATTCTCGGTTCTTCTTGGCTTTCCAAACTCCACTCGCGAGGTTTCCCGCATAGGTTGAGTCCGCTCGAATCATGGCAGGCGCCTCCCCTCCCTCAACCAGAAGCCACCGTAGAGCCGCTGCAAAACCACTCAATTCAGCGGTGTTGTTGGAACCCACCTCTGCGCCAAGAAAACCCTCTTGGTTGGGAGAAGTGATGACGGAGCCTGCCTCTTCGTGGTGCAGTTCGCCGGACCCTTTTCCGAGGCCAGAGTCCCCAACGACCACGACCAACCCCCAAGAGGCGGGCGTTGAAGCGTCAACGTTTTGATTGCCAAGGCATGAACCGTCGACGTAGAGTGTCCACGCCGCGACATCATCCATGGACTCACTCGCCAATTTCCGCTTTGTAGGCGGCGGCGTCCATCAAGCCGGAAACAGCCTCAGGATTTTCCAAGGTCATTTTCACGATCCACCCTTCATCGTAGGGTGAGGAATTCATCAGTTCAGGGGCGTCTTCAAGCTCCATGTTGACGGCGGTGATGGTGCCGGCAAGGGGGGCAAAGATGGGAGATGCGGACTTCACCGATTCAACCACCGCAAATTCACCCATGTCGCCCACTTCATCGCCTTCTTCTGGAAGTTCGATGTACACGATGTCGGTCAACATGTCTTGGGCGTGGTCGGTGATGCCAATGGTGACGGTTTCTCCTTCAACTCGCATCCATTCATGTTCTTTGGTGTAATACAATCCTTCGGGGACATCGCTCATGGTCTCGCCTCTGCATCAAACGAGGTGGCGAATACACATCAACCCTACGATGCATCGGTCATGCTTCTTCGCCGAGATCTTCTGTGAGGACTTTCGCCTCCATTTCGGCCCATTTGGCCGTCACATCCTCGGAGCGGTGGACTTCTTCGATGTCTGAACGAACGCGCTTGGCCATGGCCTCTTCAGTTTCGTGACTGAACCAGCGTGCCAGTGGTCCAGTGCCGTTTCCGAGCATCCATCCGAGAACAAAACAACCAACCGCCAACACGATGAAGACTTCCAATGCGAGGTAGGTTGAGCCAAAGGCACGTCCTGATTGCAAACCAAACCCAACCCCGAGGAAAAGGCCCACGCCCGTCCCGTAGAGGAGGCGCTCAACGGCAACACTCGGAGGGTGCATACCACGCCCAAGCAAGTTGGCCACATCAAAGAACCGATGCAGGACTCCCCGCTCAGTAGGTTTCCCGCATGAGTTTGTGAATCTTGTACGGCAACAGGGCTCGGTTGACAGGTGTGACTTCGAGAATTCGCCCGTCGTCTCGGCGACGGATGTCTTGAAGCAATGGATGGCGACTTTTCTTGTGCAGCGTAAGCAAGGTTGGCATATCGACTTCAAGAGCGCTACGTACGGCTTGAACGAACGCTTCGGATTCAACCGAGAATTTCCCAATTTCGTCAATGACCAACACTTCGCAATGGTGTTGAGCATAATCGATGGCCGGTATCGCCACTCGGTTGAGCTCTTCCACATCGATGCCGTAGCCAAGCACCCGCAGACGGGAATCGATCTTTTTGTGGGCGATGGTGCCTTCTTCTCCCGAAACAATGTCGATGACTTTGTAACCCATTCGCTCGCCGTCTTCAAGCAAGGGTTCGGTTCGCAAGCCGCCCAAAATGGGCGTCTCTGTGGAACCCCCTCGCATGGTAATCTCTCGCTTCCTTTCGTCGAGCAGCATATCGAGGACCTTTTCCATCACAGCCGATTTTCCACTGCGTGGCAAGCCAGTGATGCCTATCTTTGGATGAACACCCATTGTCAATTCATCTCCCAAAGAGTGCGCATATGGTCCTAATGAGGCAGTTGCTATAAATTATCGTGTCCAAAATGCGGGAATTCGGAAATCAATCCCACACTTTTCTCCGTTCAGCGGACGAGATTGCTGAATTGTGGAAAGGTGTCAGGCAGTTCAACGGGCAACATTTCCAATTCGTAATTGTTGACGTTGTTGTTGGCTGCCCAAGCTCGGGCCCACTCGTCGAGATCATTGTTGTTCAGATGATTGCAAAGCCACTCCAACCCCGTTTCGATATCGGCGTGTTCTTGCGTTAATCGAGTCTGGATATCGTCGTGAAGTTCAATGTGGTTCACGCTGTTCCCAAGAACACTCCCCTCGGGAATAACGGCCCAGCGCAGGCGCCGTTCTTGATGAGCATTGACGATGGCTTGACAAGCGAGTCGAGGGCCGTAGGAGGGGTGATCATCGCCCACCCACATGGCAAGTTGGCGTTCACTGGCACGGGAGGGGATGTCGGTTCGGAAGGCCGGATGGCGAATGAACACTTTTCCTTCTTCGCTTTCGGAGAAGTGCACACCCCGGATGAAAGGACGGCTGCGCTTGCCTTTGACCCAAGTTTCGATGCTCTGGGCATGAGAGGTCTGATCGATTTCACCCACACGCACGCGAACTTGGCGTTCGTTGGTGGTCAACGGATGTTCCTCATCGCTTAAGCGTGGGAGTTTGGCCAGCCGGTCAAGCACCTCAAGGGTGTAGGTGCGCTCAACCCGATCCCGAGGAAGGCGAGGCACGGCCCAGGTGTCACGGGCCCATCCAGTCCATTGGTCTTCTTTGAGTTCAAACACAGGGACGCGGGACGACAAACCATCGCCTTCTCGGCGCAGGTCTGCCCGGGTAATGGGGCCTTGGAGTTTGAGCACGGGGGCTTCACCGTTCGCGGTGATTCCGAGGACAACCACGCCTTGGGTCATTCCTGGGAAGAGAAGATTGGCCTCTTCAATGGCCCAAGCATGGGTCCAGCCGTGGTGTTTCACAAGCAATTCCCGCAGTGGGTGCGAGGATTGTTCTCGGAGGAGGCTGTCAGGTGCAACGATGCGCAACCGTCCCCCTTCATTCAAGATCTGCAGGCTGCGCTCGATGAACAAACGGTAGAGGTTGACGTTTCCACGCATGGTGGAGAAACGCGGTTCGCCGTTGTCGGTGAGGCTTCGGAGTTGTTCACCCAATTCCTTCCGGAGTTGACTGCCGTCCTCCATGCCACGGAAACGGTCCTTTATTCGCAGCCACGGCGGGTTGGTCAACACCAGTTCGGGAGGTTGTTCCCATGGCCAGTCGCCTTGCAGAGCGTCTCCTTGACGAACACCAGCATCAAGCAAGGCTTCCATTTCCTTACGAGAAATTTTCCCTGGCGTTTCGGGTCCAAAACTGACGAGTTCATGGCGAATGGATTCCAACAGGAGGCGCGTCTTGNTGCTCTTTACAACCAAAGGATTGACGTCCAGAAGTTGAATGTTTGAGAACAAACGACGAGTGTCATTCTTGCGCAGTTCAAGGTCCGCGTCTTCGTGAGCNTCGGCATGACGTCGGATGAGGCGCGCATGGAACAACCCTCCTCCTGCCGCCGTGTCGGCAACCGGCAACGGTATACCACTCAACGTACGCTTGTTGGCATCGACGGCTTGTTGTTCAGCTTCATCGTCCACCTCACTGTCTTGGGTTGCCTTTGGCAAATTGAGTTGCTCAACGTGCTGTCGGAAGCCAGGAGGGAGGTTGCTGATGAGAAAATTGGACTGCTGAACAGGCTTTTTTGGGTTCACCATGTTGTCCTTCATTTCAGAACAAATGACCGCGTCCGCCAAGCGGGGTGGAGTGGGGTGGGCGCCTCGTGGGGAGCGACCATCGGACTCAGCGTCATGCCGAGCGAGAAGGTGGTCAAGCACATGGCCTGGGTCAGTCAAAAGGTTGGCTGGTAGAGTTGGCCAGTCTTCGGGGAGCAACGCGGCAATGGGCTGGAAGGTTTTGAGGGATTTTTCCCATGTGGTGAGCCAAATCTCAATTTGTTGTTCGCGGTTGTCAAGGCATCGGTCCAATCGTGCATACCATCCACTAACCCCGTTTTGCAATGTCCCCACCAAACCGACGGGACGGCTTTCTCTCTTTGAAGATGTCTCTCAACGAGAAGATGAAAAACGCCCGTTACTCGGCCAAAAAAACACTGGCTTGTTCAAACCAATGCCACCCTTCCTTCACCCAATCAAGCAACTGCGAGAGTTGTTTCGGGCTGACGTCTGCCGCTTTGGCAATCTTTCGGAGGGCCGTCAATTCCTTGCGATCGTAATCTCCGTCCACCGCCGCCACCAAAGCAGCGTCCCTGAGGATGAGTTGAGCAAAGGTTGAGTCAAGGTCGGCCAAGGATTGCTCAAGTGGGATGGGTTGTTCAAATCCTCCACGTACGGTGATCCTTGATTCGGGGTGAATCATGGCCCGACCCATCATGGCTTCGATCATGGCGATTTCCTCACGGACCAATTCCCCATCCGCTGCTGCAATGAACACCAAAATCTCGGCATACCGAACGCGTTCTTGCGGAGAACGATGGATCAACCCATCGGGAAACATAGGACCTCATTCCTCAAGCGCGTCAAGAAGTTCGTAGCCGTCCTTCATCCATTTGTAACCCTTCACGGTCCAGTTGAGGAGTTGTTCCACCGCATCCTCTCGGAGGCCCAAATGCTCGGAGATGTCCTCGAGGGCATCCCGTTCATCTTCGTCGACGGTGCCGTCGGCAGCCGCCATCATCACGGCGTCTCGCAGGGCCAGTCGGCCTGCTTCTCCAGACAGGTCTTCCAAACACTCCTCGAGGCTTGGAGGATTCTTCAAAGCAGCACGAATCGACTCGCGTTGCCCTGGCGAAAGCAGAGCCGTGCCGAGGCGTTGTTCAAACATGGCCATTTCATCAACGGTGAGCTCGTTGTCAATTCGTGCCATGAAGGCCAGCAGGCGCGCATAAGCAAACCGCTCTTCTCGGGGGAGTTTGTGAACTGTGTCGGGTAGCATTACTGACGGTTTGCGCGCTTCTTCCCAATGAACCCAACGGACAAAACCCCCCTGCAGACCCCAATCTTGAAACCCGCCTCAACACTCCGAAGCCCATGGTTCAGGGGGATGATTCACCGGTCGTTGTTTGGACCAACCGTGGCTGCGGTGCCTGTGTTCAAGCCAAACGCTTGCTCGATTCGAAACGGGTCACTTACAAGGAACGGCGCCTGAAAAACACCCCTGAGGTCCAACGCGCTTTTGCTCGGGCGACGGGCGGAGCCCGCACGGTCCCTCAAATCATTGTGGGCGGTCGGTCGGTTGGAGGGTTTGATGATTTGCTCAACCTTGACCGTTCAGGTGAACTCGACGTCTTGCTGGGCCGGGCACAACCTTCTGAAAAGCCAAGCCTCTGGAACCGACTGAAAAACGCGCTCCATCGCTGAAGGAACGTTGAACAAGCGTTCATAGGGCGAAACCCTTTGCTTTGGGCATGGACCCCAGCGTGAACGTCCTCGGCACTGAACTCGAACCTTGTTCACGAGACCCGATGACGGGGTGGTATCGGGACGGTTGCTGCAACACGGACGACCAAGACCATGGCTCACACACCGTTTGCTGCGTGCTCAACGACGATTTCCTTCACTTCGCCCGAGACATGGGCAACGACCTCATCACGCCTGCGCCCAGGTTCAATTTTCCTGGGTTGAAAGCGGGGGACTCATGGTGTGTATGCGCCCGCACATGGCTGCTCGCCGTCAACGCTGGAAAGGCCTGCCCGGTGGATTTGGAAGCGACCCATCAACGGGCTCTGGATGTCATTCCGCTTGATGTTCTTGAGACCCATGCTTTGTAGGCGAATACTGGAACACAAACAAGCGCATCATCAGCCAAACAATCACGCCCCAAGCGAGCAGATTCAGAAGCCCCAGGAGGCGGACATCGATCGTGTAGGTGTCGGAAAGCCAACCGATGGTGATGCTTGACCCGACCAAACTCGATACGTACACCGGAACTGCGGTGGAAAGGGTCCATGCGACTGGTTTTCGGTCGTCAAATGTAAACCACCGATGGACAAAATGGGCGAGGACGCCGGTGACTCCCCAACAAACTCCCCAAAGGATTCGTACATCAGCATCGGCCAACATCAGCATCAGACCCGCCCAACACACATAGAAGAGAAAACTGTTGAATCCCCCAGCGATGCTGAATCGAATTATCGACCCTCGAGGCACGCGCTGGTCGAGCCAAGCCAAGGCGTCAGTCGTCATTGGTCACCACATCACTGGGTTTCCCAGTTAGCATAGCTCGCAGCGACTCATTGTCGGTCTGCATGGCGTCCATGATGGCGTATTTCACACCCAACTCACCAGCGAGAACACCGAGGGCAGAACTGTCCTTGGGGAGGCATTTTCCTCCAAACCCTCGGCGTAGACCGAAGATTGGGTCGAGGTGCGATGGACCGATGGGCTGCGCTTGGTCAGCGGTGATGATGTCCCGAATGGCGTACCAGTCCTCACCCATTCCTTGGCAAATATCGTACATTTGGTTGGCAAAGGTAACTTTGAGGGCATAGAAGGTGTTCTTGGTGTATTTCACCAACTCCGCCTGTGTCGGCGTGACTTGGAACAGTTGCTCTTTGCGCAGAACACCGGCTTCCTTGTGCTGCTGGAACACGGTTTCTGCCACCTCTTTGTGGTGCGTTCCAACAACCAGGATGTCTTGGTTGGCAAAATCCTCGAGGCGCTGACGCTCAACCAAAAATTCAGGAGAATAGGCAATCTTGAGATGGCTGTACCGCTCATGATAGAGTTGCGTGGTTCCAGGCACAACGGTGCTTTTGATCACGGCCGTAAACCCTTCTGGTAAGGCGTCGAGCACCTCTTCAACAATGCGAGTATCACACGCACCCGTTTCGGGATGGGGCGGGGTGGGGACGGCGATGTAGGCCATGTCCACGTTGTCGATCACTTGGTTCAGTACAGTCCCTCTTGCAGGGTCGTGAACAAACAATTCGTGGGCATGGGCAAAACAATGTTCAATGGCTCCTCCAACCATGCCTGCTCCAATGATTCCGATTTTCATGTTCAATGCTCCAGTTCAACGGTGGGGGGTTGGGTCTAATTTCCCATCCTTCGCCATTTGCGATGCTTGCAAAAGGGCCTCGGGCGTTCCACAATCGACCCAGGTTTCCCTTCCAACTGAAAGCACCTCAGCCAGTCCTGCTTTGACGTAGATTCGCGTGATGTCTGAAATGGAAAAAGCATCCCCGTGCTGGGCAACAGCCCTGTCGAGATGGTTCCAGAAATGCTCGTCAAACATGTAAATTCCTCCAATGGCTAAATTGGAGGGCGGATTGGCTGGTTTTTCAACGATATCACAAATCGAACCTTCTCCGTCCAAAACAGCGACTCCAAACGCCTGTGGATTTGGCTCTTCGCGGGCGATGAGGAGGCACCCAGGTGGGTCTTTGGCCTGTCCAAACGCCGACACGTGTTCTTTGAATTCAAGGGTCGTGATGTTGTCGGAAAAATACACCATCAATCGCGCCTCTTTGTTGTAGGGCCGTGCTAAATTCAAGGCGTGGGCAACACCCAACGGCTCCTCTTCAATGACGTAATGGATTCGTTCACCTGGAAGCCCTTGGCCGATGTGCTTTGTGATTTGGCCAACGAATTGGTTGGAGATGATGGTGATGTCTTTGATGCCTGCCCGACGGATGGTCCCCAAGGTGTAGTCGATGACGGGGCGTTCGTAAAGCGGGAGGAGCGTTTTTTGCGTGTAATGGGTAAATGGATGAAGGCGTGAACCGTACCCTCCCGCAACGAGGATGGCTTTCACCGTCATAAACCGAAGTGCTGAGCGACGGCTTTAGAAGATGCTTATAGGGACTCATCTTGGGGGTGTGAATTCATCAGTTCCTCAACAGCTCCATCTTTGGCGTTCCGCTCAAACCAACCTGTCGCTACCAAATCTCCAAGCCGCTCGACGCCTGCTTCGATGTTGTCCATGTCCCGTGCTTCGGCGATATCCCATAGCCGCTGCGCTTCGTCAGCGTAGTGTTGATTTGCTTCTTCAACCAGTTGCTCTGCCACTCGGAGGTCTCCCTCGAGGCCCAGGTAATCTTCCTCGTGGAGTTGAGGGTCCACGCGCTGGTTGTTGGCGTTGATGGTGTTTTCAACGCCGTCAAAAGCCGGGCCCTTTTCATCTCCCCCTCGTGTTCGCAAATAGGATTCATTGGTCGTGGTGCGCCCGAGGTTGGTGGCGGCGAAGGCGATGTGTAAATGGTCTGCTTCCGCCGAGTTGAGGTCCAGTCCGTGGAATTCATCCCAGCCGAATTCAATGCTGGCCAACAGCGCACCCAATCGATCTTGCAATGTTTTTTTCTGGTGTAAACTCAACCACATCATCACGAAAACGAAACCGCCGAGTACGACCAATCCTCGGAGTATGCGACTGATTTCAACGCCTTCGAGCCACGCAACGATAGCAAACAGGTCGCCAATTCCGGCCGTGATCCAGAGGAGCACGACCATGCGTCGGTGTTTTTTTCGCTCCTGCACGAAGAATTGCTCAACCAATTCTTTGTTCCCAGACACGTTCTCCACCTATTTTTCTGCGATGGTTCTGATTTTGCTCAGCGTTTTCTCATCCAATTCGTCCGGTTGCTCCCACCCCATGTCCTTGAGGCCATTGGCGATGCTTGCTTCGAGGAGGGTGTTCATCCGTTCGACGGCGTACTGGAAAAGCAACCCGCACATCAAAACAGTGGCAAGGCCGAATTCCCATCGAGTGAGATAGGCGACAACGAGCCCAATGGCAAGAATGCCGACGGCGACGGGCACCAATCGCCCCTTGACCTTCGATGAAGAAGCATGGGCGTCGAGCACACGCTGAGCCCCTTCCTTTTTGCTTCCCATGCTTCACGCAGTGCTGTCCTCATGGTGAAGATACCGCTTCAGTCTCCAACCACTCGTTGAGGAGATTGAAGGTTTCAGAAAGGTCCGCAGCCGGATTTCTTTGCTCCTGAACCAACACACTGTCACTCATGGTAAAGTGCCCTCTGGGCTGGGAAATCAGGTGCTGAAGCAGATCGCTCATCGCTCGTTGCATGTTGGCGGTTTGTTCGACTTGCATGTTCAAGAGTCGCTCCATGCTGTTGAACACCACGTCGTTTTGCTCATGCCTTGCTTCGAGGGCATTGGACGCAGCGGTCATGGCTTCTTCCTGTCGCTTCAGCAATTCTCGGGCGGCCGGACTTCCAACCGCATCGCGTCGTTGAAGTTCTTCGATGGCGCTGTTCAATTCCATGTGTCGCCGCGTCAGGGCGCGTTGTAAATTCTCAACGTGCTCATTGGCTTGCCGTAACTCCGAAGCGAGTTGACGACCGCCCCGTTCCATTCGATTTAATTCTGCACTGTGGTGGGCGGATTCCGACAAGAAGGCGACCATAATCGCCAATCCCAGCGCCATCTCAGGATGCACCATCATGGCCGTTGCAGAAATCCACGCCACACTTCCCCAGAAGACCGACCTTACTATTCCCATACAGAAACATACGTTCCCGGAGACTAAAGCCGGTCGTTGGGATTGCTACGGGCTCCCATCAAGGTGGAAGCAATATGAAGCAATCATCGTCAACTTCAATGACCATGCCCGTGGTGAGGAGGTGGTCCAAGGCTTCGTCGGTTTCATGGTCGTCAATGTTTGACGCACGGGTGTGGGCGAAAATGGCTTGCAAGGTAGCAACAGGCTCACCTTTTGCGGCTTCAAGCTCGATGCTGATGATGACCGATTGGCAAGCAATGGCCAGAAGTGGGTCATCGGTGTTGGCGTTTGGCAACAAGTCGAGGAAAATATTGGAGGGGTGCTGCTCTTCCCCGGTGATCGAGGTGGAACCGATGGGTTCTGTAGCGCGCTCTCCCAGCCCTCGGAGGGCGTGCTCCTCGTTCAGGTCAAAACAATCGAAGAGGTTTCGTTGGTTCGGGTCTTGATCGAGGGGTTGGTTCTTTTCATCACTTTCAAGACGGCGTCCAAGGTCATCCAAACGTTGCAATCGCTGGTCAATCATCACCTTTTCGCGGAGCAAATCAAGCGCCAACAAATCCATTGATAAGTTCGCTTGTTCAACCAGCCAATCATGGACGCTCCATTGCGGATTGACGCCAAGCATGGCGTCGGCGAGTTGGCGCACTTCGGCAGGCATGTCGTCGACGGAGACACGGCGTTCCTGCTCGTTTTTGTGCTCGTCTGCCATGGACATTCTTCTCACTTGACAGCCTATGAAGCATGCCCCTCACAAGTTCTGAAACCGGTTGATTTCAAAGGATACATCCGCCGGTAAATCACCTCAAAACCTCGGCGAACCGACTTCAATTTTCTTCACTTCACGAGGGTCGCGTTCATGTAGAAGCGCCATGTGCGCCAAGGCATGAGTGACCATCGCATCACGGTTCTGCCAGGCGACGGGACGGGACGAGAGGTTGCGTTGGAAGCGCAACGCATCTTGGACACCATTCAAGCACACTCCAATCACGGATTTGAGCAAACGGTGATTCCCTGTGGAGGAGAGCATTACCTCGCCACCGGTGAAGAATGGGCTGAAGGTTCATTCGACCTCTGCAAGAACGAAACCGATGCGATATTCCTTGGTGCCATTGGATATCCAGGTGCACGGTTGCCTAACGGCGACTTGGCGGGTGGCTCGGTCATTCTCGGTTTGAGAAGCGGACTGGATTTGTACGCCAACGTCCGTCCCATCAAACTCTACGAAGGAGTTCCACACAAAATCCACGGCGGATTCCGCCAAATTTGGGAGCCTGGCATGGTGGACATGACCATCCTCCGAGAAAACACCGAAGGTTTGTACCATGCTCTTTTGCGACGCTCAGCNGANCGNGCNNAAGGGCGCCCTGAATACGAGCCTGAGCCCATGACCTTCNCTGGCCTTGATGGTGAGGTCGCTTACGACCCACGCCCTATCTCGAAAAACGGTTCCGAACGCTTGATTCGCATGGGCTTTGAGATCGCTGAAACGCGAAATGGCGCACCCGCTGACGGCGTCCGGAGCGTGTCTTGCATTGACAAATCCAATGTCACCCGTGGGTTCCAACTTTTCCGTTCCACCTTTGACGAAGTTGCCGC
>PAWY01000027.1:7093-44013 GCA_002714305.1 Methanobacteriota archaeon | reverse complement strand
CGCAAGGACTACTCATGGCTGTAGATGGGCTCCTCGCTGTTGGCGGAATCCTCAGTCTTGCGCTAGGAATTAGCGGAATTCTCTTGATTCGAACGCAAAAACAAGACGTCATTTGGAACAAGCATTATGCAGCGCAGTTGCTCTGTTGGAGCTTTGTTTGCAAGGGGGTTGCCAACGGCGTTCGTTCAGTTGGTTATGAGGTCGAATCTTGGCGTTTTGTTTTGTACACGGGGCATTTTGCTGACCAAATTTTCGCTTGTTCAGTCATGATGATTGCCATGTTGTACCCAGTGCCGCTCTTGCGAAATCGCAAACAGTTCAAAATTGGTTTAGCTGCGATTCTCATCTATGCTTTGATTTCCCTTGGTTCTGCNGTATTTTTGCGAGTAAANACCCCAATGGCAGGTTTAGGAGATGCCTATATTTTCTGTGGATTTATTTGGACCATGGTCTACCTCAAGTTTAGGTTCATGAAAGGACACGAGGATGACAAAGAAGTGNTTGGTGTNTCGGACGCCGCCATTCTTTTGTTCATCATGGTCGTTGGCCACATTCTCTTCAGGTGGGTTGGCTTCTTTGCGGCTTCGGATTATTTCTACTTCCTTGACACATATGGCGGTGATTTTGAAGCAGATTATTTGTGGTCGATGGGTCTTGCCTCTGCGGCAATTCTGGGCCTNGTCATCCTCCTTGGAGAAATCTATCAAACGAGCCAGGGAAGGGGAAGGGCGACGTCCTACCTTGTCTTTGTCTACATGACCATTGGTCTTGTNGGNCACATCGTNNTGTCAAGGNACNGGNACTGAGTTCNGGNGGCGGAGGAACTGCTGCTGGAGAGAACTACTCAACGTTTCAAGCGGTTTGGACTGAAATTACCTCTGCGGTTCACTTCACGATGATGCGGCCAATCCTTGGACTTTTCATTCTGTTTCGTTTTGGCCTTGTTCGCATTTCAGAAGACAATCAGCAAATTGGCAAGACCATGTCCATTGTACTGATCGTCGTTGCGACCTCTGCTTTGTTGGAAATCGTACANTCATTGATGCCATTGACTGAAATGCTTTCTGCNGGAATCCTTGGGGTTGCCATCGCTTTTGGAATTGGGTGGGAAGAACGATCCTTCCAGTCCTTAATCTCAAATCCACTTCGTTTCCCGCTACGGACCAAAGGGGGCTACTTCCCCGAAATTAAATTTGAAAAAGGCGAATACAACCGTCTTGATCGGTTCATGGCCGTCATGATTGCATTTTCAATCGTGTTAGCCCTGATCTTAGAATTAAGTTCGGTCAACCCGTTCCAGGGAGGCGGTTGAATTGGATTCCAAAGAGAGTTTGGTCTACCTCATCAAAGAAGACGACGGCGGACGTTCATTTGCCCTTCTTTCCACCTTGCTCGTTCTTGGTCTTATCTTCCACGCGTACGTGTTTTTTGTTGTCAAAGAAACGGATATTCGAGCGAAATACGATGTTGCCATCTATGATATTACTTTTGAAGAAATGAATTCCACGGGCAGCGACTCNATTTTGGTGGGCGACGGAGAAACCGACACCTACTCAGTTTCGCGTGCTGACTTTGATGCCAATCAAAATCAAATGGTTGCCAAAATCACCTTTACCATCAGCTATGAAGAAACTTCAGGAGAAATACTTGATCCATGCGATGAAGTTCGAGTCCAGATCCCCCCCAACGGGATGGTTGCAGATTGGCAAAATACCGAGAACATTCTAGCGGATTCAAACGATGACTGCGAAGACATGACCTTGGTCGTCTACATCTATCCGGAGTATTTTGGGGAATCCATGACTGTACAGGGTGGTCAACTCAATGACTGGCATGACCAATGGAGCGATGATTCCTACGGTACNGGTTTACTCAATCTTGAGGTATCCGTTGATACGAACGAGGCTCCAACTTCTGCCCTTCCCACTGTGAACGACGAAAATGAAGAAATTCAAATTCANTGGGATGTTTTGCTCTTTGAGGCAAGCGTCGAGAAGATGAACTGACCGTTCTTTTCACGCCTCAGTCTCAGCCTGATGCGTCCATCAAAACATCATTAATTGTGATACATCTCGGAAGAAGCATGCAAGGCAAAGCATTGCTTCTGGCAACNATGGTCCTCTCANTGTCNCTNTCGGGATGTTTTGGTGAAGACGAGGTCGTTTCTCCGCCTGTGATTGAGGTCGAAGACAATCCTCGAATTTTCGTCACCGACAAAACAGGCGCCGACGTCGACATTGAACCTCTCAACATGACCTTCCAGTTCAGCGATGTTGGGGAAACTGGGAAAGAACCCAGCATCGGCATCACCTCAACAGGATGCATCTTCTTCATCGCCATGGAGAAGGTCATGCGGTCGTGCGATGGAGGATTGACGTGGGACGAAACCCAAGACCCCGTCATGTGCTCACCCACCACCAGCGACCCGTACGGATGGGTAGACCCCATCACGGACCGGGTCTTTGGCGTCCAGATGATCGGGCTTGAGACCTCATGGATTTGCTGGAGCGACGACGACGGTGAAACCTGGTTGGGCAATCCCCACGATTCGGGAACCACGCCCCTCAACGACCACATCAAATTGGCGAGCGGCCCCTGGACCAGCAGCGGCTACGGACTCGTGGGCCAAATCACGAGCAACTTCTACGAAACGGCCGTGTATTACTGCTACAACAAACTGGCCGGTATTTTCTGCTTCACCAGTTATGACGGTGGTGCGACCTTTGAGACCGGCGGACAAATCATCGGACTGGCCACCACCAACGGGGGGCTGCACGGAGCCATTTCAACGGCACCGGATGGCACGGTGTACGTCACACCACGTGTCGCTACACCCACCGTCATCGTCTCCAAGGACAACGGTTTCTCGTGGTTTGAACGCTACATGGGTGAGGACGTGGGCACCCCCAATCCCCGAAAGAACTCCGAAGTCTCCACCGACACCGCCTCAAATGCCTACCACGTTTGGACCGGTGGTGACGAAGGCATCTACATGTCCCGTTCGACCGATTCGGGAGAATCTTGGGAGCAAGAGAGCATCCGAATCTCTCCGGCTGGCGTCATCTCCACCGTCTTCCCTCAAACCGATGCTGGCGACCCTGGNCGCATCGCAATAACGTACCTTGGTAGCGAAAACACCGAGATGCTGAACCAGTCAGACATCGATGGAAATCCTTGGGACGGAAACGCCCACTATGCACCCAATGAGGCGGAATACCACCTTTACATCACCTACAGTTTGAACGCTTTGGACGATGAACCAATTTTCCACACCTATCGGGTCACGGACGACCCGGTCCAAGTGGGGTCCATCTGCCTCAACTCAGGAGATTGCCGAGACATTGGCGGCTCAAANCGCAACCTCTTGGATTTCAACGACCTTCACATTGACCGTGAGGGGCGTGTTTACGTGGCGTTTGCCGACGGTTGCACGGGAGAATGTGCGGTCAAAGAAAACGCTACGGCTGCCGATTCTCGCGACGGTCGAGGCTCTGTGTACTATCTTGCCAACGGTCCGAGCCTGCTTGAGGAATTTGGGCGCATGGACCCGCTCATTGAATGAGCGGCTCAGGCAAAGAGACGNGCGCGCAATTTGCGAAGGCCCAATCGGAAACCGAGCAATGCCTTTCGCAGGGCTGAGAGTTTGACCGGGTGGGTGAACACATCACCTGAACGGCGCACGATTTCATTGAGGATGGAGGTGTAAGCATCCGCCATGATTTCCGGCTGAATCCGNNCTCGGCCACCAAGGTAGCCNAAGAGGTGGTTNGCCGAGGTTTGGTGGCGCTTGATCACGTCAACGTATTCCACGACAAAACCCTTCCATTCCAGGGTTTGGGCGATGCTGTCATTTGCCAACATTTCGAGGGTGATGTTGTGTGAAGACAACACTTCCAGCGGCAGGTAGACACGGCCTCGCTCCATGTCTTCGTTGATGTCCCGTAGGACGTTGATGAGTTGCATTTGGATGCCGAGGTCAATGGCGTGAAGCCGTGCAGCTCGGTCTTCATACCCGTAGATTTCAATCAGAATGAGGCCGACGGCCGAGGCGACTTTGTAGCAGTAGGAACGCAATTCATCCCATGTTTGGTTGAGCACGGGGTAGAGGTCGTCTTCCATGCCTTCGATAACGGTTTCAAAATCTGCCAATTTGATGGGGTAGCGTGTGAATACATCTTGGAGGGCGATGAAAATGGGGTGGTCTTTTTCGGTGATTTCTTGTTCACTGGCNCGTTGAAGTTTGATTCGAATGTCGACCAGAGCCATCATGCGACGNCGGTGTTCGTCCGGTGAAAGCGAGGGTGTNGCGTCNCCGTGGAGTTCACTCACCACCGATTGGCGGCGCTCGGTTGCTTCTTTGAGGGCCTTGGTTTCGAGGATGGTGGGCTCTTCATCGCCGTCAACGATGTCATCGACCCATCGGCACAGAGCGTAGACGGCATGGACGGCTCTCCGNTTNTCGGGTTGAAGGGCACTGAANGAGGAAAAGAAGGTNGTTGAAGCATTTCTGCACACCGTTTCACAAAACGCATAGGCTTCCTCAAGGCGATGCTGTTCCATGGTGATCCCTCAAGCGGATGTTGGGGTTCCGCTGGACGGTTCTTTTGAAGTTTTATTCAGCGCTGCACGGCCTTGCTTCGAGCGTTTGCGGCTTTCAAACCANGTNTCNACGCCGTTCCAGTCAGGGATGATTCCCAAACTGTCCAACAGAAGTTTGCTGCTGATGCGAGCGGATTCGTAAATCACAGGTAGACCGCTTCCCGGATGGGTTCCTCCGCCGACGAGGTAGAGGTTGTTGATTTCATCAAACTGGTTTTTTGGTCGGCGCCAAAGCATCTGGTCCAAACCGTGGGCCAGATTAAACACAGCACCACGGTAGCAGTGGTCGCCCCAATCNTCGGGCGTGATGACCATCTCGGTCANGATGTGGTCGCGCAGGCCTNCGAAACCGAGTTTGGCTTCGATTTGGTCGAGAACACGGTCTCGGTAAGCGTCCTTCTCCTTGTCCCAATCAATGTTCTCGTGAATGTGAGAGACGGGCACCAAGGCGTACACGGTTGAGCAACCTTCGGGAGCGAGACTTGGGTCAACCACGCAGGCGTTTTGGACGTACACCGACGGGTCGTCCCAGGTGAGTTTGTGGTTCTTTTCAATGTCCTCAAGGTTCTGTTCGTAATTGGCCGAGGCGTAGATTTGGTGATGNGGCAAGTCTTCGTAGGTCTTGTCAATGCCGAGGTAGAGCATGAAGGTTGAGCAGGAGTACTTCTTCTTGTCCAGCTTCTTGTTGTTCCACTTCTTACGCACCTTGTCGGGGAAGAGTTGGGTCATGCCGTTCGCAAAGTCGGCGTTCATGACGACCTTGTCAGCGAAAAATTCGCCGTTAGCGGTTCGTACACCCTTGATGGTTTTGCCGTCCATGATGACCGATTCAACCGCTTCGTTCATTCTGAACGTCACACCGAGGTCTTTGGCAATGCTCGCCATGCGCTCGCTGACGCTGCCGAGTCCGCCGATGGGGTGGAAAATACCGTATTCATACTCAAGGAAGGCGAGCATGGTGAACAGGCTGGGGCAATTGAACGGCGACATTCCGAGGTACTTGGTTTGGAACGACATCGCCAGCATGAGTCGGTCGTCATCGAAGAGTTTCATCAGGTCGCCTGCCACCGAGCGCTGTGGTCGAAGGACACCGGCGACCCGCAAGGCTCGCTTGGACAGCAGGTCGGTTGGGCCGTACCAGGGTTCTTGCAAACAGGCTTTTGATTTCTCGAGTTTGACTCGGTTGTCGGCGACATACCGACGGAAGGCATTGGCGTTACTGTCTCCGGAGAGTTCACGGATGCGCTCGGTCATTTCGTCGAGGTTGCTGGTGCAATCCAGCTGACCGCCCTGGCCGAAAATCAAGCGGTAATTCATCTCCAAACGATGGAGGTTCAATTCTTCATGTGCGTCCATGCCGATGGCTTTGAAGATGTCTTCAATCACTTCGGGGTAGTGGAAAAAAGTGGGGCCTAGGTCGAACTTGAAACCGTCGCGTTCGAAGACTTTGTTTCGCCCCCCAACAGCGCTTGAGCGCTCAAACACGGTGACGTCAACGCCGGATTTGGCGAGGAGAAGGGCCGAGGCAAGGCCGCCGGGGCCAGCCCCAATAATTGCGACAGATGGTTGAGAGCGTCCACTCATGGGCGGGGGTCATGCTTTCAGCATATAAAGGAAGGTTTCTGTCCTAAAAATTTCTTAAAAAATAACATTCAAACAACGTCTTGGATGATGCTGTGGGGGTCGATCAAAACAGAGAATTCATCGAGGTACGGGCCCATTGAACTGATCAAGTCCACGCTTGGATGCCCCTTCAACACCATGCCATCCATGTACATCAGGGACCGAATGATGGGAAAGGCTTCCTCTCCGAAGGCGCAACCGGCAAGCACGGCCGCCTTGACGGTCTTCATCATCTGTTCCGTGAGCGAAACTTCGCTCACCGAGGTGCCCACAAATCCTTCGTAGAGTTCGTTCATCGATGCATAATACGTCTCCAATGTTTTCCCTGTCGGGCGGACGGCAGCCATGGTCAACATCGCATCAAAGGCGTTTTTGAGTTCACCTTTGGCGAGGAAGTAAAAGAATCCAAACAAGGCATTCCGAACGTGTTCGGGGGCGTTACAAATCGCGCCGGTGTCAATGAAGAGGAAATTTCCTTGGTCGTCCATCATGGCGTTGCCAGGGTGGAGGTCACCATGGAACGTACCCAATCCAAACATGAAGGCTCCGTGGATTCGAAACAGTTCAAGCATGTCAGGCCATGTGAGGGTGCCAGCTTCAAGGTGGTCCTCTAAGGTGGGGTGAGTGATTTCTTCCATCACGAGAATGTGCTCATTTGACAGCGCTTCCCACATTTTTGGAAACCTGAGTTTGGGCATTTCAAAATGGGCCTCGATGGCCTCTGCCTGAGCGATGAGTTGATTTCTGCCATCGATTTCATTGAGCAAATTGAGCTCTCGCAAGGTGTAGTCTTCAATGTGAGCCAAAAGCCCGATTGGGTTGCCAACTTTTCGCAGCTTCGGGCGGAAGAAGAGACCCATTCGAATCCATCGCTTCATGCGTTGGACGTCCCGCTTGAACGACGCTTCAAAATTGGATTTGATAATCTTGACAACGACTTTGCTTCCGTCTTTCAATTCCGCTCGGTGAATTTGTCCAATGCTGGCTGCAGCGAAGGGTTTCATTTCGATGTGTTTGAAATGGTCCATGAAACCGTCTGGAGCAAAGCGGTCCAACAATTGCTGTGAGTCCTCTTCAGGAATCGTTGACGCCCGGCTGTAGAGTTGCTGAAGTTCAATGCAGCGGTCGGGTTCAATCAAATCCGGTCGCAAGGCGAAGATTTGACCCAACTTGACCGCCAGCAGGCCCATGGACTGGATCGCATCGATGTCAACTGGCTTTTTTCCTTTTAATTGGCGGAAAAAACGGTAAAAGGTGCCAAGCTTCATGCGACCACGCCCGATTAATCGACGAGTTCGATCGTGTTCAGTTCGTGTCGATGAATCAAGTAACGCCACAAATCGTCTTTGTCTCCGTTTCCATCTACACGCTGAATGACCACGTTCGCTTCCTTCGCAAACCTTGTGGAAAGGGCGCCTTCAATGATGCCGTCATCCATTTCCCACATCGGCAACGCATCGGGGTCTTCGACTGGAGGGTGATTGAGGCCAACCACCACATGGAATTGAGGGTCAACATCGTACTGCAACAGGCCGAGACCTGCGTGTTCCCACCAATCCATCATCTCGTCAAGAAACTCGATGTCATTTTCTATAGAACGAAGGGAGAATGCGATTTCTTGGCCTACACGATTCCCAATTTGGCGCAACATGCGGGAAATGTCAATGCCCAAGACCTTCAGGTTGGACAGCTTTCCTTCCGTGAGGCGCATTCTTGCTTCGTTGACTTCGTGTCCAGCAGCAAAGAAAGCCTCAGGGTCAAACGGGGTATCTTCTTCGGGCAGTTGTCCGTCAAAGCCCAGGGCCACGGAGACGTTCTTCAGGAACGAACCTTCACCGATGGTCAAGCGGAGCGGGTCGTTGATTTGATTCTCCGTGAAACGGGCTCGAGCGGTGGCGAGAGGGACAGCGCCTTCCCAAATTGCGTCGATGAGATGGAGGTGGGCTTGGGAAAAGGGTCCTGACTCAATGATGAGTGCAGCATCTTCTTTCCCTCGTCCAACAGGGTTGTCTTCGATGTTCAGGTATTGAATCACCTCGGATTGGTCTTGAACGAACCCGAGCGAATCCAATTCGTCGGAGTGCCGGACGTCGATGCTCTTGTCCAGTTGGTCAAAGAAACGGAGGGTGCGTCCATCGAGGTGCGTGATGATTTGGACCACAACGCCACGAACGGCAGCCGTGTTCACCGCCTCAAGGGCTTCAGGACTTCGGCAAAGGTGGAGAATGCCAAACTGACCGAGCAGCAAAATCAAGCGTTCCTCAGCCTCATTGGCCATTTTTTGCAAGCGGTTGTAGATGTGAGTTCGCTCTTTGAGCACGGCGAAACGAGGATCATCGATGTCCCTTCGTTGCTTTTCGTACGAAGCGTCGGTTTCAGTGATGCCCTTGGAAAGTTCGTCAAACCCATCCACAAGTCGGTCGAGTTGTTGCCGGCGTGATTGGATAATGTGTTCCATGGCTTCGTTGATNCGTAGACTCGANAAGAGCATGGGGCGGTCCGCTGTCGCCGTCACAATCCCCATTTCTTGGAGCCGAGAGAGACTGTTGTAAGCGTCGAGTCGAGTTGTGTTCAATTCCTTGGCCAGTTCGGACGCTTTCATTTTCGGGCGGGACCCGAGGATCATGATNGAGCGAACTTCTCGCTCATTGAGGCCAGCTTCCAGAAGAAGTTCGTCCCACATCAGGAATCACCTCGAACCTGCGAAATGTCGGCGAGGATTCGNGCCACNTGGCGCCGAGGTCGGAAGAGCCAGTCGTAAACGTAGCGGATGGTGTTGTCAGGTCCCACCAAGAAGGAGGACTTTGCTGGAAACTGTCCAAGGTGAAGAGGGACATTGAATTGCTTCCCAACAACCCTTTCNGGGTCNGCAAGAAGGGGGAACGGAAGATCGCCGAGGTTTGATTTGAAACCCGCGAGCTCTTCGGTCGTTCCTGGGCCTATGCCGACGATTGAACATCCAACCGAAGAAAAGAGGTCNTGCTGTTCCTTGAACGTTAANCATCCTCGCTTGCACGTGGGAGAGTTGTTTCTTGAGTAGAAGAAAATGATTCGCCAAGTTCCTTCGAGGGACTGGCTGTCAAAGNCTTCGCCGTGTTCATTTTCCAGAGTGAANCGTGGGGCTTNTTGTCCAACGATGTTGACGCGCATCATCAGCCCTCGGTTGGTAGGATGTGCCCCATTCTGGCGCCCTTTGTTTCCATGTAGTTGCGGTTTTCAGCGCACTGCCCAACAATGATAGGGACGCGGTTGGAGATCTTGATGCCGTATTGGGTGAGTTGATCTCGCTTATCGGGATTGTTCGTGACCAGTTCAATTGATTGAATGCCCATCGAATACAGCATCTCGGCAGCGAAATCGTACCTTCGAGCGTCAGCGGGCAGTCCNAGAGCAAGGTTGGCGTCCAGGGTGTCCATGCCAGTGTCCTGCAGGGCATAGGCCTGCATTTTGGAATAGAGGCCAATGCCACGCCCCTCTTGACGCATGTAGGCGATGGCCCCATGTCCCCTCTCTTGAATGGCTTTCATCGAGGCGTGAAGTTGGGGNCCACAGTCGCAGCGAAGCGAGTGGAACGCATCNCCNGTGAGGCATTCAGANTGGACTCGAACCAAAGGAGATCCTTCGCTTAAGTCGCCCACGTANAGGACAGCATGCTCCTTTCCGTCTCCTGGGTCTCGGAACGCACGGATGCGAAATTCTCCGAAGGCCGTGGGCAAAACTGCGTCTGCTTCAGGTGCGTTGTTTTGGTNTTGAATGCGTGGGCTTTCCATGTTACAAAAATCCATGAGTTTGTATATAAACACTCGTCTTTTTCTTACAGGGGCGCAAACCGTGTTTCATATACTCGGTCGTATAGATATTGACCGATGGTCAGTTTACTTTGTGATTTGGGCGTCGCTGCGAGGGTCATCCGAAAAGGATCGATTCTCCTCGTCCAGGAAGCAAACGGTGCTCACAAAGGGAAGTGGGGACTGCCCAAAGGGCGAGTTGACCAAGGGGAAAGCCCGGAAGCGGCCGCCCTGCGCGAGCTCAACGAAGAAACTGGGTACGGCGGTCAAGTCATGGGCCTCGCCGGAGTCCGAACAGCGCTCCACAAAGACCGCCCTGCCGTGTTCCTGTGTTACGACGTTCACGTCGAGGGAGAGGTCAAGGGGCACGTGAACGAGGAGATTTCATCCATCAAGTGGTTCACCCTCAGTGAGGTCGCCTNGGTCGACTGGGTCTCGGAAACCATGCATCAGTTGGCGGTTGACGGGTTGACCGGTCGGAGCCTCATGCCGAATCTTGCAGGCTTGACACCGCGTTCAAACCCCTATGCCGTCTACAGAACAAGCAAGACAGAATGGCTTCGTCGAGGTGAGACCTCATGATCCCGAGCAGCCGAGTCAACATACACGGCGTCCCCAACCAGCACGGGGATGTGGTCGTCTATTGGATGACCTCCGCAAGGCGCTCTCAATGGAATCATGCCCTCCAGCACGCCGTTGACTTGGCAAAACAACATTCCCTTCCTTTGGTAGTGATCGAATGCCTCGCTCTTCAGCACCGATGGGCCAACGACCGAATTTCGACCTTCGTCTTGCAGGGGATGGTTGACAACCGCAGTACATTTGAACAGTCAGGAGTAACCTACATACCCTACGTCGAGACCAAGCGGAAGGAAGCATCCGGTCTACTCAAAGGATGGTTGGAGCACGCTCGGTTGTGCGTTATCGACGATTACCCAACCTACTATCCCAAACATGTCCTTGACACGGCCTTGACCGTCACACCTTGCGAAATTCACGTCGTCGACTCCAACGGCTTCATGGCCATGCGGGCCCAAGGNCGGGATTTTTCCACGGCCTACTCGCTGCGTCGTCACCTTCACAAAACCATCCGTGAGCACATGCATGAATTCCCAAAGCAACGTCCTTTGGATGACGCTCAGGACCTTCCTCAGATGGACCCCGCTGTTGTCAAGGCCATATTTGCCCAAACCAACACGCCAATGACGCCCTACGAGTTTTTGTGGCGAGTGTCTGAGGGTGGCGACATTGGACGAGAGGCGCTCTCAACCCTCAGCATCGACCACGATGTACGTCCAGTAAACGGAAAGAAAGGCGGGTACGTTGAAGGTCGCCGCCGGTGGAAGGAATTTTTCGCTGAACGCTTGCAAGCATACCACGAAAAACGCAATGAACCACAGGAGCGAGGGGCGAGCGGACTCTCTCCTTGGCTCCATTACGGCCACATCAGCGTTCATGCTATTCTTCATGACATCTTCACCCACCACCGNTGGGATGTGAGCATGGTCAACCCTCCCAACGATGGACGGCGTCAGGGTTGGTGGGGTTTGCCCGAACCGGTGGAGGCTTTCCTTGACCAAATCATCACGTGGAGGGACATCGGCTTCATCCACTGCGCCATGATTGAAAACCACACGAAATACGACTCCCTCCCGGAATGGGCCAAAACGACACTGGCCGAACATGAAGAAGACGAGCGTCCTTACCTCTACACCTTTGAAGAACTTGAATCGGCATCAACCCATGACCCTCTGTGGAACGCTGCGCAAAACCAACTTCGGCAAGAAGGCATCATCCATAATTATCTCCGAATGTTGTGGGGGAAAAAAATCCTCGAGTGGTCTCCAAATCCACGAACAGCCATGGATTGGATGATCGCCCTCAACGACCGNTGGGCCCTGGACGGCCGCGACCCGAACTCGTACACNGGTATTGGATGGGTGATGGGTAAATTCGACCGAGGTTGGACCGAACGGGCCGTGTACGGAAAGGTCCGTTGCATGACCAGTGCCTCAACCGCTCGAAAATTCAAAACCAAGGGGTACGTGGAAAAATACACCAAATCGAGTGAACCAACCAATGTTTTGGGGTCAGGCCCTTCGTTTTATTCTGCCCACCAGTGAGGGTTCCACATGCCAACATACTCCCACATCGCCGCCTACAACGCTCCGGTTGAAGACGTGTGGTCGTGGTACGATAGCAAAGGAGCGTTCCGACGAATCATGCCCGAATGGGAAGGCATTCGTCCCGTCAAGGCTGGAGCCCTTGTCAACGATGCGACCACCCGATTCAAGATCACGCTTGGACCGCTCCGCCCGACATGGGTAGCTCGCCATTACGGTGTGGTCTCCGGAGAAGTCTTCAACGATGTCATGGAAAAAGGCCCCTTCGGAGCATGGGATCACGAGCACCGCTTTGTGTCAACCAGCGCCAAAACCAGCGAAATCCATGACACCATCCAATGGAAACTTCCGCTGCATCCACTCACCTTTTGGACCGCTCCTTTCACGGTGAAAGGACGCATGAAGCAGATGTTTGCCTACCGCACACTGCGCGTTCAAGAGGACATTAAGCGCATCTCACAGTACGCCGACCAACCCAAGCAAAAGGTCCTGGTCAGTGGTTCCACCGGATTGATTGGAATGCAGTTGTGTGCTTTCTTGCAGGCGGCTGGGCACCACGTGACTCGGCTGGTTCGCCCGTCCACTGTTTTGCCCTCCGACGTTGATGACGAACCGTGCGTGGTTTGGGACGACCAGAAGGGCGAGGTCATCGAAGGCAGTCTCGAAGGATTTGACACCGTCATCCACTTGGCCGGTTTGGGCATCGGCGATAAACGGTGGAATGCAAAGCGAAAGGAACAAATTTGGTCCAGTCGAACCGTGCCGACCGCGCATCTTGTTCGTCTTTTTGCCACGCTTGAACAACCACCCAAGACCTTCATGTGTGGCTCTGCGGTAGGCTTCTACGGCAATCGCGGCACTGAATCGCTCACTGAATCTTCGTCGCCAGGCGATGATTTCCTTTCTGAAATGTGTCAAGCGTGGGAAGCCGCTGGTGCTCCGGCTCAAGGCCTCGGGATACGCACCGTTTGGTTGCGAACTGGACTCGTCACCACGCCCATGGGCGGGGCGTTGGAACAACTCATGCTTCCGACCCTTCTCGGCGCCGGGGGACCGGCGGGAGGAGGCCGGCAATATTACCCATGGATTTCACTCCACGACCACATCTACGCCACCTATCATCTGATGATGAACGATGCCTGCGACGGTCCGTACAACCTCACCGCTCCTGAACCGGTGACCCAAAAACAGTACGCCAAGACCTTGGGGAAGGTGCTGCTCCGACCTTGGTTTGCACCCGCACCCGGGTTCGTCCTCAAAATCGTGTTCGGCGAATTGGCGCAGGCCCTCGTTCTCAGCGGTCAGCGTGCCCTTCCAAAGCGGTTGCAGGACAGCGGATTTACCTTCCAGCATGACCACCTCGAGGCGTGCCTTCGGCAGTGCCTCGGGAAGCAAAAACTCCCGTGAGCAACGCATCACCCCGTAGGGGTGCTTTTGATAATCCGCTTCTCCATCAGCGAACATGGGCGGTCGCTTCGTGCTCGTGGTTTTCCTCGGCCTCGCCCTCCTGCATTTGCCGTTGGCGAGCGCCGACGATTCCGAAACCAGCGCCAACACGCTGACCGATGGTGTCTCATCCAGCGGCTATGTTTGTGACCCTGACGGGTGTTCTCCACGGGACAAACAAGATTACTGGAAAATCCAAGGGAAAATGGGCGACATCGTCCAAGTCACCTTTTCAGGAAGCATGAGCAATGCGGCGTGGTGGTGCCCTGGCGATGGATGGGAAGGCACGTTCACCATGGGCTCTGTTTCACAAAATGTTGACGATGGTTCACCAACCTCCACCCTCTCAACCACCCTTTCAACGGCCGGTGAAATCATCTTGAGAGTCCAGGGAAAGGACTCGTGGTGTAACGACGGCTTTGATTACACGCTGACACCTTCCATTGACAAGACCAACCGAGACTCCGACGAAGATGGATTCGTCGATACCGAAGACGACTGCGCAAACTTGGTTGGAGCGTCCACCAACGATCGCTCGGGTTGCACGGATTCCGACGGCGATGGCTGGTCCGACCCGGACAGCGGATGGGGTGTTCAAAACGGAGCTGATGCGTTTGCCAGTGAACCATCGCAGTGGCTTGATTCCGACAACGATGGCTACGGCGATAACCTCGATGGGTTTGAGGGAGATCACTGTCAGTTCAGCCGTGGTTATTCATCTTCTGACCGCTACGGATGCGTGGATTCCGATGGAGATTCGTATTCTGACCCAGACCCGGGCGGCTTGAACGGGTACGAGGCATGGTTTGCTCATCCGGCAGGAAAAGGCGACGCCTTTGCTTACGATTCATCGCAATGGAACGACACCGATGAAGATGGCTACGGCGACAACTGGGACGACCCATCGTTGAATGCGAGCCGTGCCCTTTGGGACATTGGTCAGTTCGTTGACAATGCATCCCAACCCGATGCTTGCCCCTTCATTCGCGGAACCTCCTTTTCGGACCGATACGGCTGTGTNGACACCGACATGGACACCTATTCGGACGGTGATGAAAACTGGACCATTAACAACGGCTCGGACGCCTTCCCACTGGAACCAACCCAATGGTTGGACACCGACCGGGACGGTTGGGGCGATAACCAAACCATGGGGGCTCAACGCATCGATGACTTCCCCTTCAACCCCACACAATGGCGAGATACCGACGAGGATGGGTGGGGTGACAATCAAACCTATGGAGCCACGCAAATCGATGATTTCCCGTTCGTACCGTCTCAGTATCGGGATACAGATGGCGATGGATATGGAGACAATTTGACCGGTTTTGAGGGCGATGTCTGCACCTCTTCAACGCCAGAAGAAGTCGATTCTGGATGGATCAGTCGGTTTGACCGACTCGGATGTCGCGACGTTGACCGCGATGGATTCTCTGACCCAACCGACCTGTGGATTGCTCATCCGGCAGGGTTCGCAGATGCCTTCCCTGACGATGCATCACAGTGGCACGACACCGATGACGATGGTTTTGGAGACAACACGGAATACTTTGATGGCCAAACATGGCGAACATCGTACCGACCAGACGGTTGTCGAACAACCCAAGGAGAGTCCACCTTCGACCGTTGGGGTTGCCCCGACGAAGACGGCGATGGATGGTCCGACCCCACTTCAACGTGGCTTGCAAGCCCCGGCGGGACGGGGGATGCTTGGCCACAGGACTCGACCCAATGGCACGACGTAGACGGGGATGGGCGAGGCGACAACCCGCGTGGAACCACAGCGGACGTTTGCCCGACCGTGGCGGGGACCTCCGTCGGGCCTTCTTCGGGCGGTGACCGTTGGGGCTGCAAGGACACGGACGGCGATGGTTGGTCAGACCTCGGTGATGCCTTCATTCACGAACCCACGCAATGGCGAGATTCAGACGGCGACGGCTACGGAGACCGATTGGACGGCCATCAAGGGGACGCCTGTCCTGAAACGCGTGGGACTTCCCTTCTGGACCGCTTGGGATGCCGAGACACGGACGGCGACGGTTGGTCTGACCCAACCGAGGCCTGGCCAGCCCATCCATTCGGTTCGGCGGATGCCTTCCCAACCGAGGCTCTTCAATGGAAAGACACCGACCAAGACGGGTTCGGCGACCTGCCGTTGGGTGCTTTCCGAGACGATTGTCCTGNGCAATCGGGTTCGTCCGAACGGGACCTGCAAGGATGTCCCGATGGNAACGGTGACGGTTGGTCGGATTCCTACGGCGGCTTTGCGGCTGCCATCGCCATCATGGGGGAGGACCCTGCAGCCTCCTGGCTTACCTACGGCGTGATGGGCACGGGTTTCCTCCTCGGAGCGCTTGGTGCTTTGTTGGTCAAGGGGTCAAAGCGGCGCAGTGAACTGCTTGAGCAACTCATGCTCGACAAGGAGACTGAACTGATGAATTCACCNGGCATCGGTGAACCGGTCCCGGCGTTGATTCCCTTGGACCAACTTCCTCCTCTCCCCCACAACACCGACGGAGGTGAGGACCATGTCTGAACGCCGTCCTTGCGCCGTGTTCATCGCTCTTCTCATGGTTTCCTTGCTTCTTCCGCTCACGGCGGTGGGGGCTGAACTGTCAACTGAGGAGCGNCTCGCAGAGGAGGGCCTGACCGTCCTTGCTTTGAGAAACGACACCATCGATACCGACCAGGACGGCGACATCGATGCGGTTCGCGTCGTGGTCGTTTTGAATTCCACGGCGGCCTCGAACGAACTCATCGTCAAACTCCGAGGCCTTCACAAAGAGCGCGAGGTTCTAGAAGTTCAGGAAGTCGCCTTTGAAGGTCAAACCAACATCACCCTCGTTTACGATGCTTGGTCGAAAGGAGAACACAATCTCCGTTTGGATTTCTTTGATGAAAACGGCGATTTCATCGCTTCCTATCCACTCCCAACNTTTGTCCTCACCCCTGCCCTGCAGGTGCCACGTGTTGACCTCACCTTGAACGCCGGTTCGATGTTGCAGACGGGAGAGGAATGTGAAATCGTTCGCAACTTCGGTGACGAAACAGGACCGAGGTACGGAGAGACTGGCGTTCGAACCTTTACAGGGGCACCGTTTAGCGTGCTTGATTCCGATCATATGCTGGATTGCTCTTCATGGCCAGCAGGGGATTATGAACTCAAAGAAACTTACCGAAATGGCCTCGGCCAAACCGCCGAAAGCACCCTCAATTTCACCATTGAAAATCGGCCAGCACCCGTCTTCACCCTGACCGTTTCGGGTCATGAAAACACCACGGAAACTCCTTGCAATGTGCGAATGGAACTGACCGATGGCCGTGCACCATCAGGATTGACCAAGATCTGGAGGGTGAAGGGAGAAGTCGTCGCAGGGGCCAATTCCACGGTATTGGATTGTGCGAACCTTCCAGCAGGGGCCTATTTGATCACGCTTGAAGTCATCACTGAGAAACTNATTTCTTCAACCGAAGGAACCAATCTTATTCGCCTTCCTGGCGAGGATTTGAGCACTGAAGAACGGGACAGCTTGCCCTCCACAAGCCTCGGTCCAGAAACCGAAACCGAGTCCGTTGGGTGGTTCTCCATNGGNGCGCTGGCGNTGGTGGTTTCTGTGCTGGTGTTTGTTCTGCTCGTTCGCAACCGNGAACCTGAAGCCCTTGAATTGCCGTCCCTCGGACCGACTCCACAAGTTCTCGCCGATGGTTCTCCCGACACACAGGGATTGCCAACAACCGTGGACGACCAAGGTGTTTTGTGGCGCCAACACCCCGGAGGAGAGGTCGATTGGTGGGACCAAGAATGGCGCATCTGGCACAGGTGGGAATAAATGGATTTTATCCAAGTGTTGATGATNGCGCTCGGCTCGTTGGCAGCCTTGGTNGTCCTTCGGCTGCTCTACGTTTGGAACACCCGCATCCGACCACTTGAGCCTTCATTGGAGCTGGAATGGGCTGCTGATTGTGAACATCTAACCACCGCCACGGTTGAAGGCACCAAGATTACGTTTCACAANGTTCGTGATTTTACATGGCGGACCACCAAGGACCGCGATGAAAACTGGGCGGATGAGGTTCCNGTTGATTTGAACGATTTGAAGGACGTNTGGTTCATGGTGGACCACTTTCATTCGCTCAAAGGGCTGGCTCACACCTACTTGACCTTCGAGTTCGGTGATGGCACCTGCCTTTCATTTTCGTTTGAATCACGACGGGAAAAAGGTGAGCGCTACCATCCTTGGGACGGCTTGTGGCGCGCCTATGAACTCTATCTACTCGTTGGTTTCGAGCGAGACGTAACTGGGCTGCGCACCCACGGACGAGGTAACAAGGACTACATGTTTAGGGCCGCAACACCGCCTGAGAAAAACAAGGAATTGTTGATGGGGATGATCCAGAAATTGAATGACCTTGCCGTCAACCCGGAATGGTATCATTCNCTCTTCACCACCTGCAACACTTCCATTGTACAGATTGTCAATCAAGTCACGCCGGGTCGAATCCCCTTTCTTTGGCGCAATTTCCTTCCCGGCTACACTCCAAAAGCAGCGTACAAGCTGAAGTTGGTTGAAGATTGGGGTGGGTTTGAAGCAACCCTCGAAAAAGCTCGAATNGACCAAAAATCACAGGATTGGGACGGGGTTCAGGATTATTCGGCTATGCTCCGTTCCTTTCTTCCTGCTCCGAATCAGGGCGGGGATGCAGCACCATCAAACGACCACGGTTGAACGACAGGTTCACNTCCGATGAAGTGGCCACGTTGTGCACTCCTTGGGAACCCAACGTCATCGATGAATTCTTGAGTTCATATTGACATCCCGAAAGGTGAATTTCATGCGCTTCCGGCACGGCAAAGACGGAGAATTCAACACCGTCTTTGAAATCTATAGAATGATTGCTTCCGGGACGTGGGAACCGGTAAACATGATTCAAACCTTCGCAGATGATGTTGAGNTTTGACCCTGCACATGTCATGAGGTTGGCCCATTCGTGTTGGGGGTCACCTCCAGTGGCTCCAATGATGCTGCAAACATCGAATCCGTTTTGCTCAACCCATGCCAGTGTCTTGGCGAGATCGTTGTTNTCTTGGTTGGTTTGNAGATGAACNTCGCCCCCCTCAGCNCGATACCTCTCCAGAACTTCAGGCTCGACGCTGTCCATGTCGCCGAAGACGGCCTGAGGAAAGATACCCCGGTGGAGGCATTCACTCAAGGCGCCGTCGCAGGCAAGCACCACATTGGCTTGCTTGACCAACGCCAAGATGACCTCATCGCCAACCCATTTTCCGGCGGCAAACACAACACACGTTTGACCTGCCACAAGNGCGGGTAGGTTCGCCCCCTTCTCAAGTCAACGGTGCGCTTCCATGACNGGCATGACCCCCTATGGGGGTCAAATCAAAGGTGAACAATGATTTTCAAGGTTGGCGGCCGTGCTTACGCCATGGCGGATGCTGGTTTTCAGAAAAATGGAACAAAAAGCGTCCTGCTGGTTTTGCTTTTTGTCCTCTCGCTCATGGGGCCGCTTTTTTCGGCCAACCTTTCCAATGGGTCCCTCGATGAACCCGAANNCGTCCAGTTTAGCGGACCGTTTTCAGCCTCATCGGGGTACGGGCACGACCTTGGNGGGATGGCCATCGACGTTGATGGTTTGGTTCAGGTGGCTGTTCGGGAAGAGTCCATGCTCGACCTTTGGTCCAGTCACACCCTCAATCTCTCGTACGGCGAACACCACGGNACGCCCGACATGAAGCTGACGCGCTTTGACAAAACCCACCTTTGCTGGAGCACCGAAGAAGGGACGGTTCGGACAGCCATTCATCGCCCAACGGGGGTCTGGTCCAACACGTTGGTTGACACCGTTGCCACCACCAACGCCTCAACGTTGGTTGATTGCGCCATTGGCGTGACCGCCAACGAACTCCCTCGAGTGCTTTACGCTGATGGAGACGACCTCAAAATGGGCCGCTACGCCATGCAAAGCCCAACCTACTATGACGGAGCTCGNTGGCACACTCGCACCATCATGGAAAACGTTTCACCAACCCACTTGGCGCTNGATATCACGCCCCAGGGTNTGGAGTGGGGATTGATGAGGACTTCCTCCGGTTCCCTGCATCAAGTGAACTTCAGTGGCGCCTACTGGACNCATACACAGTTGGATGCAGGCCCGGTNGGTGAGCAGTTTGANCTCTCCATCGACGAAGCCGGTGTTGCCCATGTGTTGTATTCCCGTTCCGCCACGAACGAAATCATTCTCCTTCGTGTGGACGGTATGGACCACGATCGGCGCATTCTATTGCAAAGCGATGACCTCGTCGATGCNCTTGGGATGGACCTCGACGCCAACAACATCGAACAAGTTGCCACGGCAACACAAACCGGGNGCTCATTTTCCATTGACCTCATCCGTTCCCTGTCCGGTCAGGATTCAGGCCGGGTTGACCCCGTGCCTTCCGATGCACTGGAAGGTGANCTCGATGAACAAGAAGGCCTGATGCTCATGGCCGATTTGAACCACGACGGGTTTGACGATCTCGTGGTATCAACTCCACACGCCGANCTNGTCAACATGGAAGACAACGGACGAGTCAACGTTCANTATGGCTCATCAGCGGGCCTTTCTGCCCTTCCAGACCTCATTCTTGCTGGCGAAAATGACGGTGCCCATTATGGGGCTGGCATGGACATTGGCGATTTCAATGGCGATGGAATCCTTGATTTGGCGATTGGGTCACCGGGGTGGGNTCCAATCACCGATGCAGAGGTAAGGCACGGCCTGATTCATGTTTTCCTTGGAAATCAATCCGGTCTTTCTCCTTCCCCTTGGTCAAACCTCACGGGAAGCCAAAACGAGTCGCTGGGAAGTTCCATTGCTGCCCTCCAACAACCCACCGGTGGCGATGTTTTGGCCGCCACGGCTCGTAATTTCAGCGTCCTCGTGGGCTCGTCCCAGATCGTTGGGAAAGTAAACCTCTATTCCGGGAATAGCACGGGCTTGTCTCCCTTACGAAACCTAACCCAAACGGAGGACGGAGATTTATTTGGTCGATCACTGGAAGGATGCGATGTCAACAACGACGGGTATGATGAGCTCATTGTAGGCAACACGGGTTCCTATGAGAGCACCCTTTCCTACTCCTCAGTGGAGTACTTCTTCGGTTCTCCATCAGGGTACAACGGCTCTGCTGACCACACCCTTGCNTCGCTCATTCAGGGACGACTGTTCGGGCTTTCAATCACTTGTGTTGGGGACGTGAACGGCGATGGGTTCGACGAGCACATCATCACCGAACCGCTGAACGNAACGGAAGGCTTTGGCACCGGTTCCCTCTGGCTCTTCGAAGGGACGAANGGGTCCCTTCCCGGTGAGGCAGATTGGCAATTCTCTCCATCAACCCCCAATTCGCGAATTGGCGAGTCCATCGCTCCGGCAGGAGACATCAACGAAGACGGCTACGATGATGTGTACATTTCAAGCCGCATGGGTTCTTCTTCNGGCCGCCTCGAAATCTTCCTCGGTTCAGCTACCGGTCTGAGCGATGACCGGCAATTGCTTGCAGAAGGAAACAGCAGTGAACGCCTTGGCCTACAAATCGCAAGCNACGGGGACGTCAACGGAGACGGCTTGAGCGAGTTGTTCTATTCTTTGCGCTCTTCCGACCGAGGGGATGCGTACGGTTTGACCTACCTCATGTTGAGCGAACGCGACTGGGAATCCATCTCATTCACCTACCAGGGCGTTGTCAGCGATGTTCAAGTTGGAACCGCAGGTCGGGGTGAAACCAGTCTTGTCTTTACCCACGCTGACGCCTTGCGGGTTCATGTCTCGAAACTCGAACACATGAACGANGGTACACCCGGTGGCCAGTGGGTTCACCAGTCCATTGTCAGCCTCAACACCAGCCATCTCGGTGTTTCCTTCGACGTTCGCTCTTCAGGGCAGCCAGTGTTGATCATCGAGAACACCTCTCACATGACCTTCCACTCAACCACGTCCATGACCGCNCTTGAACAAGACNTTGCAACCACGGGGACCATGGGGCAATGGCTCGGCTCAACCTCAACGCATGACAACAAGCAAGTTCTTGCTTACACCTCNGGACTTGGAAATCAAATCTTCGCTGCGACTCAGACTTCAAGCGGTTGGTCTTCNGAATTGGTTCGCAACAGCGCCGTGCTTGCCTCGGCCATTGAAGTTCATGTTGATGATCAAAACACGCCCCATCTTGTCTACCGGCATGACNCCACCGACCAGCTCGAATTGGCTGTTGGTGGGTCAAGTTGGTCGCTCACCACCCTTGGTGAACAGGGCGAGGCGCTGTCCATTCAGCACCCGACGGCCGTCCTTTCAAACAATTCCTTGGCCATCGGCTTGGTCGCTTCCAACGGTACGGGGTCCAATCTAGCCGTCTGGGTCCATGATGGAACGGCACTCAGCAAGCACGACATTGCCAATCACACCGAGTTGGACAGTGAACTTGGGCTGACGGTCTTGGCCAACGGTTCGCTATTGTTGGCGGCCTTGACCACGAATGGTGCGCTCAGTGTCCATGAATTATGGCCGGGAAGCGATGTCTGGCAGGAACACACGGTGCCTCAACCAAGCGGCACCAACAACGAATACCGCCTTGATGTCAGTGGAGGGGCCCACCCCCTACTCGCCGTGCGCGGAAACGCCATCTCTTCGATTTACGGTCTGAACACCAGCGGGGCCTGGACCTCGCTTGCCGAACGTCCAGCGGCAGCGGTCAACGGTGCTTGGGATGTGCATCATGCAGGGGACCATTTGGTGTTGTTCACCAGCGACCCAACCAACCACCACCTCATTTTCAACAGCGTTGAACTTGACCATGCCTCGGGTGAAACAGGACCTTGGATGTCGGTTCAATTCGGAGACATCGTGGCCAATCATCCAGTTCATGCCACCGTCGATGCCAATGGAACCGTTCACATGGCGTACTGGGATGAAGTCGATAACGATGTGATCATGCTTCGCTTGTACCCAGACGCTGACCGNGANCTTGTCTTTGACATGATTGACGCCATGCCGAGTGTTCCNGACCAGTGGATGAACAGCGATGGGGACAATTACGGTGACAACCCCCTCGGGCCTCTTCCCGATGCATGTCCCACTGATTCAGGTCTGTCGTCGTTCATCTACCAAGGATGTGATGATTACGACACCGACGGTTTCCGAGACGACATCGATGGATGCGATGATGAAGGAGGGACCTCATGGATTGACCGCTTTGGTTGCGAAGACCGAGACCAGGATGGTTGGTCGGACAACTTGCAAGGCTACCTCGATGGCGACGAATATTACTCCAACTGGAAGCAAGCCCTTGACACTGACGGGGATGGCTTTGGCGATAACCACGGCGTGGACTGTTGTGCCACCGCCCTNGACCAAAACGCCAACAGCGGCGACCTGTTCCCCTATCTTGCCTCTCAATATGCGGACTACGACGAGGATGGCTATGGTGACAACGACACAGACACGGTCTTCGGCGATTATTGCCCATGGGACTACGGTGAATCGTANCGCGACCGAAACGGTTGCTTGGACAGCGANGGCGATGGAGCCAGCGACCCTTCGGGTGAGGGCACCATTTTCGAGTGGAACGCCACCGTTCACGGGGCTGACGTGTGGCCCTTTGACCCGACACAATGGAAGGACACCGATGGCGATGGCTACGGCGACAACCAGTCTGAGAACGCCACCAACCCTGACCGATTCCCCCAACGAAAGGCAGCAGCGAACGACACCGATGACGATGGTTATGCAGACAATTGGACCGAANACTACAACGGAACCAANGCAGAAGGCATCCAAATCGATGCTTGCCCTACCGAATGGGGCAACTCGACTCGCCGGAATTTGACGGTCTATGCCTACGGTTGCCCTGATGCTGACGGCGACGGCTACACCGACGCCTACGTCTTCGATGTTGATCCGGACACTGGCCTGCGNATCAACGAACTGGGCGATGCCTTCCCCGACGAGAAAACACAATCCAAAGACCGAGACGGCGATGGGTTCGGCGATAACCCCGTCGGATTTGAGGGCGATTTGTGCCCTACGGTCCCGGGCGTCCTCAACGGAACGGATGGGATTGGGTGCCGAATCATCGACGTGAACGATGATGACGGCGACGGCCTCATCAACGAACTTGACCTTCTCTGTCCAAACACACCCGCTGGAGAGCAGGTGAACGAGGACGGGTGCTCCCAATCGGAGCTCGATGACGACAATGATGGGGCCAAAAACAACGTTGACCTCTGTCCGAACACACCCGCTGGGGTTGCTGCCGATGCCCAAGGTTGCAGTGAAGAACAGCGTACATCGGATTCGGACGGCGACGGTCTTAACGACCCAGAGGACAATTGTCCCAACACCGGCGCCGGTGAAAACGTGGACGAGAATGGATGTTCACAAGCACAACGGGACAGCGATGGCGATGGCTTGTCCGACTTGGACGATGCCTGCGATGATACGCCACCTGGTTTCCCAATTCTTGCAAATGGCTGCACCGATGAGAGTGCCCTCGATATGGACCTTGATGGTGATGGCTACAGTGGCGTCTACACCTACGACATTGACCCTGCTACTGGCCTCCATGTGAACCAGACCGGAGACGCCTTCCCCAGTGATGCAACNCAGTGGTTTGACCAAGACGGTGACGGCTACGGCGACAACCCTTCTCCGGCCAACAACGCCGACGATTGTCCTGCCGAAACCGGTACGTCCTACATCGACTTCCTCGGCTGCTTTGACGACGGAGACGGTTATCGCGATGAGAATGAACCTGCAGCTCTACGCGGCGATGCAACCCAATGGAGGGACTCAGATTTCGATGGATACGGAGACAATTGGGGAGACCCCTCATGGAACGAAACCCGCGACCCCTCCTGGCCCGGTGAATTCGTGGCGGGTGCCACCAATGCAGATTACTGTCCGAAAACGACGTCGGGNTTACAGGTTGATTCGGAAGGATGCCACATCTCTGAGCGTGACACTGACCAAGATGGTGTCATGGATGATGCAGACAACTGCCCAACCCAAGCAAAAGGCATGGACGGGTACGATGACGGTTGTCCCTATGTGCCGCTCTCCGGCGACGGTGAGGAAGGACTGTTTGGTGTTGATGCAGGAACCATCATGCTCGTCCTTGGTGGTTTAGGTGGACTCCTGATCGTGGGATTGGTGCTCGCCCGTCTCCTGAGTCGTGAGGACGATGAGGACGATGACTACGATGAATACGATGAGTTCTATGACGACGATGAGGAAGAGGAGAGTTTCCTCGACCGGTTGGACCGAACCACATCGGCGGCCCCACAGCGCTCACGTCCAGCCCCTCAGCGTGCGACTCAATCAAAACAAAAGTCCTCAGGTCCAAGCAGTCCTCCGCCCAGCGGCGGCGGACCAAGCAAGCAACGAGGCCAAACCAGTCGCGCTCCAAGCGGGCCATCTCGCCGAACTTCTGGCGGACCTCCGGGCCGTGGCCCTAGCAAAGTCTCCGCATCAAAGAAGCCGGCAGCGCCCCAAAAGGCATCCAAGAAGAAAGTGGTGAGTGATTCGGAAGAACCCTCCGGGAAGAAGGTTCGTAAGGCCAAAATCAACGTTGATTTGAGCATCTTTGAGGATTGGCAGGCCGAAGACCGAGATGCAGCAGTTGAGTGGGTTGCAGGTGCCCTTTCGGAAGGCGACCAAGAGCGAACCATGTTGATGCAACTGCAAGAAACAGGGTGGACGGCCGAACAATCCAGAGCGATTTGCAACCTCGCAAAGAACAAGCGTGATTGACCACCTTCATGAGGGCTTAAATGGGGGCCGGCGGTGGCCACAGAAAAGGAGAGAGAAGAAGGATGTCCGACGAGATACCAACCACCTCTTCAGGAATTGAGGTGGATGATGCCGCTGCCTACTTCGGTGTCACTGAATCCAGCGACGTTCTCCATTCCATGATGGCCATGCCACGTGAGCAGGCCATGGTTCAATTCTTCGAACTCTTGTCCGACATCGTTCTTCGCCCGGGTGATTTTGATTTTGAAGCTGCCAGCGAACGCATGCAGTGCGAAGGTGGAGAGATCTACTACCTCGTCGCCGGGCACCTCGGTTTGATGAGCATGCCCGACCCGCTTCTGCAGGCGCTTGGCATGCCAGACTCAACTGGAGAAACAGGTTCGGCTGCCTCGAACATTGACAAAGCAAGCAAAGGCCAACTCGAGCGACTCGCCGACCCGATGCGCATGATGAAACTCTTCGCTGTGGCCCATCAAACCGGGTCCAAGGAGGAAGTGATCAAGTACATGAGCGGTTTTGAGAGCCTTCTCAACGACGTGGCTGGATCAGTTAGCCAACTGGTCACGGTGAACCAAGAATTGGATGCAGCCCTCGATGTGGCCGGGCATGTGCTCCCCATTCCAACCCTCGCCAGCGACACGGCTGGCGCCGCCACCGTTGAGGTTCCAGAATCACCATCGTTGCCCGAACCCGTCCCCGCTGCTGCACCTGTTCCAACCCCTGCCGTACCCGTAGCAGAATCCCCCTCGGTCCCGGTTCCGCTTCCATCTTCACCCGAACCTTCCGTTCCCATTCCAGCGGTGGAAGCAGCCCCTGCGCCACCCTCCAGTAGTGTGGCGCTGCCGGATGTTGTTCAGCAGGTTGAACCTGAGCCTGTCGTGAACATTGAGAGCGAAAAGCAAGTCGCTCGGGCAACCCAAGACGCCTTTTCTGGGGCTTTTAGTTCCGAACTTGTCTCCGAACCCGAACCTGCTCAGGCCCCGGACCCCGAACCGGATGTTGAGGAAGAACCTGAGTTTGTCAGTGCTGCTGAGCACTTCATTGCCGCCGATGAGGATGGAAGCGGAGCGCTTGATGTTGAGGAACTCGCCCAGGCTACGGGGACCACCATCGAAGAGGCAACTGAATTGCACGCTGAGGCAGATACCGACGGAGACGGCGTGGTTTCCCTCTCCGAATTCATCTCTTCCCCAGCAGCAGAAAAAACAGCTGCGCTTCCAAAACCCGTCGCTCCCATCCGTCGTCCACTTGGCCAACGACAACCTTCGCCTCAAGACCAACCCGCACAGGCTCAAGCCCCGCCACCGGCTGTCCAACAACCACCTCAAGCGCCTCCGCAACAACCGTGGCAGCAACCGCAACAACAGGGATGGCCTCAACAACCGCCCCAACGACAGGGATGGCCTCAGCCACAAGCACCGCTGGTTCAACCAACCATTCGTTCAGGGGTGCACTGCCGGAACTGTGGGATTGGGCTTGACCCATACTGGCGTTTTTGTCCAGTCTGTGGTCAGCAAAACCTCGGTTACTGAACGGCTTTATTGAACAACAAAAGAGCCGTTCTCAAACAACACGGTTTCATCCAACCAAACACTTGGGGATTTGAGCACGCCTGAAATTTGTATGCCTACGGCGGCAGAGCCCCCAAGGGTTGTGTTGTCTCCAATCGAAAAATACGCCGTACCAAGTCGTTTTTCGTCTTCCAAGACATTGCCCGAAAGTCGAGCATTCGGGTTCATTCCAAAGCCGAATTCAGCGATGGTCCACACGTTTTCTTGGTCTTTGCTCTTTAATCGTTTAGCGGCCTCTCCGAAGGTCTGACGAATTTGAGCCGCAGCCGTTCCACCTTTGACATCGACCACCAAGCCGTTTTCGATTTGGAGCACGACAGGTTCGTCGACCAGGTTTGAATCCCACGAACCATCGATGACGATGGTGCCGTTCATCGTGCCTTCCCTTGGAAGGGTGAATATCTTTCCCGCCGGTAGGTTGGTGACCATTCGGGGACGGTTGCAGATTCCGTTGTCATCCAATTTCCACTCCCTCCAATTGACTTCGAAGGTGACGTTTGTCCCCGTATCAGATTTGACGTTCACGATCCGTTTTCTACGTAATTGAGCGTTCATTTCACCGATGTTTTTCTTGATGATGTTGAAATCGGCCGTCATGCCACCTTCGGTAAACATCTCAACGGTCATGCCCGGCATGGTGGCCACACGGGACCCGTCCTTGATGGCTTGACGAACGGCACGTGTGTGGGTAAGGGAGTACCGGGTGGGGGCGATCACAACCTGTTGTTGGCGCATGAGGTTGGCTACTGGTGCTGGTGGTTCCTCGCCGTGGTGTCGACCTTTTGGCATAACAATGAGCAGAACACGGTCGGAGCGAATGCTTGCAGCGTCGTGAAGGGCTTGTCCGATATCGGTCGTNGAGGGATCACACACGATGAGGATGTTTTCGCCTCGGCGTAAGTCCATGCATACATCGATTACGGTTCGTGCACTTTTCGCCATTTTTTCACTGAAATCAACGTCGTTTTCCTCATCGACCGTTTCAACCGGCAAGTTCGGCACGGGTTCATCTTCATCCCCAAGCCCTTCCGCTTCGTTCATGATGTCCTCAATGTCTTGGTCAAGCGGTCCATCATCTTCGTTCCCCGAACCTTTTCGGCGAAACGGGAGGACCATGCTTAGGGTACCGTTCAAATGTTCTTGAATGTGTGCCTTTTTTTCCTCAAACATGAGCGAATATTGCTCTTGCTGTACGATGGGAGTGTTGAAGAAGCACAGGTGATTGAACCGTCCATGGAAGCCTACGATGAGTTCCTCCAACGCGTTCAAGACATTCACCGCCTCAGTGCATTGCAAGGCCATCTCGGATGGGACCAAGAAGTGCTCATGCCTTCCAAAGGTGCTTCTTCTCGGGGCGAGATGATGGCTTGGTTGGCGGGTAAGCGGCATGAACAATTGACCGACGACCGAATGGGNGCCTTGTTGGCTGCCCTTGAACAAGAGGAACTTGATGGAGACCAAGCCGCCAACGTTCGAGAAATGCGGCGAGCGTATGACCAAGCCGTTCGCTTGCCGAAAGCCTTCGTGGAATCCTTTGCACAGGCCCGTTCTGAAGCCCTTGTCGCTTGGCAATCTGCCCGTGAGGCATCTGATTTTGAAGCCTTCAAACCTTCCTTGAGCCATCTGATCAACATGACCAAGGAAAAAATTGAGCTTCTCGGTGTGACCACAACTCCCTACGATGTTCTCCTGGATGAATACGAAGTGGGCATGAAGGTGGAAGATTATGACCCGCTTTTTGCTGGACTTCGGGAGCGTCTTGTGCCATTGTTACACGCCATTACGAGCGCACAATCGGCCGCTGAGGTGCCCTCGCTCCCTGCTGAACTTTCGTTCCCTGTCGAGGCACAAAAGGCGTTTTGCGAGGCGGTTTCTAAGAACATGGGCTTTGATTTTGANGCTGGACGGATGGATGCCTCGACCCATCCTTTNTCCGCAGGTCTTTGGCCCGGNGACACCCGGTTTACCACCCGGTTTGATGAAAAAGATCCTTTTTCGTGTTTGTATGCNGTGATGCACGAAACGGGCCACGCCTTGTACGAACAAGGTTTGGACCACCAGCACCGGTTCACGCCCCGTGGTGCAGCGGTTTCTTTGGGCGTCCACGAATCACAAAGCCGTTTTTGGGAGAATCAGATCGGGCGCACACCAGCCTTTTGGAAGGTGGTTCTTCCGTGGTTCCGCTCGTCCTTCCCAAACGCACCCGATTGGGATGAGCACACGCTCAACCGTTTGGCCAACCGTGTTGAAAAAGGTTTCATCCGGGTGGAAGCAGACGAAGTGACTTATAACTTACATGTTATGCTGCGCTATGAAATTGAAAAGCAACTGTTCAACGGTGACCTTGAGGTTGATGACCTGCCCGAAGCGTGGAATTCCATGTTCAAGTCGTGGTTTGACGTCGATGTCCCCGAGGACCGGCTGGGTTGCCTNCAAGACATCCACTGGTCGATGGGCGCCTTCGGCTATTTNCCCACCTACACCCTCGGAAACCTCTACGCAGCTCAACTTTTGGAAGCCATGGCTGGAGAACTTGGGGACATTGATGCGCTGGTGGCTTCGGGTGATTGGCAACCAATGTTGGATTGGTTACGCCCCCGTATCCACGAACGAGGGAGCCAAGTTTCACCGGCCCAACTCATCGAGGATGCGACGGGCTCGCCACCAAGTCCTGAACCCTTCTTGCGCTATGTCGAGCGAAAGTACGGCTCACTGTACGGATTGGATTAACGCCACGGGGTCATGACCAGGGCTTCACCAACGGAACCCGCCTCGACAAGGATGGTCCCTTTTGGCCCGGTTTCTGTGTTTCGCTCAAACACTGGAACGCCTCCAACGATGGTCACCTGAGCCCAACCCACCAGTTCCTTTCCGTTGAATGGACTCCAGCCAACCCGTGTCCACGTGTGCTCATCGGCGACGGCTCGTGCATTGTGCATGTCCACCAAGACGACATCGCCGTCCAGTCCTTCCTCAAGACGACCTTTGCCTACCATGTTGAAGCAGTCAGCGACGCTTGTCGACATCCAGCGAACCACGTCCTCAATGCTGCAAGTACCGTCGCTGGCATGGGTGAGCATGACGGCCAGCGAAGTTTCAACACCAGGCATGCCGCTTGGTGCCGATGGGAATCCCTCCGCTTTGGCTTCAAGGGTATGCGGGGCGTGGTCCGTTGCAATGCACTGGATGGTGCCTGCCTTGAGTTGCTTCCAGAGGGTTGCTCGGTCTTTGGCGTAGCGGATGGGTGGGTTCATTTTCAGTCGTGTCCCTCGCTCCTCAACGTCGGTCTCGTCAAAGGTAAGGTGTTGCGGCAGTGTCTCAGTGGTGATGATGGCCCCATCACCGGTCGCTTTTGAGGGCATGACCGTGATGTCTTCCAACCAATCAGCCTCTATGCCGCTCGTCAAGTGGAGCACGTGAAGGCGGTGGCCGGTGGCTTGAGCGAGTTCCACGGCCAGTTGCGTGGCGATCAGCGCCGTGACATCGTCTCGCCATTCGGCGTGAGCGGCCATATCGGTGCGCCCTTCGATGAGTTTGAGGCGTTCATCCATTCGCTTTTCATCTTCAGCGTGAACGGCAATCAGTCCGCCCGTGCCCTCAAAAATCGCCTCCAATGCATCGCGTTCATTGACCAGGAGTGTGCCTGTTGAGGAACCCATGAAGATCTTGATGCCGCAAATTCCAGGGATGGCGATGGGGGCCTCTGGCGTCCCAACGGCGTCCTGCAAATCGCTCACGTTGTTCGGTGTCGCTCCAATGAAGAATCCATAGTTGTTGACGCACTTCTCTGAGGCCGTTTTGAGTTTGGTCTTCATGCCTTCCAAGGTGGTGATGGAAGGTTTGTTGTTGGGCATGTCCAAGAACGAGGTGATGCCGCCGCTCACGGCTGCTGCAGAGCCAGAACCCAAGTCTTCCTTTTCCGGTTGACCTGGGTCTCGGAAGTGCACTTGTGGGTCAATCATTCCTGGCATCAAGTGAAGTCCAGTTCCGTCGATTAACAATTCATCGTCCATGGGCTCGAGGGTTCCCCCAAGGGCGATGGCCTCAATCACTCCGTTCCGAATACGAAGGTCTCCTGCACCGGTTTCATTTGGAAGCACCATCGTTGCACCATGAATCAAGACGTTTCCCTTCATTTCNCTCACTTAATCCAANGGGAGAGGTATTCGGCACATGAAGATGATGTGTTGGACTGCATGGGGTCAACGCCGTGCAGCTGGTGGGCGAAACGCATCGCATACCTCCGAATCCATGTCCATGTAAGGTCCATTCATGAGGTCNACACAATACGGCACGGCTTTCCAGATTTCATCAATCGTCTCGCGNATCGATTTCGGCCGACCGGGGAGGTTGAAAATGAGCCGATTTGAGCGAAGTCCGCCGACTTGGCGGGAAAGGATGGCCGTTGGAACATAGGCCAGGGAAATGGCCCGCATTTGTTCACCAAACCCCGGCATGAGACGGTCACACACGGCTTTGGTTGCTTCAGGTGTNACGTCCCGAGGAGCAGGCCCTGTTCCACCGGTTGTCACTACCACACTGCATTCGTGTTCATCGGTCAGTTCAATGAGGGCTGCTTCAATTGCTTCTTGCTCATCACCAACGCAGCGGTACAGCACGGTCCACGGGCTTTTGATGGCCTCTTCGATGAAGTTCAAAATCGCAGGCCCCCCTTCGTCGACGTATTCTCCACGACTGGCTCGGTCACTCACGGTCACGATGCCAATTCGAATGGCGTCTCCGACATGGCCATCGCGTCCTTGAAACGAGGTCATGGCGTCCATGTGCTCACCTATTGGTCGCCGTATTTGGCGATGATATCAGCATGGAAGTTATCGAGCAAGGTGTCCTCAAAGAGCTCGGTTTGGCGGCGCATCTTGGTGGAGCGTATGTGGAGGACGGCCATGAGAATGAACACAGCGATGACCAATGGGATGAACACTTCAAGCTTGTATTGATGCATGAATTTCACAATGCCTTCGGCCGTGTAGGCCCACGTAACGGAGGCCACAGAACCGCCGATGAGCGTTGCCAACAGCACGCGCATGAATTGCATTCTGGAGAGGAGCCCCAGCATGGCGCCAACCAACACTCCGGAGGCCATGAACGGAATCCAAACAAAGAAAATAAGGCCCCAGAATCCCCATTTGTTGATCATCTCACGTTTTTCATTGGCCATGTATTCCACCGTCGAGAGCGTGTCACCGAGGAACTTTGTCTGCAGAACACGGCCACCGAGGCCATCTTGCTTGGCCACAGCGACGATGCGCTCATCATCGGATTGGGATTGTCGCTCCACCCGGCCAGCGCCCGACCGGTCAGCCAGGGTTGAGACTTCGTTTCGTGTTTTGACCACAAGTTCTTGAGACCCAAGCAAGTCTTCGTTTCGCTCATGGATAAACCGATAGAGTTCGTCTTTGATTTGAGTGGAAGTTTTGTTAAATCGTAGCCAAGCAAAGCGCTGAGTCGGGCGGAAAATCACCGATACGAAGACAACTCGGTCATCGCTTGTGACGACAGCACCGTTCATTTCTACGTCAGAGCGGCGGGTGAAAAAGAGGTCCAAACTATCTCGGACGTCGTCTTCAATTCTGGACAGCGAGTGCAATTCAGAGAAGAAACTGGAGTAGTCTTGTTGCTCAGAATTGAGGTCAGTTCCCTCTTCCCGTGCACCGATGCCCACGCCGGAATCAAAGTCGATGTTTTGGCCATCGCCGATCACACGTACGTTCAGTTGAACGGGTTTGAAGACCCTGAAAATTGCAAATTCCTCCAACAGACTCCGCAACAATTCAGCGCGAACCTCAGCAGCGTCAGAGAGCGTGTTTTCCGTGTTTTTGTAAGCGACCATGATGTCGATGGACAGTTCCCTTACTTCGGTTTTGAACAGGTCGTCATCAACATCGATGCCGAGTTGGTCGCCAACCCCGCTCACGGTGTCGCTGACCAGTCGAGCGATGTGCGCCCGAGAGAGGATGTCGTCAGACTCTTGATGGTAGACTTTGTACATCACTGGATAGACGATGAGCAAGGTGATCAGCGAGAGTGACAANGAGATGAAGGCCATCCACCAGGCAGGAATTCCCGCAGCACCACCGGTCAACATNGCGGTTTCGCGCCCGCCACCCAGTTCAGCGCCCATGAGGATGTAGCCCCAATCGCCGAGGTCCTGTACGGTCCAGCAGGAGCGGGGGCCGGCGTCTTCGATGCGGACTTCAGAATGTTCTGCATCGTCAACGAANGGGAGGAAAGCCAAGGCCTCCTTGGAAATGGTGTGTTCGAATTTGATCGATTTCGTGATTGGGCCNAGGGTGATGTTGGATGAAGTGTTTTGTTCTTCATGCACGGTCACTCTGAAGTTCAGTTCATAGTGGCCTTCGGGCAGTTCGGAGTAAGGGGCTTTGAAGTAGGCCCGACCGTTACTTCTGTCGGCTTTTTTGATGGTNCGAACCGTTTCATTGGACCCGTACTCCCCGGGGACGACGCTTTTGAAATCATCCTCCAATATTTCGAGGAAGGTGTAGTTCAGGTAGGCTTCTCCGTTGGGAAGGTTGTGCCCTGCAATGGAGAACAATTCTTGGTCGGGGTCTGGGAAGATGTTGAGCCACGCTTCCTCGGTGATTTCCGTGCACTCATCACCGATGTCAAGGAACGTGGTGGAGGCGGTGTGGTCGAGGCTGGTGGTGTTTCCAAGGACTCCCGACGACATGGAAAACAACAGCAAGGCGAACAGAACGCCGTAGGCAATGCCGCCAAGGAGGACAAAATCTTCTATTTTCGAGAGGAACCTCCTCCCTCCACCCATACGGCGCTGGCGGATTTCTTGGAGTTCCTTGCCTTCACGGTCTTTGGCTTTGATGTGCTCATCGGAGCCATCGTTGGCGTCGGAATCCGCGCTCGCTTCCTTCGCCATGGGGGTGCATGCTGGCTCCAGTTCAAGAATCCTTTTCCCATAGTTTCTCAATCAGCGAACAGAGCAAATCGTTCTATAGAAATAAATCATTTCNACATGCGTTCATCCGAAGGATGAAAGTTGGTGGGTCAGGCCGGACTTGAACCAGCGACCTCGGCATCTTCAGTGCCGCGCTCTCCCAACTAAGCTACTGACCCGTGCAACNTTTGGCACAGCCCTCGCCATATCAAGCCTTCCGCTTGGAATCCAAGACTGGCCGGTACGGGATGAGCGTGAGCAAGCGGGTTCATTCAGCGCCTNTGAGNGCGTCTTTTTGGAAGGCGAACAAGACATCCATGCCCTTGTCCGCTCCCTTGAGGAGGGCGGTCAATTCTTCGGCCGAGAACGTCGATTCTTCCCCGGTTCCTTGCACTTCAACGTACTTTCCATCGCTTGTTTTGATGACGTTCATGTCCACATCTGCGTTTGAATCCAAAACATAGTCCAGGTCGAGGAAGACCTCTCCATCGATCAATCCAACCGAAACAGCGGCCAGATCNTGAGGGATGANGGCGTTCTCGTGGTTCTCACGTTCCATTTCATCAAGGCTTGGAGCCGTCCAACCTTCCTTGCGTTGTTCGGGCGTTGGTCGAAGATCCATGGGNAAGCAGATGCCTTGGGCAATCAACCGACGGACCGCCAGACGAAGAGCAATGTTGGCGGCGGTGATGGATGCACACCGGGTNCCTCCATCGGCATTCAGAACATCGCAATCCACGTTCAAGGCAATGGGGCCAAGGGCTTCAAGGTCCACCGCAGCTCGCAAGGAGCGTGCAATCAGGCGTTCAATCTCTTGGGTTCGTCCTTTGGCTCCTCGGCGTTCCCGTCGGAATCGAGAATCCGTTGAACCGGGAAGGAGGGAGTATTCAGCGTGAACCCAGCCTTTGNTGGCGTCCCTTGGAAACCAGCCGGGNAGGCGTGCTTCTTTGGTGCAGCAGGCCAAGACGACCGTATCGCCTTGCTTGTAGAGCACGGAGGCCAGGGCGTTGGGGGTGAAGTCAAGGGTCACNTCTGGCGCACGCATTTCGTCGTTGGCTCGCTTGAGGTTGAGTTCGGTTTTGAATTTCGCCATGGAGCAGGCCACGGCGTCGCCCTCATCAAGCCTTCTCCAAGCCATTGATTGGACACGGACAGGTTGAAAGTGTGCCTTGATGTCCGTTTCTTCATGAAACAGCCTNAAGCCGTTATTTGTGCTGTAGCCCGCACCCCCATTGGCAAATTCATGGGCTCACTNTCATCCATGAGTGCGGTTGACTTGGGCGTGCTNGCGGTCAAGGAACTGCTGGCGAGGGCCAACGTTGAGCCCCAATCAGGCGTTATTGACGAGGTTCTGTTTGGACAGGTGCTCCAAGCCGGAGTCGGTCAAAATCCAGCGAGGCAAGTTGCGCTCGGCGCTGGCCTCCCCGTATCAACGCCCTGTGCGACCATCAACAAGGTCTGTGGCTCCTCTCTGAAAGCAGCCATGATGGCGGCCAACAGCATCCGTGCAGGCGAATACCAAGCCATCGTCGCGGGTGGCATGGAAAGCATGACCAACGCACCTCAATTGCTGATGGGTCAGCGCAAGGGCGCAAAGATGGGCAACTCGACCCTTGTCGATTCCATGATTCACGATGGACTATGGGATGTTTACAACGACGTTCACATGGGTACCACGGGTGAAACCGTGGCCAAGGAATGCAACATTGACCGTCAAACGATGGATGCCTTTGCTGCTCGCAGCCAAGAGCGNGCCGCCAAAGCCTGGGAAAATGGCTGGTTTGATTGGGAGACCTTCAGCGTGGAAGTGCCGCAGCGNCGAGGAGAACCAACGGTTCTGAACATGGATGAAGGGGTNCGCGCAGGGACCACCGTTGANTCCCTCGCCAAGCTTCGACCTGTTTTCGACCGAGAAGGGGCGGTTACAGCGGGCAACGCCAGCACCCTCAACGATGGAGCAAGCGCCGTTCTTATCGCCGAAGCAGGCTTTGCGAAAGCGCAAGGCTGGGAAATCATCGCAACCATCGAAGACTACGTGACCTCGGGTGTTGAACCCGCTCGTGTGATGAGCGCACCCATCCCTGCCNTGCAATCGCTTCTCCAACGAAACGACCTTGATGTCCTTGACGTCGATGTCTATGAGCACAACGAAGCCTTTGCTTCAGCCTCCTGCGCTGTGGCTCAAGAAGTGGGTATTCCAGATGACCGTTTCAACCTTCATGGTGGAGCCGTCAGCCTCGGCCATCCTCTTGGAGCCAGCGGAACCCGGTGTCTGATCACGATGCTCGGAGTTATGCGGAGGCTTGACGCCTCGTCCGGCATTGTCACGCTCTGCCTCGGTGGCGGTAATGCCGTGGCCATGTACGTACGTCGACCACAGTGATGTTCAAGCATCATCCAGCAGGCTGAGCACGTCTTCTGGTGGACGCCCGATGACCGCTTGTTGTCCTGAAATCAACACGGGGCGCTCAAGGACTTTCGGATTGGTTCGCAGCAGGGCCATGATGTCTTCTTCGTTTTGCAGCGAAGCCATCACTGCCGCTCCCGCTTCCTTTTTTCGCACGATGCCATCGAGTTCAGCCAGGAGGGGTAAATCCTCTTCCACCACCCCAGTCTCAAGGTAGCGAACCACGTTCACTTCGCAACCTCGCTCCTCCAAGAGAGCGAGAGCTTGTCGAGATTTGGAACAGCGTGGGTTGTGGTAGAATCGCATGGTTTGGCGAGGCTCGCCTCAATCAAGAAGCCATTGGTTGTCGGCGTTGTTTCAGGTGTTGAGCGTGGTCTTTGCTGCAGTGTCCAAATCCATGNNCGGCAACTTTGCCTTCCNGGACTTTGTGTTTACGGTGTCATTCCTCTTCCGATACCGGCGGTGTGAGCATCCCGTGTTCATCAATGACATCGCATGCGCCGGGCAGGACGGAGAGCAAATCGTCGGTTGAGAGGCCNGTGNTGCGGTAAATTTTGTTCGCCANNTGGTCTTTTTTGGTCAGNCCGGGNGAGAGNATNGCATAGCGTTGNCACACNNNNANGATGT
>PAWY01000027.1:0-7088 GCA_002714305.1 Methanobacteriota archaeon | reverse complement strand
GGTGTTCCGCTGACCACCATGGGGACGCCGTTCACAGCGATGATGCCGATGCCGATNCGGACGTCCATGTCCTTGTACCATGTCCGCTGACCGCGGATGACAAAGGCACCTTTGCCAACGAATTCTCCGGTCTGGGCTGACTTCGAAACCTGGGCTGGTTTCACGCTATAGACCGTGCCATGCGCACCTCCTCCGTTCCATGCTCGGCTCCAAGAAAGGGCGAGAACGGCGGCCTGCTGGAGTTTGTCTTTCGTCAGGGCGGTGTCTTCCAATTTGTCCACCAAACGATAGGCTGGGATGTCGGGTGGGAGATGGGCAGGTCGGCGCTCCTCCAAAGCGAACCCTTGAGACGAACGCAGGCTGCACGAAGGTGCNCCATGAAGGTCAGCGTGCAAGTACATGTCCTCATTTGAGAGGTGCTTTTTCACGACGGAGTCGTTGCCTTTGGCGTCTTTTCCACCAACCAGCAGATGACCTCCTTCGATCATGCCCCAGCGATGCTGTTCAAACCACATTCGTTTGCTTCGCTTCAAACGGTTCAGCTTTCCGCTTGCCTTTTGCTTGGCTTCACTCTTTCTGGCGCGTTTGAGCTTTCGCTCGGTTTCTGCCAAGGCCTCAACGGCTCCTGACGTCTTGTTCTTTTGCTTTCGAGCGGATTCAAAATACCGTTGTGCATTTTGGTGAACCGTGGCGTCCAACTCCAACATGACCTGAGGGCCTTTGGCTTCGCTGTTCTCATCGGGCAGCAGGACCGTAATGGTGCGGTCTGCCGGAGCGGCACTGACAATCCAAGGGATGGCTTTGATGGCTTTCCGGACAGCACTCCATCCATCTCGCTCAACGGCTTGTTTGGTTTGGTCCAGAAGGCCTTCCACATGGGTCCAATGTTCCTGAATCAAATGGCCAAGGCGTTGTTGTTTCTCAATTTTCTCTGAAAAACCACCGAGGGCTTTCTCTTGTTGCGCCTTGCGCCGCTCCAATTTTTCCACTTCCGTGGATTGCCCACGTCCTGGACCTGCCTGCTCAAACCGCTCTTCTTCACGGCGCTGCAGTGCATGCGCATCATGTGTCCCCTTCCAAACATCGATGGACTCGCAAAGTGAAGAATAACTCACATGAGGCACTCCGTCGTGTTGGGGCAGCAAAATTGGTGTTGCTTCAACCGCTCGCTCCGATAGCCAAAGGTGCTGCTGTGGCTGGTCAAGGGTGGAGAGGTGAGCCTCCCAATCGCTTGGGTCCTCGGCAGTTGGCTTGACCAGAAGGTAGCCTTCATCGGAGGTGTCCAAGTCCTCCAGCAACCTCGTAAGGGCCGTGAACACCTTGCTGGGGTCGGCATCGGAGGTGGCTGAGTTGGGTTCATGGCCGGCAAGAGCACACACGGCATTGGCGTGGGTTGCACCGAGGTTGACCTTCCCGCCCAACGTGGAGACCAAATCTCGATCGGATTCTTTGAGCAAAGCACCCAACGACCCCTCATCCAAGGCGTAGGGGTCCATCGCCTCGGGTGGTGGTGTGTATGAAACGCCTTTCTTGAGGGTTCGTCCAGCGTAGGAGGCATGGGTCAGGGGTTGGATAATGATGCCATCCTGGTCCACCAGGATGATATTTCCATCCCGAAAGACTTCGACGTAAAGCGTCCTCTCCCCGTTTTTTGTATCGAATGAAAACGCCAACACTCGGTCAAAACCGACTTGTTGGACGCCAGTGAGTCGGGCGTTTCGAAGGTGTTTTCGAAGGACCATGGCAAACGGCGGGGGCGTCATGGGCATCGGGCGGTCCCGTTGGGAGGTGTAGATGCGTGCTCCTCGAACAAACACGATGTCTCGCTGCTCAATCTCCTTCGGATTCACCCGAAGCACGATTTGCTCGTAATGCGGCATGTAGGCCTTTTTGACATAGGCACCTTTCAGGGCGTCCAATTCTCGCGCCATCACGCGCAAGTCAAATCCGGACATTGCCTTCTTCATGGGCTCACCTTTGACGATTCCAAGGGATGAGGTGTGATGAAGGTTTCATGCTCACTGGATGTCATGGAAGCGCAGCAAGACCTTCCCGATGTTTTTCGCATCGTGGATGTATTGGTGGGCCTCTTGGATGTTTTCGGCGTCAAAGATTCGGTCGACAATCGGCTCGAGATGACCGGATTGTATCCCTTCTACGATGCGATCCAGTTGCTTGTGCATCACGGCTTCATTGGACCAGGTGCCCATGTGGACGCCAAACACGGCCCGGTTTCTTGTCATCAACCGGAGCGCATCAAATTTCGGAGATTTTCTCAAGGCGAAGAACGCCTTCAACAAGGAACGTTTGCTGGAAGGGGCCGCTGCCGACATCCCATAGGTGTAGAGTCGTCCACCTTCAGCGAGGCAGGAGAGGCTTCGGCGGAGGTGGTCTCCTCCGATGGGGTCAAGGATGTGGTCAACCCCTGTTCCGTCGGTTTCTGATTTGATGATGGCTTCAAAATCCTCGTTGTGCCGGTCGATGGGGCGAGCGCCGTATTGCTTGATGATGGGGTGCTTGGGTTTGGATGAGGTGGCCCAAACCTGCTTGACTCCAGCCCATTTGCAAAGTTGCAAGGCAGCGGTTCCAACCCCGCCTGCTCCACCGTGAATGAGCACCTTGTCCTCGGGTCGAAGATGGCCAAGGTGATGCAACATGTGGTGCGCCGTCATGTAGGTGACGGGCGTCGAGGCCGCTGCCTCAAGAGAAATCCCTTCGGGAAGCGGAATGACACGGTCAACGGGAGCGACAACAAAGCTGGCTTGACCGCCATTTCGCATGGCGGCCACGACCTTCTGCCCNACCTCAACGCCCGATACGTTCTCGCCAAGAGCGTCAACGACACCGCTGACTTCGTAGCCAGGGGTGAAGGGAAAGGGCGGGCGGGGCTGATAGAACCCCATTCGCATCAAGAGGTCAGCAAAGTTGATTCCAGCATAAGCAACCTTGATGCGAACTTCGCCTTCGTTTGGCATTGGTAATTCCATGGATTGGGTGGTGATGGCTGAAACGCCACCGGCTTTGGTGATCACCACTCGTTTTGCCGTTGTCATCAATTCGTCCTCCATGTTCCGTTTTCTTCGCACACGGTGCCGTCGGCAGCAAGGGCCCGCAGGTGTGANAGGGTTTGGTCAACCGCTAACCCGGGATGGGCATCCGGCGTGTCAGCGTAGGCCTCTTCGGCAATCTTCACCAGTTGAGACGCTCCGTTTCGCACGGCCTCCAACACACGGGCATGTCGNGCTCGTCGGTGTGAAAGGTAGTGGTCGATGAGTNGGTCAGGAATGGCCACGACGGGGCCGTGGCTCGGGAAGACAAGGTGGGGCTTCAGGGCTTTGAGACGCTCCAATTGGAGGAGGTATTCGTTCATGTCGCCCGTGTGAGGAGNGATGAGAATGGTTCCGATGCCGGCCAACATATCGCCGGCGACCAGCCCCGCTTCACTGAACAAACAAACGTGNCCGGGATGATGCCCGGGAGTGATGAGCACCGTCCAGNTTTGTNGGCCGAGGGTGAGGGTTTCTCCGTCGGTCAGCACCCGNTGGCAAGGAACGCTTTTCGCCGTGTAATCGCTTCCCCAAACGGGAACATCAAACGCTTCCCGCAGCAGGGACATATCGGCCAAATGGTCGCCGTGGCTATGGGTGAAGAGAATCGCCTTCAATTCACCTCGATGNCGCTCAACGGCGGTTGCCAGCGCCTCCATGTCCTCTCGCATGCGNACGGCCGGGTCAACGATGATGAATTCCCCATCCGGGTCGCCAACGAGGTAGCAATTGGTGTGGTCGGCAGGTGGTAGAGTGGCCGTTTTGATGGGAACGACTTCCACCCCATGGGCAAAGAGGATGGAGCGTCGCCCTGGCAAGCGCTCAGCGATGTCTTCTGCAGCCGATTCCATGTCCCGTTCAACCCGCTCAAGGGTTCGCTCAATCTCCATCAGCAGGGTGACCACCGGTGGTGCGACCTTGATTTCATGGGCCTTCCAACGCTCCAGGATGTCGGTGGGTTTGGCCCACATGATCTCGGTGAATTCGGTCTGCGGCTCCAAATCAATTTNGGGTACAGCCTCCCANGCACCGAGGTGGAGGTGGAGGAAGGCGTTGTCGAATTGAACCGGACCAAAGGGAGGTGTGATGCGATGGCTGAGGGTGCGGATACGCTNCCGCTCAACGGGGAANGCCTTGTCCAAAGCAAGAGGTAGCCACTGCTTTTTGTCNNCNACNATGGCGAGGCGAGCCTGGGGCTCTAGAGCGATGNCGCCTGTACCNGAAGGAGCGAGACCGAGTTCTTCGCTCATCTCCCTCATGATGCAAGCAATGGAAGCGGCTTCGGGACCTTCCAGGGCAGGCAGCGTTTCAACGGCTGCACGGTCAACCGAAGACACGCCTCCGCCNGGAAANGCCCAGTAGTTGGGNAACGCCCGCATGGTTTTGGCCCGAAGGCCAAGCAGGACTTCAACGCCTTCTGGGCCGTCCCGNGTGAGGGTCATGGTGGCTGTAGGACGTGGAGCCCCCCTCGCCCGGGTTGCCATGGACACGCCTTCGGGAACCTCACTCATGGACGCCGCTCGCGGGTTGCACTTTCAAAGGCTTGTGAATGCATGGCTTGTTCTGTGTCGGATGGCGTCGCCTTCAAATAAAGCGGACGAAGAGGGGTCNACATGACTCATGATTCGGTCGAGGAACACCTCGCTGAACTGGCCCAGTTGGTCGCGGAAGCTGAAGCCATGGGCGTCGATATCTGGCCGGAGACCAAACCTGTCCGGCCATGGGCAAAGTACGCTCTTGCTTCATTCATGATCATCATGATCATCTCGTGGGTCTCAAAAGCCATGGTTCGGTTTACGAATCTTTGACCTTTGNCTCCTCACCGCTGAATTGAAGAAGGCAACCGAGGTGGCAGGGCCACAGTCCCTTAGTGTAGCGGTCCATCATGGAGGATTCTGGTTCCTCCGACCTCGGTTCAAATCCGGGAGGGACTACCACCGCCCATCCTCTCAGTCAGGCGAAAACATCNTGNTTCTGTATTTTTAGGNTGACCTAAATCTTATATCTNTCCGACTTTTNGGACGCCCTAAACCCGAGGGTAAAACATGCAATTGAAAACGAAATCAATCAAAGGAATGACGCTAGCACTGCTGATGTTGATCGCCGCTATGGCAGGATGCATCGGCTCAGAAGACGAGACCACTGAAGAAGAGGAGACCAAAGCGGCTTTCCTCGATGCTTCTGATGCTGGTTACACCTACGCTTCGGACGTGGACAACCACCGTTCGTTGATGCAGGACCTCTGCGACATCAAGACCGCCGCCAGTGAGAACAACTGGGCTGAAGCCAAGAGCATCTACACTGAAGGCAAGAACGCCGAGAAGAGCGACGGTTCNTTCCGTACGCTCGCCGGCTTCGCTGCTGCAGAAGGCAAGAACCACAACTACGACACCTTCTACAACCAAACCGGCGCCATCGGCGCTCACATCATGGCTGCCATGGACGGCACTGGAGACTTCGAAGGAGCGTCTGACACCGTTCGCTACCAAGGCATCGCCAAGTTGACCGCCAACATGGGCATGGTCGGCTACACCATCCACGAGCTCAACGCCGCTGTTGCNAAGGCTGACGCCGGCAACACCGACAACGACTCCGGTGCACCTCACAACTGGGACGAAGGCTGGGCCTTCTTCCACGGACCTGATGAGCACTGGTCCTGCTCTCCTGCTTACACCATGAAGAAGCGAGCTGCTGACTACGGTACGGAAACCAACGGTGTTTCCAACGCCCTCGCNGCCAGCGAGCAAGCCATGGTCGACGGACTTGCTGCTCTTCAGGCCGGCGATGAGGCTGGCTACGACGCCGCCACCGAGACCGTGATCAAGAACATCATCATCACCTACTCCCAGGCTACCCTGAAGTACACCATGAAGATGGACAGCAACGAATCCGCTGCCAAGTACCAAGCAGAAGGNTANGCTTTCTGGAAGACCATGGAAGCCTACACCGCNGANTACACCAANGCNTGCGTNCANNTTGANGGNAACATNACNTANNTCGGAAACGGNGATGCNACTTCNTGCGGNGANAACGAAANNTTTGANGNNCACTACGGNGCCGATAAGATCAATGAGATTTTGAATCTCAAAGATGCTTCAAAGCACGGTACGTCCTATGACATCGCACCACACTTGGAACAGGTCTGGGCCCATTACGGCATCACTGCTGAAGAAATTGGAACCTACCAGTAAGCTGTTGTCCTACCACCCCCCACTGCTTAGGCAGTACAAGCGGAGCGGTTGGCCAGCCTCTCACCCTGCTGGCCAATCGTTCCCATGTTNGGTTTGAGCGCAGACGAGAAGATGTTTAGGAACATGAACTNNGAAAGCCTNGTTGGCTTTTCATTCAACTCCTTGTACCCTTCTGCTGTGCCTCACTTGAACAATGTATCCGTTGCATTGAACCGGAGTTTGAGGCTTGAACATGGAAAAGAAATTGACGATTTTATTTGGAACAGAGACTGGAAATGCAGAAATGCTGGCTCATGATGCTGCCAACGCAGCAAAGTCAAACGGCTTTGCGGTAGAAGTAAGGGGAATGGATGAAATCAGTGTCGAAGAATTGTACAACGTTCACCGGCTCCTCATTTACTGTAGCACTTGGGGTGATGGTGAGCAGCCAGACAATGCACAGGATTTATTCGATGCTGTCTCAGACTGCCCTCCTTCGGCCTTAACTGGCTTGAATTACGGCGTCCTCGCCTTGGGTGATACAGCGTTTGATCTGTTTTGTGAATCTGGAAAAGAGTGGGATGCTCTTCTTGAACAAAAAGGAGCAAATCGACTTTTGGAGCGAATGGATTGCGACACAGATTTTGAGGATGATGCAGAGTATTGGACTGAACAGTCTTTGGACAAAATGGCGAAGGTTGAGTAAACAGTAGAACTGAAGAGGTGTTCATTGAAGAACATTCGATTCATCAAGGCTAAATCTCCTAAATTCTATCCTCACTGAGTTTGAATTGATTTGTTTCAGGGTTTAAAGGTGTACATCGATGCTGTTTTCTGCGTCAATCAAAATTTTTAGGGAAGACTAAACTTG
>PAWY01000026.1 GCA_002714305.1 Methanobacteriota archaeon | reverse complement strand
AGGCAACGCGTAAGGCATAAACCATGCGGCCATTCCCAGAGAAGAACCAAATACGATAACAAAAATCGCACCAAGAGCTCCGCCACTGGAGACACCGATCAAACCTGGGTCGGCAAGGGGATTACGAAAAAGTCCTTGCAAGCACGCACCAGCCACAGCCAACCTTTCCATTCTCCTCGAACGCATCGGAGATTTGGAGGGAGCGTATTCCATGGCCGAAAAAGCGCTGACGTTTTTCCCCGGTCATCCCGCCCTTGTCCAACTCAAGGAGCGCTGCAAAGACAGCGGAATATCCGTGGCCATGGAGGCCATGCAGCCATCCCTCGAAGTCACCCAGTCCGTCGACATGAAAGTGGTTGAGGAAATCGCCGAAGAAGCAGGAATTGCGAATCCTGATGACCTCCTCCAAGAAGCCATTCACCATGATCACGATGAAGATGCTGAATTGAGCGTCGAAGAGCTCCAAAGTGCAGCAGAGGTCGTTGTTGCCCAGCAAGAAATCGTCCGAGAAATTGAACCGGACGTTCCTGAACTCCCAGAACCTGAACCAGAACCCACCGTTGACATTGACGCTTTGGTGGAACAGGCCACAGCATCCATCAAAGATGGAAATCCAAAAGAAGCGCTCGCCTTGCTCAAGCCTCATCTCAAGACCGTGGGGGCACAGCATGCTCCAGCCTGGCGAATCGCTGGTGGAGCCATGGCCCGAATGGATCTTGACAACCATGCCATTGCGGCCATGACCCATGCGCAAAACCTTGAGCCAAGCCACGCACCTGGATGGTTCAACTTGGGTTCTGTTCAACAACGTTCAGACCTGACGCGAGAGGCGCTTTCGAGCTACAAACGAGCCATCGAAGCCGATGCGGAATACGTGAAGGCAGCCGAAAAAATGGCTGACTTGGCCAAGGAAAAAGGCTTGATCGAATCCTACATGGAGGCAGCAAGAATCCTGATTGGGATGGATGGAAGCCATGCGATCCGCAGTGATTTCATTGATATGTTACTTCAATTGGCACAAGGCGAAAGCGATGTGCTTGACCAAGTAGCAGGACTGCCCCCCACCCTGCCTGCAGGCCCAGAAATGGCCAAAGAAGCGTTGGATTTGATAGACCCAGAAGCAAGTCCAGAACGGGCAAGAGCCCTCTCGCTCAGTCTCCAACACAGCGATGCCGTTTTGATGTGGAAAGAACTCATCAAACTCGAGCAGGACTCATCCGACCACTGGACCGGCCTTGCTCGCTCTTTGGAACAGGCCGGGGACCTTGAAACAGCACAAAAATGCCATGCAAAAGCGGCCAGTTTGGCCAATGCGGAACCTGAAGTCCTTTCCACAGCGGCAACAGCTCCCTCTGAATCGGTTGAAGTGAACCCAACTCCACTTGATCCGGCAATACCTGAGGCCACCGTTGTGGGTTCGTTGGACGCTGAGGTACAATCGGCCCAACCTTCCACTTCAAGCCCTCTTCTGGTTGAAAGCCCCGCTGAACAATCGGCACAAGCTTCGCTGCTTTTGACACCGATTGAACCTCAGCAAACATCCGTTGAATCTGCTCCGCAACCCGAGGTTGACCTCGCCAAAGCGGCCCTTGATGCAGCACAAACCGTGGCGACGAATGTTCCTCAGTCGATTACCTCAAACGCGATATCAAACCAAGATGTTACATGGTTCAATCAAGGCGTCCAACTGATTGACGATAAGAAATACAAAGAGGCGCTTTCTTGCTTTGACCGTGCGCTTCCTGCTTTTGCCGGCGATGATGCGATGATCATTCGAATTTTGAACAACCGTGGCAACGCATACTACTTCCTTGAGGAATACCCGAAGTGTGTGGAATCGTACCATCAAGCCATGTTGATTCGGCCAACCGAAGTTCGTGGAGAGACGTTGTACAACATGGGCACCGCCTACGCTGAGATGGAACGTTACAAAGACGCCATTAAGTGCTTTGAACAAGCGATTCCCCGAGGCCTAGCGGATGAGGCAAAGCGGAGGGCAAAGGACCAAATTCGACGATGCAACATCCTCCAAAAGGCGCTTGATAAGAAACGAAAGAAGCGATAAATTGCACTGCTAACGTGGTCAAGTTCAAAAACGGTGGCGGAGTGGGTAAACCATGGACTGCGGCACATGCGAAACTGCACCAGCCATTCAGGTGCATGCACCGGATGTGGTGGACGTTGAACTCACCTTGACCGAAAAGGCCACTGACATGCTGGAAGATGTCTTCGGCGATGACCGAAGCCATGCTCTTCTCGTTGGTGTTCTGAGCGGCGGTTGTTCAGGCTACATGTACGACCTCCAAATCGTTGAATCAACCGAAACTCCTTGTCAAGAATTGAACATCAAAGGCTTTCGAGTCTTGGTGCCCACTGCCTCAAGCCACCTCCTAAATGGCATTGAGATCGATTATGTCGATCGGTTGATGGGTGGCGGATTTAAGATCAACAACCCCAATGCAAGCGCATCATGTGGATGTGGCGAATCCTTCTCCTGAGGACGAACCATGGGGATGGTCAGGCATCGTGCCTACACATTGCTTCTCCGAGGCGATGATATTCTATCCTTCATCAATGGGTTGTCAACCAATCAAGTGGACGGAGCGTGCACCACCGTCTTCACCAACCGTGCAGCCAAAATTGTCGACGTCTGTGAGGTGATACTCGTTGGCTCCCATGTCGCGCTTGTTGGGTATGAACCAAGCAAATCCACGGTCATCGCCCATCTCACAGAGCGAATCTTGGGTCAGTCCATTTCACTAACCGATATTTCGGAACTGAATGATGTGTTTCTTGGAACCGATGATGCACCCTACCCCGACGGCACCACCGTGCATCAGAGTCATTTTGGAACAATGTACATCATTCCAGTGAAGCACAATTGGGAAGCCACATGGACGGAAGAAGATTGGACTGAGCATCGAATTGCCAACCTCATTCCTTACCATGGCCATGAGATCACCTCGAAGGTTCATCCCTTAGCATGTGGCCTGGGCGATTTAGTCCACCCACAGAAGGGGTGCTACATTGGTCAAGAAGTGCTCACCCGAATGCGAAGTCGTGGAAAACAAGGTCACCGGTTGGTAAAGCGAAGCAATCCAGTTGAAAAAGCCACCACGATTGGTGCAAGCGAAAGCTTGGTCCTCGAACGGATTCAGTAGCCAAGGACATCTTTGAGTTGGCCCTTGTAGAATTCTCCAGACCCTTGCAACGACGTGAGTTCCTCATCGGTTAAATCAAGTTCAAAGATGCGCTCAACACCGTTGGCACCCACGATGCACGGGACACCGATGTAAACATCGGAAAGGCCATATTGNCCGGTGAGGAGACACGAGGCTGGAATCAANCGNCGGCGGTCATTGAGNACCGATTCCGCCATNATGGCNGCAGCNGANCCNGGAGCGTAAAACGCTGAACCTTTCTCNAGNAGTTTGACNATNTCTCCCCCACCGCTNGCNGTGCGAGCGCTGATCGCTTCAATTCGNTCTTGGCTCATCAGTTGNGTGATNGGAATNCCACCGACNGTCGTGTANCGNGGAAGAGGCACCATGGTATCNCCGTGACCGCCNAGCACCATGGGTGANACNTCTTCTTCTGCACANTTGAGTTCCAAGGCAATNAAATGAGCCATGCGGGCACTGTCNAGAACNCCNGCTTGNCCAATGACNCGCTCGGGCGGGAANCCNGTGACNTTTTGCATGTGATAGGTCATCANGTCAAGTGGNTTGGTGACCACAATNACNACGGCNTCNGGNGCATGGTCTTTGATGCCCGTTCCAACTTGGGACACGATGTCNGCGTTCTTTCCAATCAAATCCTCACGGGTCATGCCCGGCATGCGAGGAAAACCAGAAGTCACCACCACAACGTCGGCTCCGGCGATGTCGTTGTAGTCAGCCGTTCCTGTTATGGTGCCGTCGTAATTCAGCACGTTGGCATTTTGCGACATGTCCAGAGCTTTGCCTTTTGCAAAGCCTTCGTAAATGTCGAGAAGGACAATGTCAGCCACCTTCATTTGGGCCAAAACAAAGGCGCACGTCGCACCAACATTTCCTGCCCCAATCACTGCAATTTTTCGTCGTCCGCTTGCCATGGTTTCCACCTTTCAAAGGGGACCTGTTGTGTGCAGTCCATAAGTCAAATGGTGCAGGGTTTTTGACGGGGTTTTTGGGAATTGCAAAACTGGTGTGCAGGAATTGAAAGCGTGGCATCTAAAAACCTCCTTCAAGTGGCCAAATTGCACCTACCCTTTCGTGGGTGCGAATCACAGGTGAAAGCATGAAACTTGGTGTCCCAAAAGAACCTGAAGGCGAAACTCGCGTTGGCATCGTCCCATCGAGCATGAAGAAACTTTCACGTGCGGGGTTTGAGGTCTACATCGAAGAGGGCGCGGGTCTTGCAGCCAACTACCATGACGAAGAATACAAGGACGCCGGTGCACACATCGTCTCTCGACAAGAAGCCCTCGCCTGTGAAAATCTGGTATGCATTCGCTTCCCCGGTACCGACGGCATCAGCGAAGGAACTAACCTCGCCTGTGTATCCGATCCATTCCGTCATCCGGAATACGTGAAAGCCTGCATGGAAGCCAACATCACGTTGCTCTCCATGGACATGATTCCTCGTCGCCTCTCAAGGGCCCAGTCCATGGACGTGAATTCCAGCCAGGACAATCTAGCGGGCTACAAAGCCGTTCTCTTGGGCGCTGCCGCAGTGCCAAAGGGAATTCCGATGATGACCACGTCTGCAGGAACCATTCGACCGGCAAAAGTTGTCATCATGGGCAGTGGGGTTGCAGGTCTGCAAGCGATTGCTACCGCCAAGCGACTCGGCGCCATCGTGTTTGCTTCTGATGTCCGAAAGTCAGCCGCCGAACAAATTGAATCGGTCGGTGGCCGTTTCATTGAAGTGGATGGAATGGATGACTTCGAAGACGAATCAGGCTATGCCAAGCCCCTCACCCCCGAATTCATACAGAAGGTGAACGACACGGTCTGTGGCGTGGCTGCCGATGCCGATATCATTGTCACAACCGCCCGTATCTTTGGCCGACCTGCGCCCATTACGGTGCCCTCAAGCGCCGTTGCGAATTTCAAATCCGGTGCCGTCGTCGTGGACATGAACGCAGACGTAGGTGGAAATTGTGAAGACACGGTTCAAGGAGAAGTCACCACCACTGAAAACGGCGTCATCATCGTTGGAACCTCAAATTTGCCTGGAACCCTCGCTAACACGGCCTCCATGCTGTATTCGAACAACCTCACGACCTTCTTTACATCCCTCGTGAACGAAGGAAGCGTGGTTATCTCCGAAGACGACGACATCCTCGTCGGGGCACCAGAAGGTTCCGATTTCTATGTCAATGGTATGGGAGGGGTGCTGATTTGCAAAGACGGCACCATCCATCCCAAGCAAACTCGACTCGCAGGGGTGGTTGAATGATTACTGAAGCTTCATTGATTGCAAACTTAACGTTGTTTATGCTGGCTATTTTCCTTGGTTTTGAACTCATTACCAAAGTTCCAGCCACGCTCCATACCCCACTGATGAGTGGCGCAAATGCGATTTCAGGCATCAGCGTCGTCGGCGCCTTGCTTGGTGCCAACGTGGCTTACCAAGGAGGCGACACACTTGTCTCTGGCCTCTTGGCATTCGTCGCTATTGTGTTGGCGATGATCAACGTCGTCGGTGGTTTTGCGGTGACCAATCGCATGCTGAACATGATCGCTGGCAAGAAAAGGAGGGCTTGAGATGGAAGAATGGATTCCCTTGGGCTATTTGCTCTCTGCAGCCTTGTTTATTTTTGGATTGAAGAAACTCGGACATCCAAGAACCGCTCCCCGTGGAAACCAATACGGAGCCATGGGTATGTTGGTTGCCGTGATAACAACCGTCGTTGATATGCAACTCGCTTCAGGAACCATGAATTGGGAGCTCATCATTGCTGGACTCGTCATTGGCTCAATCATTGGGGCCATTATGGCCATCAAGGTCGAAATGACGGGTATGCCAGAACTCGTGGCTCTGTTCAACGGNTTCGGCGGNGCAGCATCGGCTCTTGTTGCCCTCTCTGAAACATGGAAGTACATCGAAGACCCGACGCTNGCNCTACCCACCGGTTTGACGTTGCAGGTCGTCGTNGTTGCAGCCGGACTCTCCGCNCTTGTCGGATGGATGACANTGACCGGTTCATTGCTCGCCATGTTCAAACTCAAAGGTGGCGTNGAAATCTTNGGGAAGTGGTTCAAGACCCCAACTTGGGGNCCAACATGGCTCAACCCAGTCAAGGTNCTTTTGACACTNTCTGTTTTTGCACTCATCGTCATGTCCATNNATGACCCGACCAACGAGACCTACCTGTGGGCCATCATCGGTATTTCGTGTCTTTTGGGCATNATACTGGTCTTGCCNATCGGCGGTGCAGACATGCCAGTGGTCGTNTCGCTGCTCAATTCNCTCTCGGGTATCGCNGCNGCGTTCACCGGATTCATCATCAACAACCCNGTTCTCATCGTNGCAGGGTCNTTGGTGGGTGCTTCTGGCCTCATCCTCACCTTCATCATGTGCAAGGCNATGAANAGAACGCTTCCTGATGTGTTGTTCAAGTCCTTTGGNGGAAGTGGAGAAAANGNANAATTGACCCGAACGAAGGTCGGTTCAGATGCCGATGAAGTGGCCATGATGGTTGACGGTGCACAGAAGGTCATCATCGTGCCNGGATACGGCATGGCNGTGTCCCAATGNCAACANCAAGTCAANGANTTNGGAGACCTNCTCGAAGAAAAATTCGGNACGGAAGTCAAGTACGCCATCCACCCNGTNGCNGGTCGAATGCCCGGGCACATGAACGTCCTTCTCGCCGAAGCCAATGTTCCNTACGAGAAGCTTATCGAAATGGANGAAATCAACCCNGANTTCCCAGAATGCGATGTNGCCGTGGTCATCGGAGCCAACGANACCTGCAACCCAGCCGCANGAAGTGGCGAAGGNCCNCTTGCCGGNATGCCCATCATTGACGCCGATCAAGCCCGAACGGTTGTNATCATCAAACGCTCCCTATCGGTGGGATACGCTGGTGTTGACAATGACCTCTTCTACGAGGACAAAACCATGATGCTCTTTGGTGACGGAAAGGCCATGATGACCGGTTTGAACAACGCCATCAAGGAAATCTGATGAGGCTCAACAACGACGAAGTTGAAGCAACATTGAAAGAGCGGGGCCAAGTGGAAAAAATTGGGTGAGTTCATGCGACGCAACTTCCGTAACTTTTCGTTGATGGTAGTTCTCTCTTTGATGTTGGTTGCACCAGTTTTGGGTAACCCCAACGGACCGCCCTGGGATAACGGTGGAAACCTGGTGATTGAAACTGGGTGCACATGCCACGGCGGTGGAGCACCTTCGACTGAAGTGGTTGTTTCAGTATCCGGTGTTCCCCGAGCTTACAACGTGAGTGAAACATACGAATTCGTCATCAGCCTCCAACACGCATCAAACGATGGTGGTGGATTCCTGTTCTGGGACGGCGACATCGGAACACTGACCGCCGGTGAAGGAAGTCAAAGCGTCCCAGATAAACCCGGAGCCCTCTCGCAATCTGAACCAGGCAACGACTGGGTCGTGTCGTGGACCGCACCGAGCGAAGACATGGGGCCAGCTAACTTCCAACTTGTTGGCAATGCCGTCAATGGCAACGGAAACTTCGACGAAGGCGACAAATGGAACATTCTTGCCTTTACCATCAGTGAACCTGGGGCGACCGAAATCGCCACCGACGAGGACGTTTCACTTCGAACCATCAGCGTTGGAGATTACGATTCACTCTTCGTAGCAGAAGAAGACCCAGAAGCCATTGAAGCTGAGCGACAAGAAGGGATTGCACATGATTTCTTTGCCAACGGCAACCTCTACTACTGGACCACCTTGTCCATGATTATCATCGCTGCCGTGATCCAAGGTGAATTTTACGAACGACGGTTCGGTGGTGGCCCAACGCACCTCGACAAGAGTTTGGCGGTACCTCAAGGCCTCCGCAGAGGTGTGCTTGCCTCAGGATTCGCTGTTTTGTTTGCGTACATCGTTGATTCTGGACAACCCTGGGGATACGCACTGGTCACCGGTATGCTCACGCTCTGGGCCATCTATGGCGTCTATCGAACCATCGTCCAGGCACGAGCACCGAAGCAATACACGGACCTTGTTTGAGTGAGAATTCATGGCCATACTCCTCGAATCCGATAAGGATACGCGGATACAGTCCCATCTTGATGAATTAACAAAACGCACCGTTTTGCTGTTCATCACCATCGTTTCGCTGACGTTGATTTGGTCGTTTTCGGTCGACGAACTCCTCCGAGATTTCCTCGCCATGCTCCATCCATGCCAAGGCGATTGCCTGAACGTATACGACCCAGCTCAATGGAGTGCTATCCGCTGGTTAAGTGCCCTCTACCTCGCCTTTCTTTCTTCGCTCCCATTGCTCTTGCACCATGTGCACCGCTTTGCCAAACCGGGTCTGGCCATTCAAGAATACAAGGCGCTCAAACGGTGCACGATGTTCGGTACCGTTCTGCTCTTGGTAAGTTTCCTATTGATGACCACCACCCTTCTCCCAATGCTGTTCAAAGCAGGCCATGAAAACCATTTGAGCGTAGGACTTTCCGCTCAATACAGCGCTGTTGAAATGCTCGCCATCGCCACGTATCTCACGTGGATTTTTGGTCTCTTGTTGACCAGTTGGCTCATTATGTTCACCGCAGGCCAACTCAAGATTCTCACACAGACGACCGCCGAATGGTGGAGAGTTCGGGTGTATGGGATCTCCAGCGTCCTCATTCTGCTCACCGTGCCCGAACAAGCCCAGGCGTTGGGCGTCCCTTTGGTGGCCATCATGCTGCTGAGCAACGAGTTTTTCGCTCGTCCTTGGATGACCCAGACCGACCTCGTCTCTGGACGAATTACGGATTGGTTTGATGCCGATGGCCGTCGCCGACGCCTCGCGGTGATTCAATCCAAGGAGGGCAAGAACCGCATCGATTCAAACATCGCCGATGACGCTGGGTTTTCATTGCTTACGGTTGGGAATTGGCATGAGCGACAAGTGGACCGGGAACGAGTGTTACTCTTCGTGCAACATCAACGAATCACGGACGTGATGGTTCACCATGATGCAGGAGGTGAACCACCCACCTTCATCAAAGAAAATTTCGAACGGCTGGGCATCAAGATGCACACCAACCACTGCAAGGGTCCCGAACAGTGGACGAGTCATCCGTTCTCCGCTCTGTTAACGGAGAATTCTNACCAGCCGATTTGAGTTGGTTTCCCAAACTCAAACNACGCATATNCAACGAAACTTCAAACCTGCAAGCGCAGACACGGTTGCATGAGGCAGGTAGCGGCGGCATTCATGGCCCTCGTTTTCCTGTCCTCAGCAGCGTGGACCTTCACCCATGAAGACCATGTGGAAGGATGGTTGGTCGGACAAATCNNGGTCAACAACGANGAACCAAGCCAGCAACTACCACTGCAAGACCAAGAACGTTGGTTGGTNGCCGTTGTTGATTTCGAACAAAACACAGCCAACAATGGATGGGGAATATCCGAAGCAGAAAACATGCTGAATCAAGCAGTGGTGCCATACATTGAGCAACTCTCTGGTGGAGAAGCGAATCTTTCAATCACCGTTCACCCAACGGTAATTCGGGCAAATTTTCCCGTTGAAACGTACGGGCAAGATGTCTCTGGAAAAGACAGCGGAGCAGACGGTGAATTCCTGCCATCGGCGCTTGCCGAGGAGGCTTTGAGCAACCTCAAGGAGGACATTGATTGGAGCATGTTTGACTTGGACGAAGACGGCACCGTTGACCGTTTCTTGGTGCTTCACACGACCAAAGGTCAAGAGGAAAGTCCTGGAAACACCAACCGAATCTGGTCCCATTTCACCTATTTTGATGAATCCATTGAACTCCAAGATGACCAGCGAATTGAGCATTACACCATGGCCAGTTTGCAAACTGGAACAAGTGGAGTGGGGACCATCATTCACGAGATGCTGCATCAAATGGGGGGAATCGATCTGTATCCAGTGCATGATGAAGTGGCCTTCCAATCGTGGAAAGGACCCGGGGATTGGGACATCATGGCCAGTGGAAATTGGAACGGTGGAGGACGATGGCCAGCCATGCCGACGGGGGCCAACATGGAACTCATCCGTCAAGAACGAATTGAAACCGTTGACCTCGCATGGCCATCAAATTCGGTTAAACCCTGCCTTGGCCCAACCATCCCTCTCAGTGGGATCACCGAAAAAGGCAAAGTGCTCAAAATTCCAATCTCAGACACTGAATCAGTGTTTGTTGAACATCGCTCAGATTCGGGGTACGATTCTCGCCTGCCAGGAGCTGGCATTCTTGTTTCATATCAGGACCTCAGCGTTGGTGACTTTGAGCGAAACGAAGTGAACACCAATCCAAACAAACCGTGGCTCAAGGTCATTGAAGCCGATGAGGGTGATGATTTGGTTCGTGGTTCAAACCAAGGCGAAGCAAGCGACCTTTTCCTCAACAACACCTCGTTTGGTGCGGAAGGTGTTGAAATTCGAACGCACGATGGGATTTTAGTGCCTTGGGTAGCCAGGGTTACGGGTCAAGAAAACATTAGCATCTCATTCTCAGCCCCATCGTGCAATCCAACGATGAACGTTGATTTGAGCGACCACGGCAGCCCTATCCTGCCCTCAGAGTCCGTCCGTGTTGACATTGATGGAAACACGGATGCTTGCACGAGTGATTTGATCTCAACCGATGGCCGTGGTGTTTCATTGACCCATTCCGAACAAGGTCATTTCCTCACCTTCTCAACCGAAGGCATGGCTCCATCGACGGCCATGATTGAAGGAACAATTTCTTGCGACGGTAGCAGCGTTCAATTACGCCACACCGTGCATATTCTCAATCGAATCCCACAAGATTCATCCTTTGAAGCAACGGTTCACCCACAATCGACAACCAACCTGACGATCCCAATCGCCTCCTATGGAGACGGAAATCAACGGTTTTACGCAACCATTGATGGGCCTTTGGCCCGTGTTGCGAACGGTGATTCATCGACCATCGTTTCAGACACGTCTTCCTATGAATTGACGGTGGAGCCCAATGGGTTGCTAAGCGAAAACATGCTTGTCTACGGCACCGTAACAATCGCAACCGACGACGGCATGTCGTGGACCGTTGATGTTGTGTTGGAAGCGACTTCAACGAACGATGAATGGTGGTCATCATGGACGCAACCTGGGCGAGTCATCGGCCTCATGCTGTCCGTTCTCGGATTGTCTGCTCTATCTGGCATCCTCAAAAAAGAAAAAACCACCAATCCGAATGATGTTGAAGCCATTGAATTGCCGAAAAAAGAAGAACAGGACCCGTGGGGTCGCCCCTTGGACGTCGAAGGATCATCCAACCCGTTTGATGTTCAAGAATGACGACGTATGATTTGTAAACGAAGCACATATCCATCGCTTGTTTACACCTTCGGCAAGACGAACTGCGAGGCAGACCTCTTCCCAATTCGTTGGTGCTTCCTCAAGCGGTTGTATCAACCATGGAGCGTGCGCCACTTCAATGGATTCTTCGTATCCACGCCATCGGCAACCGTATTTGAAACCGGGCCGAAGAAGGAGGCCATGCCCAATCAACGCGCCGTAAAGGTTGACCTCGCCCTTTCCATGGTTGAGGAGGAAATCGTGTTCTTCGTCCCGCAAAAAACGGCCCGAAAAATGAGGTGTGCCAATGGCTGGAAGCGGCCATTCTGAGGAATGGTTGAGGAAATAGCCTCCATCGATGGCGTGTGCTGTGGTACACGATGACTGTACTTCTTTTTGTAGCGCGTGGTCAAGGTCGGCAAATCGGAGATGGGAGCCTTGAGGGTGAGCCGGAGAAAGGTGATAGATGGTGGTGTCAAACTCATCATCGATTACGCACAGTTCGGCCACATGACCGCAAGCACTGACCGATGAAACCCACGCATTGAGTTCATCCCAATCCAGTGGGTCATGCGTTCGTTGCAAACGAACTTGACTCAAGCCGGGGTGGGACATCCAGGCCTCATGCCGTTCCCACCGTACGGCCCAGGTGTGCTCAGGAAAGGTATCGAACCGAGATGCAAGGTGGTTGACCGGAATAACCCGTTCTCCACCGTTTCGGAGCACGTCCATGGCGATGATTCGTCGGAGAAGTGTCCCCTCGCTGCTCAATTGTTCGTTGAACCAGTCGCCATCGTTCGGAAGTGGAACATGGCGATACCAATGGCAAAACAGCACTTCTTCGGGTGTGAGAAGTATTCCGCCATCAACCCGCTGGCCAAGTGCACTCTTCTGATGGAGTCGCTGGGCCAGTGGGTCCGCGATGAACCAACCATCGGCACGGGCCTCTGGTGGCGAAAGCGGTTGAGACGGAGGAGCATTCGCAGACCGCCCCGAGCCCAGTGGACGCGTCGTACGAGCCCGAGGACGGTACGTTCGTTCTCTTCCACCCATGCTTAGACCATCCTCCGCCCGTTTTTGATTCCGTCGCTTGAAACCGATTGTCCTATGTGCTACCGGTTCAACCGTTTAACGAGGGAGTGAGATGGTCGACGGCTACTTAGGAACCCTCACGACTGAGGAACGTGCGCTTTTGCATCTCATCAACCAACAACTGCCGAGCGGTGGGTGGGAAGCCCCAGCAACGCTCACGCAAGCAGGTATATCCGCAGCTGTTCACGTTCAACGGAAACACATACCTCGAACACTCAAGCGGATGGAGAAAAACGGCCTCCTGGACGTCACACAGCGGCACATCCCGGGTGGAAAACAACGGAAACGCGTGTACACCCTCACCGAAACGGGCCGACAACAAGCCGATGCGCTGTGCCAGCGCATCATTAACGAGCAAGTGAACCATGGTGAATCCAGTGTTCGCCTTGAATCACTGTGGAACCGTTCCACCCCTGTGCTGGAGTTGTTGTCCCATCTCGATGAAGGGCTCACCTTCCACGACCAAGCATTGGTTTCTCCCGTATCCAATCCCGAAGGGATGGCATCCATCGATGCCCAGTATGGCGAGGAATTGGTTCGACGAATGTTTGCTCGTGCTTGGGAAGATGGAAAGATCACAAGGGACGAACAATCGTTGCTGAACGAAGTGGTCGGATTTCTAGGAATGCACCCCGAACGCGTTCGTCGTTTGTCGAATGAAGCACGTCAATCACTCAAAATTCCACCACCAGAAGAAGTGTATTATGACATGATTCTTCAAGCCCTTGACGATGGTGAAATTCTTCAAGACGAAATTGATTTGTTGGATACATTCCGAGTTCACTTTGGGATTGACCAATTGACGCATCAAAATCTCCTCGAACGAGCAAGAAACTCACCAAATTATTCAGAACATTACCACACATATGCTGCGGCGGTGAAAACAGCCATGAAAGACAACGTCATCACGGCAGATGAGCATGCTATTTTGAAAACGCTCCAAGCCAAGCTCGAGATTTCCGATGCTGAACACGAACAAATTTTGAGTGAAGTTCTTGACAATACACAGAGGTGAAGACATGGGAATGACCGATGAAGAAGCCAATTTGCACGACACACTCTCCGAACTGAAGCGACAACTCAGGTCGGATGATTCGGGAAAAATCGTTTTGATTGGTGATGTGATGATGGATTGTTATATCCACGGATACGCCAATAATCTCAATTCTCGCGCACCTGTTCCAGTGTTGCGAGAGACTTCCCGTGAAGAGGATGTGGGAGCAGCAGCCCACGTGGCGAGAGGTTTACGGTCGATGGGATTGGACAGCCACCTGTTCGGTGTGGTCGGCGATGACACGGCTGGATTAAGCATCATTGAATCACTTGAATCCGAAGGGGTCACAACCCACGGCATTGCCATAGTAGAAGACCGGACCACCACCGTGAAAACCCGCATGCTGGCTTCACGTGAGAGCCTCATTCGGGACGAACAACTGCTCCTTCGTTGGGACATCGAAGAAGATGCGCCAGTTCCAGAAGAAGCATCGCATGCTCTGTATGAACAAGCGATTAACGACCTTTCGGGAGCCTCGGCATTGATCGCCTCTGATTATGGACAAGGCGTCATCACCGATCAAGGAGCCGAACGCTTGTTTGGGGCGGCAAAAAGCATGTCGGTACCCGTCATCGCCGACCCAAAACTCACCGGTCTGCATCGAACGGAAGGTGTTGATTGGACCTTGTTTCAATCGCAAGGTTTGGAATTGATGCGCCGAAGGTTAGGGGCATCAACCGGGGCCGAGGCTGCCGAAAAACTTCTTTCTCAATACAACTGGAAGCACCTTGTCGTGCTTTCGGGTGAGGCAGGCGTCACCATCTACTCAGCCAACGAGGAGACCGTGCACGCTCCGTGTGGATTGGTTGATTTGCGGCAAATGATTGGCCTCATCGATGCTGCGGCCGTGGCCATTGCCTTCTCACTGTCNCGTGGCCTTGATGTCCATTCAACCGCCCTGTTGGCCAACGCAGCATGTGAATGCATCCTCGCAGCCGAACGAACGGATTCCTTCGTGTTGAGCAAGGACGACCTTATCCACCGCGTGGGTGAGCACGTCTGGAATTTGCAGGTTTCAAAGCGATAAGGTGGAGCCATGAGTGCTTGGTTATGGCCAACGACCGCCGACATCGGTATGCGGGTTTTCGCCAAGGATTTCCCTTCACTCCTTTCGGAAGCAGGGCTCGGAATGCAAGCGTATCTCATGAGCGAGGCAAGTTCGCAACACCTGAATGCCCATGTTCGACATACCGGCGAGTGGAGGATTCGCGCAGAACATAACCCTCATGATGTTCATTTCCTCTATTTGGCCTGGCTGGATGAATTGCTGTACCGGGCCGAAGTTCATGGCCAATGGTACGTCGATGCGATGGTGAAGGTTGAGAAGGATGACGATGGTTGGATGGCCGTCGCCCAAGTTAGTTGGGTTGAGGCTGAATTGGTTGAACGAGAAATTGAGATCAAAGCGGTAACGACGCACAATCTGGTGGTCGCAGAAGTCCATCAGGGTCAGACCATCGCTAGCCAGTGGGACGACGTGCCGGATTTCGATGGCCCCGGCTGGTACGCTGACGTCGTGTTTGACATTTGAGGTGGGAGAGCCAAAGGTGGACGTGCGCTTCGCAAGGCCAAATCCGCAAGCTTCCTCCGTCCCGGATCCCCACAGCACCCATGGCCCCAGGTAGGGCTGCTCCGTTCCCGGCCTGACCTAGTCCCCCGGTTATTCATTCCCCGTTTCCTTCCGGAGACGGATCATGACACCCGAGTCATGTGGGGGCGAGACATCAACGTCCGCCTACGGGAACCCCACGGCCGCTTCCGCCGCCCCAAGGCGTTCGGTCCACCATAACGACGATTTGTGATTCAGGGTACGCCGAGCTCCCCACCTATCCCAACCAATGCCCGAGCACCAGCCTATATGAAGGCAGCGCAGGGCCTCATTCTTCTCGCTCTGCCTCTTCTTCGTACTTTGATGGGCAGGATGTCTTGATTACGTTGGCATCGAGGACATAAGCCCCATCCTCGAACAAAAGGACACCCTCGGCGTACACTGTACGATTGTCATCCAAACCATTGGACACCATCGCATCCGTGAACCGGATGGTCAGGGTTGATGAAGACCCTTCAAGGACAAAGGTCATCGTTGCGTTGTCGATGGTACCGTCTTGGACTTCGCCACGTACGGCGATGTCTTGGTTAAGATGTTCGGCGGGTGAGGACATCAATTCATCCACGGTTTGTGTCGGTGCAGGGGCTTGAAGCAGGACGGTGGCAAGGAGGCCGAGCGTCAAGACGGCTCCGACGACCAAAATCCGTGTGCGTCTTGCCCACATGGTGTTTCCAAGCCTCGCACCCTTAACAATCCTCTTTCAACCGGATGTTCTTCCTACAACCTCTGCAATGGAATCATGCTCTGAGGACTTCAAACGCTTGGAAAGCCCGTGGACAACTTGCTTGGTCAACGAAGGTCCTTCAAAGACAAAACCCGAGTAGGCTTGAAGTAGCGTTGCGCCGGCTTCTATTTTTTCCCAGGCATCTTGTGCATTGGCAATTCCTCCGACACCAATGATGGGCCAACCATCTCCAATGGCTTGACGAACCGTGCGAATCATGGCCGTCGAACGCTCTTTGAGGGGTTGACCACTCATCCCGCCTTGTTGATCAAAAACAGAAACATCTCGTGGGTGGGGAGACTCGGGACGGTCCACCGTTGTATTGGAAAGGACGATTCCGTCTGCCCCGTTTTCCTTGGCTGTTTTCGCAATATGAACAAGTTGCTCCCCGGTCATATCGGGTGCAACTTTCACAAGGATGGGCTTCGGCTTAGCGTCAAGGTATGCCGCTTGTTCATCGTTCACGGCGAGGCAATGGTGAAGGATTCGAGTCAGCCCCTCATCGTCTTGGAGTTCCCGAAGGTTCGGTGTGTTCGGGGATGAAACGTTGATGACAAAAACATCACCGTAGGACCAAAGCCGTTCCAACGTTGTCCCATAATCGAGGTGTGCCTCGTCAAGGGGCGTGACTTTGGATTTCCCAAGGTTAACCCATACAGGAATACCAAGCCGTCCATGGCGTTTGATGTGGCGCTCAAGGGAGCGTTGAATCTTTTGACTCCCATCGTTGTTGAATCCCATTCGGTTCACGAGTGCCTGAGCATGCGGGGCCCGGAACATGCGAGGTTGAGGATTCCCTCCCTGTTCAAGCATGGTAACGCCCCCAATTTCAACGAAGGACAATCCTGTCGCTTCCCATCCAAGCAGAGCTTTGGCGTTTTTGTCCATCCCAGCTGCCAGGCCGAAAGGGTGAATGTATTCATGTCCAAACAATTCCACGGGCAAGGAAACACGAGGTTTGTACATCATTCGGAGAGCCAATCGGCTGATTGGATTTGATGAAGCAAGCCGAAGCAAAGAGAGGGAACGCCCGTGTGCTTTTTCCGAATCTTGGAAGCGAAGGAGAGGACGTCCAAACCAGCGATAACCGACGCCCATGGTGGTTGGGTTCCGAAAGACATCCTTCAAGACTTGCCCCGGACTGCGACGAATCATGCGAATCACGGACCCTCGGTGGCCGGCGGCCCGTGAATTGAGCAGAATCCTTCTGAGAACCGATGATATCACCATCCAGGGCCCTTCGTGGATGAAGGAGCAGATTCACCGCTTGGGCATCCGGCTCGGGGATGTTCAACCCTCAAGAACAACGTTTCCTGCCTTTGCCCCACACGAGCACGAGGAGATTCGACTCATCGCAACAACTTCATCCCAAACCCTCGCTATTTGTGGGGTTGACGAGCCTTCCATGGACATCCTTTGGTTACCCATGACGCCAACTGATGCATGGGAAACCCTAGCCTCAATGACGGACGATCTCCTCAATGCGGGTTATCCCGGCTGTCTCGGATGTGGAGGGCCTCAATCAGAGCAACCATGGGACGAAATTCAAAGCCGTAAATCCATGAACTGAGGCGCTGAACCACGACCATGAAATGATACATTTCATGCATGCAAATGAAACCAACCCGGACCCAAAGGAGGGTTCAAGTATGGTCGTCGTTGGGCTTTCATCACATGTCCATCGTCATCATTGCTGAGAAACCCAGTGTTGCCGAGGACCTTGCCAATGTCTTGGGCGTTGGAAAAAAACTCGAGACTCATTGGCACAGCGACGACATCGTCATCACATGGGCCATTGGTCATCTGTTGGAACTCAAGTACATGGATGACTATGACAACGAATTCAAAAATTGGAGAGGGACCATCGACCGCTTGCCGTTTATCCCTGAATCCTTCCAGTACAAACCAAAAGGCGGTCGTGGGAAAAAGCAATTGTCGGCCATCCTCAAACTCATCAAAGACAAATCTGTGACGGAAATCGTCAATGCATGCGACGCAGCAAGGGAAGGAGAACTGATTTTCAGAACCATCCTCGAACATTCCAAAGTCAAGACGCCAACCTCGCGAATGTGGATGCAATCCATGACCTATGACGCCATGCTTAACGCCTTTGAAACCAGGAAATCAGGTGAAATCTACCAAGCACTAAGCGATGCAGCCTACTCGCGCTCAAGAGCGGACTGGATCATCGGAATGAACGGCTCTCGTATTGCAACCCGCCTGCCACAAAACCGAGACCGTTCGGCCAATTCCCTCGGCCGAGTCCAAACCGCAACACTCGCCTTGGTTGTTGACCATGAATTGGAGGTGCTTTCCCACGTTCCAGTGCCGTATTGGCAACTTCATGCCACCTTTGCCGCTGGCGACGCAAATTGGACGGCCCGCTGGGAGCGAACGGGCCACAAAGACGACCCTGACCGACCCGAATACAAATCGCATCGCATTATGGAGGCCTCAGAAAAGGAAGAGATTGAAACCATGTTGGCTTCTTCAGGAGACTTTGAAACGGAAGAGAAAAGCCGAATCAAAAAGGAACAACCACCGCTGAATTTTGATTTGACAACCCTCCAAAAGCGAGCCAACAGCCTATGGTCGTGGTCGGCCAAGCGCACACTCGGTGTTGCGCAGGATTTGTATGACAAATTCAAATTGACCACCTACCCCCGAACGGATTCGAAATACCTCCCTGAAGACATGCATGAAACGGTCGCAAAAACCCTCGACAACCTCGGCGGTCAAAGCGACTACAACGTCCATGTCAAGCGACTTCAGAGCGAGGGGTTGTCCAATTCCAAGCGCAATTTCAACAGCAGCAAGGTGTCGGACCACTATGCCATCGTCCCCACCGGTCAAAACCCACCGGGTAATTTTGGCGGGGACCATGCCAAGCTCTACGATATGATTGTTCGGAACTTCCTTGCCTCTTGGCACCCTCCATCCGAATGGACGGTAACGAAGCGAATCACCCGGAAATCCGGACATCAGTTCATCAAAGAAGTTGAACAAATCGCTTCACCGGGTTGGAGGGCCGTTGTACCAAAGAAGGACAAAGTTCCAGAAGGATGGGGGAGCCTTCCGAATAACCCATGCGAATCAACGCTCGACTCCCATGAGTTCTCAGAGGAATTGAGCAAGCCCAAAAATCGACTTAAGGAAGCCAGTCTTCTTCAATTGATGGAGCATGCTGGAAAGCACATTGAAGACGATGAACTCGCCGATGCCATGAAAGAAAAGGGACTCGGAACACCCGCCACCCGTGCAGATACCATCGAAAAACTCCTCAATCGAAAATACATCCGACGCTCTCGAAACGGCACCATCAGTGCTGCACCGCACGGCATCAGAATGATCGATGTTCTGCGTAGAATCCCCGTTGAATGGATCACATCGCCTGAACTCACGGGTGACATGGAAGCCTCACTCCTCGCCGTTCAGCGTGGAGAAGAACCCATGGATACCTACATGCAGAAGATCATACTCCAAACCCAAACCATGGTCGACCGGATTCGGGAACACGATCGTAACACCCTGTACCTCAACGAACCGAGCCTTGGACCGTGCCCCTCATGCAACGGAAAGGTCATGGAAAACACCCTAGCGTACCAGTGCGAACACAACGAAGGACGCAACAAAGGCTGTTCCTTTGTTTTCTGGAAAGATACCTCGGGACGTTGGTTTGATCGAACCACGGCCTCACGGTTACTTGAGAATCAGTCGTTGGAAAATGTCCATGGGTTCTTTTCTCAAGCCGGAGAAGGCTATGAGACCTCAATTGAACTCAAAAAAGACGGGAAGGTCGTCAGTAAAGGTTCGGGAAGCGATGAGGCAACCGAAGACGATGAGGTTCTCTGTCCTTGCCCCACGTGTGAACAAGGCTCCATCAGAATCACCAAAACCGCCTATGTTTGTGACGACACTGAATGCTCGTTTAGGGGCATGCAAAACGTGATGTGCAAGCGAATCATTACTCCCGCCGAAGCCAAACCAATTTTCACCGATGGAAAATCCACGCTGTTAGAAGATTTCACCTCCCGACGAAACAAACCGTTCAATGCCTTCCTCAAACTTGACAAGAACAGGGTGACCTATGATTTCCCGCCTCGAGCTGCTGCTGCCGATGCAAAACGGTTCCCAGTGGAACCAGGCGTGGTGGCGGTGTGCCCTAAAACCAAGGCCAACATCGTTGAAACTGAGACGCATTACACGCCGGAAGATTCGTCAACGGATTGCAAAATTCACATTGAACGTTGCATCTCAAAGCGGGACCTGACCAGAGCCGAGGCCAAGACCTTGATCGAATCCGGGTCCGTGGGTCCGTTTGACGACTTTGTTTCCAAGAAAACCAGCAATCCCTTCAGTGCTTCACTCTACTTGAANAAGAACCAGTCGGTGGGATACAAGTTCGCCAAACGCTCCTAAATTGGCCGATGAGTGAAGGAAGGTTGAAACAATACCTTCCACAGGCAAAAGCATGGACCATTGGGACTATGACGTCGTCATCGTTGGTGCTGGACCGGTTGGAGGTAGGGCGGCCACCCTGCTCAGCGGAAACGGTCTCAAGGTCNTGATGCTCGAAGAACACGAAGAAATCGGCCGACCATTCCAGTGTGCCGGATTGGTCACACCGTCNGCGATGGACGTGGTTGAAGGGTACCATACCGTCCTTGAAGAGGTGGATGGCGCATTGATTCACGGACCCAGTGGAACGCTTGTACCTGTGGGCACCGAAGGGACGTTGAGAACCTATGTTGTATGCCGAAAGCGGTTCGACCAATACGTGGTCCAACAAGGAATGCAAGCTGGAGCAGAACTCTGGCTTAATTCAGTTCCCACTCATGCCAACACATTACCAACAGGAGTTCAACTTACAGTGCGCAGAAACGATGAGAACATTGACCTCACCTGCAAACTCCTCATCGGTGCAGATGGAGCCCACAGTTGGACACGAAGGCATTTCAAAATGGGTCGTCCGAAGGAACTCATGATTGGATTCCAAACCGAAGTTGTTGGGTATGAAGGACGGGACCGTTGGTTGGAGATGTACAGTGGCAGTGCGATTGCACCAGGTTTCTTTGCCTGGGTCATCCCCTCAGGTTTCGGAACCCATCGCATTGGATTGTGGTCAACCGCAGACCGGCTCAAGGGGAGGTCAATTGAGTCGTGCTATCAAGACCTCATGGACCATCCGCTTTGGAAAGATCGATTCGCCAATACATCAGAAATCGCTCGGTATTGTGGGCCTGTCCCCTCTGGGATGGTGAGAAAAACGGTCAAAGAAAGGGTCATTCTGCTCGGTGATGCGGCTGGTATGGCCAAGCCCACAACCGGTGGCGGAATCGGTCCAGGCTTCCATCAAATTCAATGCATCCACGAAGCGCTCACCAAGGCTGTTCAAGCAAATTCATTGAGTGAGCAGGACCTGAAGGCCATCACAAAACAACCATGGAATGCCATGAAGAAAGAACAGGACCGAGCACGAGCGCTACGAAATCTCCTTGTCAGCGATTGCACCGACGAAGTTCTCGACAAGCATTTCCTCAATTTCGCCCACCCGGACACACTTAGCCTCATCAACGCCATTGGCGACATCGAAAAACCGGTTCCGCTTGGCATGGCTCTGCTCAAGCAAGTACCGGCGTTCCGTCCCCTCGCACTCAAAGCAGGTATTCGCTTATTGCTCACTTGAGGTGGAGAGATGAAGCAACTCCACAAACAACATCGCATACGCTACCCCCCGTTTGAAGCAGCCCGATGGGCACCTGAAACCCTTCCAATCGCTGTGCGCCAATTCTCCTTGGGAGAATACGAAACCAAGGAGGCGGCCAAGGAAGCCATCAAAGACGAAGCTCCATCGTTCCGGTTAGGCTTGAACGATGGCTGGATTATCGAACGAAGTTATCGCTATGGCGAGGAAACACTGGAAGTAAAATCCGACGAAACACATCTTGAATCAGAGGGGTATGTCCAAGCGGTCAAGAAACAGCGTCAAGGTTGGTATTTGATTCCAAATCCAATCCACCACATCCTGCGCCAATTCATCAATGGCGTGGTTATTGTCCTCTTGGTTTGTTTATTTTATCTGTTTATTTCTCCAGTTTTGCTCTTCATGAACCTCCCCGTTTACGGACTTGAAACGGTTCGTTGGGGGTTATTGGATTACCCTGCTTTGGCCGTTTTTGTCGTACCGCTCATTTTTGCCCCATTGTTCATTCGGGTCGTAGCCAACCTCTTGGAACTTCAACGACAAAAGCAATTTCTCAAGCGAAATTTGCAAACTCCTGTTGTTGAGTTTATCCAACCCAGTGTTGCGAACAAAACCCTTGAACTCAAAGTATCCTTCCCAGAATGGGACCCGACGTGGAACCATGTTGATGCTATTCTTCGCGTTGGCGCCTTGCCCCCATCACGAGAATCACTTCTTGAGACACTTGACCGCAGTCCTACGCGGCAACCACCACCTGGCTTGTCAACCGAACTTCCACATCATTGGCAAATCGGACTTGATGATGGGACAGCTGGTGGAGAAGATGCTCCGATGGAACTCAAAGAAGTCAAAGGTGGACTCTACCTGCGTCCGATGCGAATCATGGTTCAGGGAGCACCTCAACGATGGCAGGAGGGTGAAGTTTTGAAATTGGAACCCCCTAAGCCTGCTTGGCCTGGTTCAGTCCATACCGAGTTGTTGAGGGTCCATTGGGAATGCATCCTAAGAATTGACCGGCAGCGAGGAGGAGCTCTCCTTTGGGTTCAGCCCCTCAAGGTTGCGCACAGTCGACAAAGCACGCCACTTGAACACCTCCCTCTCCACGACGGGCGAAGTGAACTTGATTTGACATAAGCAACACATTCAAGGACAGCCATGGCAACCACGATGCATGCAAGTGCGTCAATTCTCTGCGCTCTTCCTCGTGTCGCTGATGATGTTGGCTGGTTGCCTTGGCACCACCGAACCTGCTCCAGATACCGAAGAACCTCAAGCATCCGTATATTCACTCAAGACGACATGGCTGGTCTCACCTTCAGAGATTGTCATGGGCGAGGAAGCCGTGTTTTCTCTTGGTATTCAACAAGAGGGAGAAGGTTCTTGGACGATTGAACCAACCGTTCTCCAACCAAATTTTTCTCCCATTTCCAACCTAATTTGGTCNGAGAATGACGCAGGATACCAACTGAAATTCACACCCATAACCACCGGCGAGCACATTGTTTCGATCAGCATCACCAATGCCGGTACAACCAACCTCATACCCGCCGTCAAACCGCTTGTTCTCTCCTTGANCGTCAACGCACCGGATGAGCCTGCGCCCATTCTCTCCGTACCCAGCCGTTTGGTTCTGGAGGAGCCGAATGTTGTATGGTTTGAGGGATCGATTGAACACCTCCACCCGGATTCATGCACGGTGACCTACACCATNACCGACGGTAACCAAGGCAGCATTGGACTCGATTCAGATTCAGCATGGAAAGTTCTGATTGACTTCACCGAGGCAACCCAATCGCACACNATCACAACCCAAGCCAATTGTGGCCGATACAACCCCTCAAGCGATACATCAACCACGCAGATNATCATTGAAGGTGCAGGAGACGATGAGGACGGAGATGGAATACANGATGTCAACGACCGTTGCCCCTCAGGCATCGGAGCTGACGAGGGGTGGCAATCCACACAAGCCACCGATGGCGACCAAGATGGATGTCGCGACAAGGACGAAGACGATGACGATGACAACGATGGCATCATCGACACCTACGACTTGTGTCCCAGCTCGTACGGTTGGGTCAGTACGCCCTCTGCAGATTATGATTATGATGGCTGCCATGACGCCGATGAAGACACTGACGATGACAACGATGGCGTTGAAGACGTGGATGATTTGTGTCCTATCGGCCGGAAAGGGTGGTACTCCAACCGCTACAGCGATTGGGATAATGACGGATGTTCAGACCTTGATGAGGATGACAACGATGACAACGACGACCACAGTGATGCAAACGACTCCTGTGCAAAGGGCGTTGCAAACTGGTATTCAGACAACACCACTGACTGGGACAACGATGGATGCGAAGATGCGACCGAGGACGAAGACGATGACAACGATGGCGTCAACGACGTGAATTCCACCGGCGACATGCTGGACCAATGTCCACAGACTCCACTGGATGCTGTGGATGTGAATGAAATCGGTTGCGCAGCGATTGAAAGAGACACCGATGAAGACGGCGTAAACGATCTTGTTGACCAGTGCGAAGGCACGCCGGCGGGATTGGTGGTCAACACCGTTGGATGCGCTGACATTGACGGAGATGGCGTATTTGCAAACGTGGATGCTTGTGCTCAATCACCCGCACGTTGGAGTGTCGATGAGGTGGGGTGTGCAGTTGTGCAACTTCCCATTGACTGGACCGATGCGAGCAGCTTGAATGGGCCAATGCAAACGGTGCCACAATTCAGTTTTCCGACCCTAAATGGGTCCTTTAATTTCAAAGACCGTTGGACTGGTCATGATGTTTACTTTTTCATGTTCAAGTACACCGATAGCAGCGGAAACAACAACGGAGCAACATGGGGTCAGAACCCTGGGAAATTCATTCGGAATCTTCCTCTCAACACCCATCTGTTCTACGGTTCTTTTGACAACAGTTACCACAACGATGTCATCCAACAACGAAATGCGGTTTTGGCTGGATTAACAACCTCTGAAGAAGCTCATTGGGATGACCGAATCCACTACATTGACATGGATGCAAGCAACCTTGGAGGCGGCATTGGTTCAATGATCAGCTCATTCAACAGCCCATTCTTCATGGGCATAGACCGGTTCCAACTCGCCCGTGAAACCGGCTCCCTCTATGCGTGGACAACCCAATCGAATGACCCCTACCACCTTTCCTTCGAGCCCAATCAATGGGTGGCGGAATTCCCAACCAAAGTGCGGGAACTGGATCCGGCGGTTCACGCCATCTCGATCATGGATTTCCAACGGCATTCCGGTGGTTGGAGTGGAGGTTATTCTTCATTCGCAGAAACAACGTTTGACCTGCCAAACAACCTAACGTCCTATGACACACTGGAAGTGTACCACGAACATGCGTGCTATGAGCGAACCAATCGGTATCAAAAGTCGGACGGTTCATACGGTGGGTGCCATGAATGGGATTACTTGGCCTACATGTACGTCTGCGATCGAACGAATGATTCGATTTGTAATACAGAGGCCATTCGTTGGATCACCACCTATGGCCGAGAAGGAATGTGGCTCACCGACATCTCACCGTATCTTTTCATGTTCGAAGATGGGGAGGAGCGCCGATTCAAATATGCGGGCGCCAATAAAGGCGATTTGACCGTGACTTTGCTGTTTAGCAATTGGGGAAGCGGAACCCGTGCTGTCAACGCCACCTACGCTTTCAGTGGAGGGCAATTTGACGGGACGTACAACAACGAATCCCGGCATGTCCGTCAACTGAATTTCACGGTTCCTTCCTACGCTACGAGCGTTGAAATCGTGGCCACCATTACCGGTCATGGATTCAATCAAGACACCGCTAATTGTGCAGAATTCTGCGACCACCAGCACTACTACACCATGGGTGAACACCAAACCTACGAATGGCACCCGATTGTGTACAGCAGGGAAGGTTGTGAAAACGAGGTGAACAATGGCGTGGTTGCCAACCAATTCGGTTCGTGGCCCTTTGGTCGAGCAGGATGGTGTGCTGGACAAGATGTCAAACAGTGGACCTACGATATCACCGATTGGGTCGATAACACGACGAACAACACCAATCACCTTGTTTACAGAGGCTACTACAACGGTGCAGAGTATGTTCCCTCGGACGGAATCGGCAATGGTGGTCGAAACATTCGTGCCGTTGTCTGGATTGTATTCTACGGTCCTACGACATGATGCTCGGAGGCGGTGCGGCGAGGTCGGCAGTGTTTGAAACCACCAAGTCGGTTGCGAGATGTTGGTAATCGCTGTCCCTTCGTACAGGTGTGAAACCAGCTCGAACAATGGCNGATTGAAGTTCGACCTCGGTAGCGTCAAGTTTGTTGGTGCCCGAGGCTGAGACAACGTTCTCTTCCATCATGGTTGAGCCAGCATCATCTGCCCCCGCAAGCAGGGCCATTTGTGCAACCTTGAGCCCCATGGTGGGCCAAGATGCTTGAATGTGTTCGACGTTGTCCAAGAAAAGGCGTGAAACGGCTACATGACGAAGGTATTCCGACGAGCCAGCCCCGAGCTCGTGCTTGTTTTGTCCACGGTTGCGACGACCAAATGAATTGGATTCGAGTTGAACCGGCCACGCAATGAACGATGTGAATCCGTGACCGTGTTGATGGAGGGATGAGGATTGGAGATCTCTGATTCTCCTCATGTGTTCAACACGTTCACGAGCGCCCTCTCCAAACCCAATGACGTTCGTAGCGCTGGTCGTCAATCCGAGGGATTGAGCTTCTCCCATCACCCGCAACCAATTGGCAGGTGCTCCTTTTTTGGGAGACACGTCTTTGCGAACTTCTTCCACCAGCATCTCGGCTCCACCACCTGGCAAACCGTGCATACCGGCCGATTTCAAGTGCTGAAGCACCTCAAGCGTGGACATCTCACACACTTCAGCCAAACCCTCAATTTCAATTGGACTGAAACAATCCAAATCAATGGATGGATGGTTGGTCCTCAGAAATTTGAGCAAGTCCGTGTACCATTTCATAGGAAGCGATGGATTTACTCCGCCTTGCATGAGAATACGGGAACCCCCAATCGCTTCCAGTTCCTTGATTCGTTCCGAGATTTCCTCATAGCTTTGCGTATACGTTTCATCNTGACCTGGAGGACGGTAGAAGGAACAAAATTGGCAGTTGATTGTACAGACGTTGGTGTAGTTGATGTTTCGGTCGACAAGGTAGGTGACGTTTCCTTCAGGATGCATGGCTAAGCGGCGTTGATGAGCAGCCCGCATCAATGAATGGAGTGGGGCCTCATTGTACAGCGTAATTGCATCTTCTGGCGTCATCCGAAATTCTTCAAAGCGACTTCGTGTCCAATTGGACTGGCGCTGCAGAATTCTTTCCCAACTCAAATAACCACCTCAGTGGAGGTCGTTTCCAACGATACGTTCAATCTCTTCAATGCTTTTCGGACAGTCTTCGGTCATCACAACTGGGCCATCGGATGTGATGAGGACATCGTCCTCAATTCGAATCCCGATGTTGGCATAGCGTTCGGGACAGTCAACATCGGGGCGCCAAGCTCCAAAGTAAAGGCCAGGTTCGACGGTAAGGCACATACCTGGTTCTAAAACACGCGGTTGGCCACCGGGTTTGTAGACGCCCGCATCGTGAACATCGAGCCCAATCCAGTGGCTGGTGTTGTGCATGTACCAGCGTTTCAGCTCCCCAGAATCCATGTCAAGTGCCTCTTCCAATGTTTGGGAAATGACGCCCAATCGGATGAGTCCTTCAGCGAGAACCGTGCGTGCAGCCTCATGAGGAGCAGTGTAGAGATTGCCGACTTGGCATGCCTCTATGGCGGCCAATTGTGCTTCAAGAACAACCTCGTAGATTTCTCTCTGAGCATCCGTAAACTTCCCAGAAATGGGCCACGAACGCGTAATATCACTGGCATAGCCGCGGAATTCTGCTCCAGCATCAATGAGAATGACTTCGTCAAGAGCACAAACATCTTGATTGGTTTTGTAGTGAAGAATTGTCGCATTCTCACCGCATCCGACGATGGAAGGATAGGACCATCCAGAGGTCCCGGCATAGGAAAAGAATCCTTCAATGACGGATTGAAGCTGATATTCAGTGACCCCTTCTCTGCTGTGTCTCATCGCCAATTCATGGGCAACACTGGCGACTTTGCTGGCGTAGACCATCTGTTCGATTTCCGACGCCGATTTCCTAAGGCGCAACTCTGCGAGCAGTCCAGAGGGGTCTTCGACTGCAACGGGTCCAGTGCCGAAGTGTTGGCGAGCACGATCACGCCGTTGAACAGCATTCTCGATGAGGCGGTCAATTCCGTGGTTGATGCCACCGCGATGAAACACCCGTCGGGCATCGGTTAGCCATTTGGACAATCGTTCGTCGAGTTCGTTGTTTCCATAGGCTTCGTCGACAGCAAAGGAGGCGACNGCACCTTCAACGCCTGGTCGGCGACCTTCCCAAATTTCCTTCAAAGTATCCTTGGGTTGAACAAACAAAGACGAAACCCAGCGACCGTCTTCGTGGCGCAACACAAACACACTTTCGGCCTCGGTCCANCCGGTCAGGTAAATGATATCGCTGGAGGTGCGATAAGGGTACTCAACATCGTTTGAGTGCACGGCGTGAGGCGGCGAGGCGAGCACGAAGACATCGTCCTTGCGAAATTGTGATGTCAAACGGTCCTGCCGCTGCTCAAATTCCTCGAGCAGCGTCGGGGCGGGAAGCGACGGTAGTCGAGCCATGGCCTCAGCGAACATGATTCACCCTCGCGCTTCGTCTTCTTCAATCGTTGCATCTTCGTTGGTGTATTCGGTCGATTCACCAACGTCTTCAGAATACTCGAGCGTTTTCCACTTTGGAAGTTCCAAGTTGTTTGAACTTTTGGACCGAAGGCCAACAACAAGCAGTGCGATGAAGAGCAGAATGACAGGGAAAAGCCAGGCAAGCATTGAGGAGGTTTCCTCCGATGAAGATGATAGAATCTCAATTTCAATGGTGGTCGAATGGGTTGCGCCATCATCATCAAAGACGATCAGTTCCACTTTGTGAACGCCAGTCCGGTCAAATTGTTCAGGTGTAAGGGTTGGAAGGCCACGCCAAGAGCGGTCATCGTTGATCACCCAAAGATAGTCCACGGGTTCATTGTCAGTGCTCTTGTTGCCAAGAATGAACCAATCTTCTCCATCGATGAGACTGAGGCGCACATCGTCTGCAAGGACCAAGCCATCCACACTGATCATCGCCGTGGGACGTTGATTCAAGACGGTGAGGTTGGATGATTCTTGGGTCATGTATCCCGCTCGATCACGAACAGATACCTCGATGGTGTAGGAACCCTGTTCTGAGAAATTCAGCACCAATTGATTCACCGTCGACTGTTCAGAATCAAGCGGTGCTCTTCGCATACCATTTTGATCGATGATCGTCCAGGTAAAGGAGGTGGATTGACCCAAATATCCGTCCTCAACCGAAACATAAACATTCACCGGTTCACGCTCCATAACTGTTGCACTGAGGAGAAGTTCAACCATCGGAGCTTGGTGGTCGTAAAGGAAGGTTTCTGGAAGGGAACCGGTCGTTCGAAGAAGACCATCGGTGGCGGTGAATTCAATCAACCACACGCCTTGGTTCATGCTGAGGTTTGTCGGGTCAACGCTGACAATCACCTCATTTCCAACAAGAACGAAGGGGACCGAAAGAAGCCTGGGTGCTTCCCGACAAACACCATTTGGAGCCTCGCAAACTTCAGCATGAACTTGAGTTAGGGTGGTACTTGTTGGTGGAAAAACGACATTGTAGGTTAATTCCAACGGGCCATCCATATGCACCAATTGCGTTTCACCTTCGTCCATGGATTGCTCTACAGTTGAGAGGGTGAACGCCCGCTCCTTTCCAAAAACGGGCCGATGGTGGTTTTCACCGACATAAACCAGATGTCGCCACTGATGCGCAGAATCATCTTCCTGAGGCAGACCAATTTCGACGTAGCAGGTGCAGTCCAACCCAGGAACTTCAACAAAAAGTTCCCATTCGTATTCATCATCGGCGATGGGTTGTACGGAGGTGAGGTACGGTCCTGAGAGAACGGTGGTTGGCGTTTGGCTGGAAATGTTCACGATGGACCAACTAGCGTTGCGCAGTGGAAAATTGGCGTACCCACTCAAATTGATGGCATCCACCATGTGCGTGCCACTGGTTTGGTCAAATTCCAGCCCACCTGCACCGCCATCTTGATGCTGAGACGTCTCTGCATCCACGGTAGTCAGCATGGACATACAGAGCAGAGCAATGACGAGGAGTGGGCCTGTCAAGCGACATCCGTGTTTGGGATGCAGTCTCCATCACCTGTTCTTCTCAATCGCTAAACGGGTCGCACAATTCACCCTGACCTGGATAGGATACAGGGTTGCGAGGGTTCGTGTCCCATTTGTATTCGCAGAAATTGACGTGTCCGTCTCCATCGGTGTCAACCATGCGGTCAGCACCATCAAACGGATCGAACTGGAAGTGAAACTCCCATCCCGTCGCCATACCATCGTCATCATGGTCTTGGTAGTACACTTCTGGGCCATCGTTCCAATCATCACCATCGGTGTCGTTGGAGACCGGGTTGGTGCCGTTTTGCATTTCCTCAAAGTTTGTGTAATTCTCAAGGTTGTCATAGAAGCGTTGACCATCAGGAGTATCTGGGTCAATGTTGCACTCCGAATTGGTGGTGTCGTTGTAACCAGGACAGTATCGCTTGATGAGACCGGTTCGATTCAATCCATCGTTGTCCGGATCTTCAAATCCATCATCAATGCCGTCCAAATCACTGTCGGGCATGGAAGGGTCCATCACACCACGAGCTCCGTAGACACCAACGGTTTCATTGTCGGCTAGACCGATTTCAAAGGCGAGTTGAGAGTAGTACACTTCCCATCCATCAGGCAACATATCGCCATCGGTGTCATCGTCAACCGGGTTCGTGTCCCAACGGTCGGGAGCTTCCATTCCGTTGGCGAGGGTGTCGTTGTCAACATCGAACGTGTCGTCTTTCAAGGAACTTAGTGATGGATCAAGTGCCCAGCGGCCGTTGCAACCATCACAAAGAGCGTTGGTCGGCATCTGGAATCCGGTTAGGTTCATTTCACTGACTTGGAATTTGGGTTCCAAAGCAAAACCTCCAAGCCAATTCTGCCACACATAGCCACCTGGCTGCATGGTACATGAATTGGTTTGAGTGGATTCACAACCCGGTCGTTCCCATGTCGAAGTAGCAACCCAAAGGCTGTGGGAATTGGTGTTCTCCTCTGCGGATTTCACCTGCATCTCCCATCCATCCAGCATTCCATCGGCGTCAGTATCGTTGAGGAGAGGGTTGGTTGGGTTTTGGAACGGACGAGGAACAAAGAGAACTTCTTGTCCGTCGATAAGGCCATCATCGTCGGTGTCGGATTTGTTGGCGTGCGTCAAAAAGTTGTCAGCACCAGCAATGACTTCCTCGCCGTCTTCTAGACCATCGTTGTCGGTGTCAAACATGCATGGGCTCGTTGAATAAGATTCACCTTCCCACATGAAGTTATCACCGGCTTCTTCGAGGTCGGTCAAGCCATCTGAATCCGTGTCAGGGTTGGAAGCATTGGAACCACCGAGGTTGCATGTGGAGGAAAATTCAGCATAGTCTGAAAGGCCATCAGCATCGGTGTCGTAAAGTCCAGGATCGGAGGTGACCCAAGTAGGCTGGACACCACGGTTAACAACCAGAATTTCCCACCCCATCACTTCGATTCCGTCAATCAGGCCATCGGCATCGGTGTCTGCATTGAGCGGGTCAGTGCTGCGGCCGTCAAGGATACCGTCCTGGTCTCGGTCGTTGGCTTTGTATTCCATCACGTTTGTGAAGCGTTCTTCTTCTTCAACGATGTTCATCCAACTGAACAAACGGGAGTCAATGCTCTGGCCGACCACAACATTGAGTTCGTAGATATAGCCATCAACGGGAGCCCGCATGGCTACAACCTGTTGATTACCACCTGCAAGGGTGATGCGAGCAGAAGCGACCTGCTGGTTCTCGATGACTTGGTCCCCAAGGGACACGTCAACGGTGTTCACGATGGCCGTGTTCTCAAGTTCGCTGTACATGATGTGGCCATCGGCGTCAAGGTCGTAGCCGTCCATATCGGGGTCTTCGTTTCGGTTCAAGGCTGACCTCGGATGAAGTCCGTTGGATGCTTCCCACTGGTCAGGCATCTCATCTTGGTCGGTGTCTTCCAACCAAGGAGAGGTGAAGTTGCCCTCACCGAAAATTTGAGCCACTTGATATTCTTCGAGGTTGTTCATGCCATCCTCATCCCAGTCCCCATAACCGTCTGAAGCATTGGCTGGGTTCAGAACATAGGCAGCGTTTGGCGCCATGGAGCTGTCGGAATAACAATATTCGAATCCATCAGGCATTCCGTCGCCATCAGTATCCCAATCCGATGGTCCATTCAAGAGACCATCACCGTCCATGTCCATCATGAACCAGCTACGTTCCACTCCGAAGAATGGACCGGTACGAGGGACGGATTGAAGCAGAGGTTCGTTGCATGATTCTCCCATCCCGGTAAATAGCGCAATGGTTGCGTTTGCAACTTCCACGATGTCGTCGATCAAGTCCATGTCCGAATCACGAGCGGTTGGGTTGGTGCCAAAGGTTTCTTCTTCGAAATTTGCAAGGCCGTCGTCGTCCGAGTCAAGAACCATGTCGCAAGAATGTCGGTCGTTGGAAGCGAGGTCGCTCCAATCTGGCATGCCATCTTCTCCATCGAATTTGTCTTGGAGTGCATTAAGCATGGCAGCGTCGAGCAAAAGACAATCCCAATTTCCGTCCAATGGGTTGAACAAAATCACTTCACCACCGGGGGTTTGAACACTGGTCGTGTACAAGGACTCCCAACGGTCATTCAAACCATCGTTGTCCGTGTCGGCCCGTTGTGGATCGGTTCCCAATTCTTGCTCCGCCTGATTGGTGAGTCCATCTCGGTCTGGGTCGCCATTCGGACCTTGATTGGGGTCAGGCCAAGATTCGGTTTCATTTTCCACTTGTGCCTCGTTTTCGTCATCGTTTTGAGTCGGATCGATTTCGAGGTCTTCTGATTCCCCGTTATCAAGCGGATTGAGGCCGTGTTGAACCTCCCAACCGTCACTCATGCCATCGTTGTCCGTATCCGGATCGTTGACATCGGTACCGTACTGGGTTTCCTCGAGTTTGTCGGACAAACCATCACCATCGGTGTCGAGGCCTGCTTCGATGAGCACGGTCTCTCCGCGGATGTCTTCCTCAACGGCGCTCTCGTATCCCCCGATTTCTTCACTGGTTTGGAAAAATCCGGAAACACCCACGAAAAGAGAACCAAAAATGAGGGTTGAAACGATTGCGACATACGCCATCTGGTTGTGATTTAGACTCATCTGTGACACCCAGCACGGTTGTGCTAACCCTGCGAGGCATTGATTCGGTTATGAACCTTGACCAAAGATGGGCACGATGCACCAACCCAACACCCCCTCTGTGATACATTTTGAATTCAATAATCAACGGATGGTTCTGCCACTTCAATCACCAAACCAGATGGTTCCAAATCAAACGAGGCGACAAAGCGTTTTCCATGCGCTCTCTGCCACATCCCAAGAAGCATTCCTGCCACCATGGCCGGAGCGGGGGAACGGATGAGAAACCTCGTGCAGTCGTCTCCATTCAGTGGACTACTTTCAACCTCAACTGTGCCAAACCCTCGCCTGCTTATCTTCGCCAAAAGATGCCCCCTCCAATCATCTTTGGATTGAAGAAAAATGGTATGTTCGGTTCTGTTGTAAGCTTGCATGGCCGCATAAACAATGGCCTTGAGCACATCAGGCTCATCCAAATCTTCGCTGACTTGAGCGGTTGAGAGGGAAGGCATCCGACCGACAGGTCGACCACGAAGACCCGAGGTCAGGTGGTGAAGCACATCAAGGGGGAGAAAGAACGAACGCGCTTCACCGCTGAAGAACGTGGCATCACGAACATCAAGATCCAACTCTACCGATGCAACTGAAGTTGTTTTTGTGGAGGTATCGGACCAATTCAAGAGGTGGGCAGAAGGGGCAGGGACCATCTTCCCTTCTTTGGGATGAAAGGTGGCTTGAATGTGTTCCGAAGAACGTTGATTCCAATCCAGTTCGTAACGAGATTTGGAGAGGTGTTCAGCGTGAGCGAGCAAAAAGCCAACCGTCAAACCATCATGGGCTGGCGAGAGTATTTGTTGCCGTTCAAACCAACCCCAGCCCATTGATTTCGCCCGTTGCTGTAAGGCTTGTTCAACNCGACGACGACCAAGNTANCGACCAAATTGAAACATCGCATGGCCAGAAACGGANCGCTCCTCAGCGTCCGTAGCGGCGTANATGATTCGCCTTCCAAGCGGCGAGTCAAAGATTGCATCCAAGGCGTGTATGAAATTCTGAAATTCAACCGTCCCAAAGAGAACGCACGGCCCNCCCAAAGCATCCAAAAACAGGCCATCGTTGCCGAATGTAAATTCCTNAAGCGAATGACCAGATTTCTGCCCCATCGGCTCGCCCTCTCACTCAGGATAACCCGNTNGGTCGTCTTCGTTGAAGCAATAGCGAATAATTTGCCGTTCGGCTTTCAGGGCTTGGACGTCTTGACGGACTCGCTTCGTGTCTTCCTCATTGAGAAGAACCCTGGCGTAGAATCTAGCCACGTCTTTCATGTCGTCGTTGGTGAATCCGACCCGTGTNAGTTCTTGGACACCAAGACGCAGGCCGGAAGGTGAAAGGGCTTTGGTGTCGCCNGGAAGCATGTTCATGTTGGTAATGATGCCGGCTTCTTCCAATCGTTGNGCGGCACGTGCTCCNGCACCCGAATCGAGGNCNCCATGACGGGTCAAGACTTGGTGAGATGCCGTGTATCCTCGGCTTTCAGCGAGGACATCAAATCCTTCACTGGCGAGGGCTTCNGCAAAGGCTTGGGCATTGGATACGGTGTCNCGAGCGTAGGCTTCGCCGTATTCCATGAATTCAGCAAGGGCCATCACCTTGCCGGCNACGTGGTGAAGATGGTAAGATGAACAGACTCCNGGGAACATGGCGTTGTTGAGACGACGNTGGAAAGTTTCGTCTTCCGAAGACGANAGCAAAAATCCACCTTGGGGTCCTGGGAAGGTTTTGTGACTTGAACCGGTCATGAGGTCGGCACCCTCTCGGAGAGGATCTTGAAATTGTCCACCAGCGATCAATCCNAAAACGTGGGCTCCGTCGTACATCACCGAAGCACCTACCTCTTTGGCCGCCGCTGCCATTTCTTCAAGCGGCGTCGGAAACAAGAACACGGATTGCCCGAACAAGGCCACTTTGGGTTTGACTTCTCGGATGGTCTTGCATGCTGCGTCAATGTCGGGTTCCATCCGCTCCTCATTCCACGGATAGGTGGTGAGGTTGAGATCACGCAAGCCGACGGCACCCATTCGGGCATGAGAGATNTGGCCTCCGTCGGCGGTGGATACNGCGGTGATAGCGTCNCCCGGTTTCGCCAGTGCTTTGAGTGCCCCGATGTTCGAAACCGTACCTGAGGTGGATTGAATGTTAGCAAAGTTTGCACCAAAGACCTTCTGCGCAAGGTCAATCCCCAAGGCTTCNATGGTATCAAAATCATCGCAACCTTGGTAGTATCGCTTCCCGGGAAGACCCTCNGCATAGCGACCGTGAAGGTCGCTGGAAACGATGTTGCGGACCGCTGGGGACACGATGTTCTCAGAGGCGATCATGCCGAGACCATGACGGTACAATTCACCGCTGGCTCGCACCGCTTGNNTCACGGTATCTGCGAAATCTTTGTGCATTGTAGAGGCCTGCCAAGCACCTTGGTTCTGGCTCATGTNACATCGGTGGTTTTGGCGGTCTTTGAACCCTCGTTAGAGCGTTGAATGGANTCATGTTCGCTCGCTGCGAATGGTGTTTCGGGGAATGAACCGCTTTTGCATTNGAGTTTCTTTTCCTTCAGCGGCATCGTTGAGGGCTTGTGGTTCCTTTTTCCGGATGTAATTGGTCCGACCACGGTACGCGACTGGGCCGATGCTTCGCTCGAGCATTGGACCGCTTTCACCATGTTCTNTGGGCCGCTTTAGCCACCAAGCCTTTCCAAGGGTGGAAACACGTGGAGTCTTNCCTTTTTCGAGCGCGACGCTGCGCTTGCGAAGGCGTTGTCGAACCTTCTTGTCGGGTTCCTTTGGCAACCGCTCAAACATCCATGCTGGATAGCCGATGTCAAGGACGACACCGTTGACCGTGACAAGAATGCCGCTGAGCAGAAGATGATTACCGATGGGAATGTTGCCCGGTTGGGGAACGGCCTTCATTCGCTTAAGGCGTCGAGCGTATTTGATCATCCCTCGTTGGTCGCGGTGTCGGATTTGGTGCTCCTGCTGGCGTCTCACACGACGGTAGGAATAGTGACCGAACAACAAACTGCATAGCACCACGAGCCCTTCAACATCGCCAATTTCTTGATAGGCAAGAATCCCCANAACAAACCAAACCGGTATCAAAACNAGGTATTGGAAAATGCTAGAAAGGACGCCCGGAGAATACCTTGGNGGAACGGTNCGCCTTGTGGCCTCNTGAGCCGCAATCAAGACATTGGCGTTCATCGCTTCGTCAAGNCCACCTTTTTGCAAGAGGGCAGCATAGGCATTGACGGGTGCTGCGTCCATCCATTTCTTGGTCTCTTTTTGTTCGTCAAGAAGCAACGAGACCTCCATGTGCTCTCGGCCTTTGGTGCCGTANCCAAAGATGACGGCGAGTGCTTGGACCCTTGGGTCTTTGCTGTCACTTTTGATCAACTCATCCAAAACCGTCTTCGCGTCGTGCCATTGACCGGTATCAAGNAGACACAAGGCCACTGCAAGTCGTGGCCTGACCCCGACTGGGTCAGACCGAACCAAGGAGAGNGAGAGTTCCAAGGCCTCTTCGTACCTACGTTGGCCACGNAGGAGGGCAATCATCGAGAGTTGTCCCGTCTGCGAAAGTTTGTCGTTGTGCAGCATCATCTCTGATGGTTGAGGTTTCCATGTTTTCATCATGGTCTGCAGCATCTGGAGGTAGTCGATCGTGGAATTGTTCTCCCAATCCCAAATATCGTCTTCTGTGACCGCCCCATTCCAAGGGTCCAACCATTCACAAATGAATGAAAGAATTTCGGGTTCATCGTAGCCTTCGGGTTGCTGNAGGCCATGAAGGGCTTCACGGGCAGCGTCCAATCGGCGAAGAGCCATGTATCCTGTAGCGATCAACATCCGAGCCTCGTCGTTGTCCCCACCGGATTGAGCCAGGAGTTTTCGGCTCTGCTCAATGGCNTCTGGCCACAAACCTCGCAGAGCTTTTTCCCACATTGAAGCGCGAGNTTGTTCCTGACGAATCAAGGCCTGATCACCGGGNAAATCATGGGTTTGAATTCGAANCAACATGTCAAGGTCTTCGTTAAAGGCAGCGTTCTCCACCAAANTTTGGAGGCGGTCACCTCCCTCAAGAAGCACTGCACCTTCTCGTCGTTCGTCGGGATTCAAATCAAACCGAAGAGTGAGAAGGTGGCCAAACCTACTGATGGAAAGCAGCCAGGTCATTAAGAAAATCAGCTGNCCCACNGCGATGAAGAGCCAAACGGTCAACAGACGCATCTCTTCGTCGAAATCGTTGGCTTCCAACGTTGAAGTGAGCGGCATCAATGAACCAAACTCTTTGTAACACACAAGAATGAGCAAGAGGACCGTGTAGCCCGAAAATCCTGCAAAAGCAAACGTCAATTGCCTTGCCTGAGCGGATTTTTCTGCACGGATTTCTCGGGGCGTNTCAAGGGTAACNCCAAACATCCCACCAAACGATTGACCGCCAAGGATGAGGTTTCGTGTCAATTCAAAGATAAACGCCAANCCAACGATGGCAATGTTGAGGGTGAGGTAAAGTGAAAGGAATTGCGGGAGCGACTTGATGAATTCCCAGTGGAACAAAAACTCAGAGATCGCATCGATGCGAACAAAGAGGGAATAGCCAATGATNCCTCCGTAATTGAGAATTTCCTCGGAATTTGGAGGAGCGTTGATCATGACGTAAAACACGGTGAGTATGCCATTCAANGCCGTGATGGGCATGGTCAAAAGAAACAGAACGAGCAAAAAGGAGAACAGGCGTCCAATCACTCCATTCTTGTCAGGGTCGATGGGGTTCTTTCGACCTCGTGTCGTTCGCCATTTGTTGATGAGCAACATGTTCCAGGACGCTCCCATGATGCGACCATAGGCGAAGATGGTGGGGGCCATGAAAGCTAACATGGCAAAGGCCAGCCACGTCGGCGTGAGGGTCCCTTCGATTTGGATGCCATAGGCGAGAACCAGCAAGGTGATGATGATGAGAAGGGCCAAGGTAAACACCCGTCGAATAAGATCGGTGCTCAAGGATGAGCGAACATCACGGCGCCTGGATGAAAGTTGACTGTTGAGTGATTCCCAAGGAGAAATGACAACAGGGATGAGAATCAAGGTGGCGATGATGTACAAATTCAACTGGGAGAATACCTCAGCATTGAACAGCAATTCAGCGATCAGAATGAGCACACCCGTCAGCCCCATCATGTACAGGAGAACGCCGTAACCGACGCGTCCTGCTCTGAGCAATCGGCGAGAATCCCTCAATGTGCGTGTGATTCGGTGGACTTCGTACAGGTCCTCCTCAATCTCGAACGCCACTTGTAAATTCTTCAACTGTTGTGGAATAAACCAACGTCGAACGAAATAAGCCACGACCAACGCCAATATCAAAGGAAGAAAACTCTCGAAGGAGGTATCGTAACTGGAGATGGACGCGGCAGAAGCGAGCGGAGCGAAGAAGATGGCCGCAAACGATACCAAACCAAGGATGGAGGTGCGGCGCATATGTTTGGCTCTCGCCTTTGATTCATCAAATCTCCTACGACATGTTGCTGCTACGGTGCTTTAACAAGAACCGTTCCATGCGGTTGAATGCCTCATCCAAAACCGCCATGTCGGCCAAGTAGACCAAACGAACATGGCCCTTTCCGAGTTCCGGAGAGAATCCACTCCCATGGACGAGGAGGACATGTTCCTCATGGAGTAATTTGAGAACGAAGGCTTTGTCATCGTTTGCCCACATCTCATCGGTGAGACGAATAAACATGTAGAATGCCCCCCCAGGTTGTTCCACTTCCAGTCCATCGATTTGACGGATTCGTTGAAGGCAATGATCGCGTTGTTCCTTGACGCGCTTAGCATAACCATCCATCCAACTCCGGTCCTTTTCCAAGCCCGCAAGGTAACCCAATTGCGCGGGCGTCGAGGCACAGAGCCGAGAACGAAGCAGACGTTCCAAGCCATCCCTCACCTCGCCCAAACGCTGGGTTGGGTCGTGAAGGGCCATGTAACCAATTCGCCAACCTGGTGCATAGTAGACCTTTGAAACCCCGTTCAGGGCGATGACGGGGACATCTTGGCTCCGACTCGCAACCGACACATGCTGGCCGGTGAAATCCAAACCATCGTAGATTTCGTCAGCCACAACAATGCAATTCGGGTATTGACGGGNAATGGAAAGAAGAGCATCAACGTCTTCNGGGCCGCATACAGTTCCACAAGGGTTGTTGGGGTTGATCAGGACAAGCAACCGTACATCGTCGTCCATTTTCCGTTCAATGTCCGTGAAATCCGGTTTCCATCCATCTTGACTGTGCAGTTGGTACTCGACGGTTTCAGCTCCGTACATTTGAGGGTAAGCCATGTAGGGTGGGTAATGTGGTCCAGGGGCCAGCACCTTGGAACCCTCCTCTAACACAGCAGCAAAGATGAGCTGCAGGGCTTCAGTTACGCCATGGCAAACATAGATGTCGTCCGATGTCGCCATCCAGCCTTTTCTCCGCTCGTCCTTGGCGATCGCTTCACGGAGAACGGGCAAACCATAGGAGGGTGAGTAGCCATTGTTACCGGTTCGGAGGGCCTCGACGTAGGCATCGACCATGTGGGGAGGTGTCGGCAGACCAGGGTAAGCAATGGGATCTCCTATGTTGAGTTTCAAAATCTCATGGCCTTGGGCTTCCAATTCAACCGCAGGCACAACGACATCACGAATGGCATACTCAATGTTGGCCGCACGGGATGAAACAGGAATTGGTGTTGACATGCGCTCACCCTATGCAACATCGGAACGCTCAAGGTTCGCCATACGAAGAACTTCATCAAAGTGTTCTGGAGAAACCGGTTGGACGGAGAGACGCTGCCCTCGTTGCAACAAAGGCATGCCCTCGAGGTTGGGATTTTCTTTCATCTCATGGAGCGAAACCATTGGCAATTCCTTGAGCGGTTCAATGTCAACCATAAACCACCGTGGGTTCTCTGGTGTTGATTTTTCGTCGAAGTACTTCCCATCGGAATCCCAGGATGTAAAATCAGGATATCCATCTCGAACAACACGAGCCACACCGGCGACATGGGGGGGTTTGGTGTTGGAGTGGTAAAAAAGCACCAGATCGCCCGTTTTCATAGCGTCCCTCATCATGTTCCGGGCCTGATAATTTCGGACACCATCCCAATGCGTTTGTCCGTCAGCCACCAATTGGGCATAGGGATACACGTCAAGTTCCGACTTCATCAACCAGTGGTTCATGGTTTCTCCGAACACGAAGGGGTCTATGGACTGCTCGCTTACCAAGGATCAACGACGTCGTCCTCAAGTGCCGCTTCCATGACGTCTTCGGTGTGCACAGTGGTGCGGATCAGACCCAATTTCTTGGCCATGTTGTTGCCGCCGCTTACCGCACCAATGCCCATTTTCTCCAGGGTTATGAAGATCGCAGGAAGGAGAATGAGAGCGCTGGCGGCAGCGACCCAGAGAAGGATCAAGATGACCGTGATGAACGGGGTAATCTCCGGAATCGGAATATCGTAAGCGGTGTACATACCAAGCGAGGTGACAACCGCTGCCTCGAACAGCGACATGCCCGTACCAACTGCCGCATTTCGAATGGCTTGAATCCCCCCGCCTAATTCACGAATGCGATTGGCAATGTGAATTGAGAAATCCACACCCACGCCAACAAGAATGGAACCAATCATGACCGTGACCAGGGAAAGAGGCACATCCATTTGCCACATGACGAGCCATTGGAGAGCGACGGTGGCAATGACCGGGGAAGTGGTCCAAATGGAATACCGAATGTCCCTGAACACAACGGCCAGTGTAATGAGCGTGAGAATAATCGCGAATCCAAGTGAAGTCCATTGAGAGCCGACGATCAACTCGTTCACTTCAATGGCGGTCGCCGCCACGCCCGTGAGTTCTTCAGCCGATTCTCCGTACCTGCCTTGGAAGGTCGCCGCTTTTTCATTGACCGAATCGACACTCTTTGCCGTATCCGCCACCGGGATAAACGGCATATCCACGTAGATGAGCGAGCGGCTGAAATCCTCGCTGACGAAAATTTCTCTGGTCTCTTTCGTGAGCGAGGCGTAAAAGACGTCAAGCAAGAAAATTTGACTCTGTTGTGAGCCGGGGAGGCCGAAAGCATCGGGGTCGTTGAGCAAATCCCAGAACGAGGCGTCAACCGATTGGCTTTGATTCAACAATACATCGGCCGTCGTTTTCACATCCTCGCAGGCTTGGTTACCTGCGCATGGAATCAATTGNAACAACTCGTTGACACCTTCACCCGAAACCGTGACNTGGATACCCGAGGATTTCATCAANAACACGACCGAAACAGCCGTTGTGTTCTCAACCGTGTTCAATGAGGACTCAAGGTTGTCAATTTTCTGTAAAATTTCCACCGGATCATCGTTTGACACGTCTGCATCGTTGAAATCACCACTCACGTTGGCGTTCACTAGAATCATACCGACTTGGCCTGCCTCAAACTCTGAACTGTATTGCTTCATTTTGACAACAGGCGATTCGGTTTCCGGAGCCATACCGAGAAGGTCNATGTTTTCCTCAACGTTGGCTTGCCCGATGGTGGCTGACAACAGAATCATCAGCACGAACACGCCAAGNACGGCACGGTTCCGCTTTACGGGGACGTCGACCAGNACATCAAAGGCCTTGAGCGGAGGATGTTTTGGTTTCTTCAAGTCCAGAATCAGTGTCAAATTCGGCACCATGAACATGGTGAGGAAATAGACGATGACGATGCCCGCCGATAGAGCGATACCCACCGTTTGAATCGGCGCCATGGGCGTGAACACCAANGAAATAAAACCGATGACCGTTGTCACCGCCGACAGGAAGACAGCTCGTCCAGTGGAGGTCAACGAGGCCCGCATTTTCTCATCTTTGCTTCCTTCTTCCTCCGCATACCGATTGGTGATGTGCAGGCCATAGGAAACGCCAAGCGCGAGCAGAATTGGACCCACGATNATGACCGTCATGGTGACTTCATAATTCGTCGCACCGATGAGTCCCAACGTCCAAAACACGGCACACAGCGTCGGTAAGCCAGCGATGACAATCACTTTGAAGCCTTGAAGTGGGCGTATGCCAGTGATGCCCGCCTGAAGCAAGTCGGAGTGGAAGATGAACAGACCAATGGCCACCAAAACCACAGCGTTGGGGAAAATATCCCAGAACAATTTGAATGAAAATTCAGTGACGGCGTTGGTGATTGGAACCGGTCCAGTCAGCACCATGGAGAGACCAAGGTCTTCCCATGTGCACATGCCTTCGGATTCATCGGGGTCGCCGTTGTCTTCAAATTCACAGGCTCGTTCCATTTTTGAAATCGTATCGAGAACCTCCTGCGTATCGGCAATGATGTCCTTGGCAGGACGGTCTTCTGTGACGGCAATGGCCATGATCGCCCGGTCAAGGACGCCATCTGGACCACCGTCTTCTCCACCCTCAATATCACGAGCNAGTTTGTTCATGCCAGCCGATGGCTGGCCTTCATCGGTGTACATCTCTCCAATGATGAGGTCAATGGTGGTTTGACTCGGAATTTCATATGANCCTCCCAANTGCTCATCGGTCAGTGCAAAAGCTTCGTTCACTTCGGTTGCAAATTCACGGGATGGGCAATCAGCGGTTGGGTCATTGGAGCATCCAAGTTCACCAACTTCGGTTACGACGGCTTCACGAATACGGGGTGCGCTCGAATTGACTTCCTTGAGAACGGTAGAGAGTGAAAGAATGTAGATGACNTCGTCCGAATCGTCCGAAAGATAAGGATTGAGAATGTTTTCAACATAACTGATTTCTTGAAGAATACGTTGGTTTGTGATGTTGTTGCCTTTGGTGGATTCAATGTACACGACCATGACGTTGGTGGACCAGTCCTCTTCCACCTTACCGATGAGTTCAGCCACCCGACTTCCATCTGGCAGGTAAACTTCGAGGTCCCCGTTGACGTTAAGCGCTGGATTATCGGGGTCATCGTCAAACCGTGTATTGTCAAGGAAACCCGATTGGGATACAAAATAGGCCGTCAGGAGTAAAAACACCAACACGGTTGGAATCGGAAACTTTGTGATGGCCCCTGTGGCTCCTGTTTTTTGCCATTCACGCTTGAACCGTTTTGGGGCCTCAAGCACCGCGTCCAATGTTTTCTTTGAGTCAATGGTTTTGAGTTGGCCGACGAGTTGATTGCGCACTGAACGGCTCTTTTCAGTGATGGCATCAAGGCGGGCATTCCCCGTCGATTTCGGCTTTTGAGCCTCGTTGGTCGATGGATTTGAATCATCTTCAACTGAAGCCAAGCCACCACCTCAACCCAACCCAAGCATGGACCCTTCAAAGCCTTACCTTCGTCATGGGACCAATGCACGCTGAATCCAATGAAAGCCGACGGGTTGAAATGATGTTCCACATCCGAGAGAATGAACCCCTCGGAAACCGAGGTTGGACCAGGTGAGTTCCATGCCAGCACCGAAACTCCCTGAAAAACGATGGTCAATCAATCTTGAAAAGACCATCCAAGAGGCTCATTACGCCGACGAGGAGGCCTACAGTGGCCGCTACGCATTCAATCCAGAAAGCGGGAAGGAATTCTTTGTGATTGACACCCCCCCGCCGTATCCTTCGGGGACCTGGCACATTGGGGCAGTGGCTCAATACTCCATGATCGACGTACTTGCCCGAAGCCAACGGCTTTTGGGCAAAGAGGTGTACTTCCCTTGGGGCGTNGATAGAAACGGCATCAACATTGAATTTACCGTGGAGAAGAACACCAAACGTAAGATGAAAACCTACGACAGGGAGGAATTCCTGCAGTTGTGTGAAACGACCATTGAATCGTTCACTCAAGCAATGCGAAGCACAGCAAAANGGGTTGGACTTTCCTGTGATTTTTCCCGAGAATACCTCACCGATGCTCCTGATTACCGNAGCGTCACACAATCCATCTTCGTTGAATTGTTCAAGAAAGGGGACATCGTTGAAGACCTACGTCCAAACATCTACGACCCGGTTGAGGGAACCACGATTGCCGANGCAGAGGTAGAGCGCATCGCTCGCAAAACCAACCTCGTTGACGTTCGCTGGACGTGCGAGGACGGAACTGACCTCGTCATCTCAACCACCCGTCCCGAGCTCATTTGCGCATGCGGCGTTGTGGTCGTTCACCCAGACGATGATCGCTACAGCCACCTTGTTGGAACCAACATCACGCTGCCAATGGACACCGCTGGTCGCCAAACAACGGTTGAGATTCAACAACACCCCTCCGTCAAATCCGAATTCGGAACCGGTGTGCTCATGGTCTGTTCCTTTGGAGACCAAAACGACGTCGCGGTGTTCAGAGAACTTGGACTCACCCCCTTCCAAGCCATTGACCTGGAAGGAAAAATGACTGAAATTTCCGGCCCCCTTTCAGGCCTCACTGTCCTTGAAGCACGNGCNAAAGCCATTGAATTGCTGGAGCANAATGGACGCCTGGTCCAATCCGTCGAACGAGANCAAGACATCCCTGTATCGGAACGGGGGAAGAACCCAGTTGAGATTATCCTTCTCAAGGAGTGGTACGTCCGTCAAACCCACATTCAGGACCGCATGCGTGAGCACATAGATGCCATCACCTTCCACCCTGTGCGGAACCGGCAATTTTTGCTCGATTGGATGGACAACATCAGCATCGACTGGCCCATTAGCCGACGTCGTTGGTACCATACCGAAATTCCAATCTGGTACAGTGAAGACGAAACCAAGGTCATCGTCCCGCCATCAGGAACCTATGTCCAGCCTTGGAAGGACATGCCACCTCATGGCAGCCGTGTACTTGACCGCCAAAGCCGCGAAGACCTCGGCGACTACGATGAAATGAAGAACGAACTTGGTGCGGTCAAGGGCGAGGAAAAAGTCTTCGACACGTGGATGGATTCTTCAAACTCCAACCTCTTCGTGAGCGGTTACCTCAACCACCCAGAGGTGTTCAAGAAGGCCTTCCCAACCGCCCTCCGTCCTCAAGGCAAAGAGATTGTTCGAACGTGGCTGTATTACACACTTCTCAAATCCACCTTGGTGCTCGATCAGCCCGGTTTCCAACACGTATGGATTGATGGCCTCGGAATGGATCCGTGGGGCCGTAAAATGAGCAAATCCTTGGGCAACGGCATCGATGCCGACTCCGTCTTGGAATGCGGTTTTGATGGACGAAGTGGAGCATGGCAGGTCAAAGGGCCGGACAAAACGGTCAAACTTCGTGCCAACAAAATCGGAAGCGAATGCTTCCGTCTTTGGAAAGCGTGTGAGGCCCAAGTCGGCGATGATTTCCACATCAATCCAGAGGAGATTGAAAAGAAGTACTTCGGTGTCCTGACCAAATTGTTCAACGTCGCTCGGTTTGCCTCGCAATTTGACGTCCCAAACGACCTTGAGAACTCACCAGCTGACCTTGCTCCTGAAGATCGATGGATTCTTGCAGAATTCCAAAACACCATGCACACCGTCGAAAACGCTTGGGCCAACTTGGACATCTACACAGCAACACAGGCTCTGAAAACATTCGGAACAGGTTTGCTTCCGAGCCACTACCTCGAAATGGTCAAATCAAGACTCTACGCTGAGGACGAAGCCGCCGCATGGACCCTCCATCGTATCGTGCGTGATTTCATGGCCGCCTTTAGCCCAGTCTGTCCATTCTTCACCCACCACATCTCAAGCACCGTGTACGGCCTTTCATCCGTTGATGTGGATGCCTTCCCATCAGGCCCGCTCTCCGACGTGGCCTACGCTACGGAAGAAGGAACACGGCTCTGTAGCCTCTCCCATGCTTTGCAAGAATTCAACGGGAACACTTGGGCCAAAAAGAAGGATGAAGGCATATCGCTCAATCAGCCCATCGCTGGTGTGACTGTTCCCGATGAATTGAGTGAATTCAAAGCGACGCTGACCCGAATGCACCAGTTGGAGTGAACTATTCCTCTTCAAACAGCGTGGTTTGCCTTGAAGGAGGCATTTCCAACTGCCCTAAACGAAAACCGATCAGGCGAACGCTACTGTCGGGTCGAATGTTGGTTGCAAATAGTCCCTTAGCCAGCCGTTTGAACACGGATTCATCATCCATCGCCACCGGTATGCTGCGTCCTGAAGTGTGCGTTTCAAAACCCGTGTAACGAATTTTTACTTCTGCAAGTCGGCCCGATACGCCCAGATCTTTTGCTCGCTCCATCACCAATTGGACCAGTTGTTCAAGCCGCTCAAGCACATCAGCATGGTTGTCAAGATCGCGCTCAAAGGTGTGTTCTTTTCCGATGGATTTCCGGCTTCGAAGCGGACTCACAACGGCGCTGCTCTCTCCGTCAACCACCCGCATAAACCACTCAGCAAAACGGTCACCGGTAAGGCGAGCCAAGGAGAGTTCGCCCAAACCATGCAGTTCATCGGCGGTGGTGTAACCCCATTCGGCCAACTGATTGGCTCGTTTTGGTCCAATGCCCGGTATGTCTCGCAGGGAACGACCCTCAAAGAAAGCCGTTACTTCGTCAGGCATCACACGGAAGATTCCGTTCGGTTTGTTGATTTCACTCGACATCTTTGCTATAATTCGTGTTGGACCGATGCCAAACGAAGCGGTGAGGTTGACCGCTTCTTTGATTGCCTTTTGGAGTTGCCCAGCCAAGGCCAGCGCAGCATCCCAATCTCCATCAACGGTTTCCGTAACATCAAGGTATGCTTCGTCAATGCTGGCCTTTTCAAACAACACCGCCGGTTCTCGAAGACATTCCATCACCTTTCGACTGGCCCGACTGTAAAGGCCACGCGTTCCACGAATGTAGACTCCCGGACCAAAAGGTGAGGCAGGGCACCGCCTCCACGCCTCAGAAACCGGCATGGCTGATCGGATACCAAACTGCCTGGCGGCGTAATTGCAGGTGGAAACGATGCCACGCCCACGACCTTGTTTGGGGTCAGAACCGATGATGAGCGGAATGGCTTCATCAAATCCGTGGTGAATGGTTTCGACCGCGGCAAAGAAGGCATCCAAGTCGCAGTGAATCAGAATTCGAGGCCCGAACGCCTCAACACTGTTGACCTCCTCAACCACAAGCCTACAACAACGCCAGCGGTGTTTGAACTTGATGCGTGTTCAGTTCAACTTGAGGGGTCTTCACAAGGATAGACGACCCCCCAAAACGGCCATCAATGATTCCCATGGAACTCAACGCACAACAACCCACGAATGGATTCGCCATCACGCAACGCCGTCAGGGCATTGACCCCACGCATGTTCAACCATTGCAAGGCCAAATCTACCATCTGAGTGGTCCTGGACGTGCCGGAAAGAGCATGCGAAGCGTCGGTGAACATTGGGTGGCATCAGCTCTTGCCCGTGGCGAAGTCGTGCATTGGGTGGACGGGGCCTGCCGGATTGACCCCGCGAGATTCATTCCTCTTCTCGAATTTTTAGAAGCGGATGTTGAGGCCTGCCTCGCTCGCTTGTACCTTAGCCGGGGCTTTACGCTGCATCAACTTGACCGGCAACTCGAACGTTTACCCGATGAACTCGCCATCACGCGTTCACCCATGGTCGTTGTCGACGGCTTGCTGGCCATGCACAACGACGATGCCATCTCACCGCTGGAGTCACGCACCCTGCTGAGGCGACATGTGGACATCCTACGCGAACTTGTTCACCAAAGACAAACAGCCGTTGTGGCCATTACAGGGAGAGCCGATGGTCCACATACAAACACTCGCCATATCGAGTACATCCAGCGGCATGCACAAAATCACCTTGAAGGGAGATGGCAAGGGCGAAGGCGTCAGCGGGCGTTGCATCTGCGGCATCGTCGCACCGGGATCTCAGGCCACTGGTCGCCATTCTCCATTGACCCGCAAACACGTTTCCTGTTTCCACCTCAGCGAATCACTCCCCCGAAGCACCTTTCTTCGGTGGAGGTCTTGCCGCTGCTTCATCGCAACCCATGAACGAAAGGAGGGTGGGTTGGCTGCCATCGTTGCGCAACTGCTCATTCGTCCATCCAAACGGAGCCAGAAGAGCCCAAACAGCACGCTCGGCCAGTTCACCATAATGGGTTGGACAACCCGNACCTGGGCCAACGTAACGTTCCACTTCTTCCGCCAACATCACGCGTTCCAACAAGTGCTCGGATGAACGGTTCAACACAACGTACCTCACCTTCCCCCCTGGCGGGATTTTGTAACCGCGTTCATGGGCGCGTAAAAGAGCGGCATACGTTAGATTNCTCACTCGATAATCCTCCAATCCTCGGCTGGTTCTTCGGGCAATAATCAAGTCGCTCAATGGAACCTCGCCCNTGCTCAAACGACGAAGTTCTGCGCGATAATGGCGCCAAACCGAACGCTGCACTTGATGGGAAGGAATTCCATCGATACGCTCGCCTTCAGCGAGCAACTCCAGGCCATGTTGCTGCAGGTTTCGTACCCATGGTGGTGTAGAGTGTTGGCGCAATTCAATGCCTCGAACCTTGAACGAGTCACCATCGTAGGCCCAGTACTTGGTCAATGAACCTGAACCGTGGACCCGNCTCGGAAGAAAAGCAATGAAATCGTAATGCGCCTCGAACTCAAGAGGAATGCCAACGCGAGACGAAAGCCGCTTTGCAAAAGCCTCTGCATCTGAGCGTTGCTGCTGGGCAGAACGCCCCTGCGCATCGGAAAGCCACACACAATCCACGATGGCGTGCAGCACATCCCATCCATCGTCCTGAGCCGCTTCAATCGTGGTCAGAAGAAGGTCGCGAGACCACGCACAGATGGCTTCATGAGCCTCAATCCGCCCAAACCTGGCATTGCGATACCCAGTGTAGCCAAAGCAAGTCACCAACAACCATTTCAGTGCATTTTGGCGCAAGTCGTACGCATCACCTTTCTGCTCACGCAACCCTTTCAGGACCCGACGGCGTTCAATGATTGGGGCAACCACTCGTCCGAGAAAGCCATGGATTCGCCCGCAGGTATGCATGTTCAACCCCGGCACAGCAAGGGCTTTTTTGTGAGCGATTGGAAAAAGACCATGCCCAAACTGAGAGCGCACCCTCCGTTCTTGAAATTCCTGCGCAGCTTGTTCNGGATGAAGGGGTACAATCGCTCTGTTGGAATTCGTTGGAGGCGATTGACAACATGAGCAATTCAAGGTCTCAGGCGAGATGTTTCTGGTAGCGATGATGCTTGGGAAGAGGCTCGCAAAATCAAGTTCAATGACCGATGCATGAACACCTGGGCGACTGTCCAAGTACAAGCCACCGCGGTCGGCATGAAGGAGGTCAAGCGCTGATTTCGTGTCCTCCGGGCGGTTTTTCTTCCAAGGAACAAGGACCCCATCGTCCATGGCGACGCGCATTTGGATGGCGCTGATNACCGAACCAGGTGAAAGACGGGAAATGATTTGGGCGGATTGACGTGAATGCTGTGCGAGTTCAAACAGTCCGGCAAGACCACCTTCATTGACGATGAAACTGTTCTTCACATCAAGGTGGAGGCGCCCTTGGAGAAAGAACGCTCCATGGCGATGACGGGTCTGGCCGTACGAATGAATCGTCCGTTGGCTTGTGGACTGGTGAAGAGGAACAGAACGTCGACCCAAAGCCATGCTGATTCCATGAACCCGACTTTGTTCAACCAGCCAGGGGAACCATCGTTGGTCACCACCTGAAGTCAGCACGACGTCAGGGTCCATCTGATTCAACGCAAGTTGAAACGCTGACAACATGGAGGCAGTGGATGAATAATCGTCCCGTTTGAGCATCATGGACAAGGTCTGTTTTGGTGCATCAAGCCCAGGCTCTTGGACCGTTTCCAAGTGAATGTTCTCGATTGGATCATCGATGACGGGGNGACCTTGCCCCCGTTGGAATTGGAACCGCATTTTCACGACATGCAATGGAGGAAAGGTGCCTTCGTTGGAGGCCTGAGGAAGTGGCGTCAAACGCCCGGGGTCATCCGGCGACCAGCGGACTCGGCCAAACGGTACGCATTCATGTTCATTGAGAAAGCGCTGCGCAAAATGGGCATCCACAGAATAGAGTTTGAAGCGATGGAAATCACCGCGCGCTTCAATGTGTTCTGCCAATCCACGAAGATGACGAAACGACCGAAGGCCAACTTCAAGGACATCGGTTTGGCCATGCGTTTCCAAATCCAAACGAGCACGCGTCATGTGCATTTGTCCCAAACCAAAACGCTGCCAAATTTCCGGTTGCCCCAACCAGTGCTCTAAACCGTCAAGGTCGTGATGGGAGGCGTGGACATGAATCACGGGTTGCCATGGGACTGAACAGGCATGCGCCTGTCCTTCATCGTCCACAACCCAGGCCACCATCCCGGTGTTGCTCACGTCCTCATGAACGTCAAGAAGCCACCCCTCAACCATGCTCACGCCTTCCCTCAAGTTCGTCAAGGCGTGTTGAAAGGCGTTCAATTTCGGCCATTAAGCCCACGAGCATGCTGAGAACCGCAGGCTGCCAAGCATTCAGTGAGGGGAGCAATCCCCCCGCAGTTCTTCGTTGACGAACTTCATTGAGAAGCGCATCAAAGGCAGCCTGATCCCCCGGACTCAAAGCACGTCGAAACGGCATTAAATTCTGCAATTCCGCTTCAATACGCATCCGCCAAGAAGGCACACTTCGACCCATGCTTTGACCACAGGGCAGGAGGAAGGCATGCTTATTGAAGACCCGGCGATTGAAAGTGAAAGTGCTACAAATGCTGCGCATTCACCACGAAATCACACGCTTTTCCGGAGAGGACATCCATCACGTTGGTGGCGATGTCAAGGCCGACGCGTGCTTGAGCTTCAACCGTGGAAGCGCCAATGTGAGGGGTGCCGTGAAAGTGATCAAGTTGAAGCAAAGGATGGTCTGGGTCAACCGGCTCTTGCTCAAAAACGTCCAGCGCCGCCGAAGTTAGGACGCCTGAAGAAAGAGCCTCAACCACGGCATCTTCGTCAACGATGCCCCCACGCGCACAATTGATGATGTGGCTCCCACANCGTGAACCATCTTTCCCAATGTGCGGCATCGAGGCTAACCGCTCTGCATTGACGAGGTGGTGGGTTTCATCGGTCAAGTTACAGTGGATGGAAATGTGCGTGCAGTTGGAGAACAGGCCATCGAGTGTTTTGTGAAGTCGGGTGCCTTGTGATTTCGCAATCTTAGGGGGGAGGTAGGGGTCGTACGCATGCACTTCCATGCCGATGGCCTGAGCAATGCGACCGACGGACTGGGCAATGCGACCAAAGCCGATGAGCCCCAACGCTTTCCCCGCAAGTTCAGAACCCTTCATGGCTTTTTTCTCCCACTTTCCATCCCGTAGGGACCGGTCGGACCTGGGGAGATGACGAATGGAGGCAAGAAGGTGGCCAAGCGTGAGTTCAACCACGGATTGCGTGCTGGCCCGTGGCGCATTCACGACCCGTATGCCACGGTTGCCTGCAGTTTTGAGGTCGATGTTGTCGACACCAACACCAGCACGGCCAATGACGGCAAGCCGTTCACCGGAAGCACTCAACACTTCACGGGTGAGTTTGGTGGCACTACGAACGATGATGGCATCGAACGATTCCAGTGCACCGGCCAAAAGTTCTTCCTTGCTGATGTGCTCAAGAACGACTTCATGCCCTGCTTTTTGCAAACGCTGAACCGCCTTTTCGTCCATGCCATCGGTCACCGCAATTCTGGCCATGCCTCCAACACAACACGAAGGCGTTAGAACCTTGGCTTTGGTCCCATGTACAACCGTTGTTTTGAACAACCCCCAGCACCTCGCCACGACGAGGAAGAAGCATGGATGCCGAGATGCAAGAACTCCTGTGGGGTGCTGGAATCCTTGCCCTGCCGTTGATTATGGCACTCCCTATGCGATTAGCGTGGCAGTTTTGGGTTGGAGTTGGGCACGAAGTTTCTGAGTACCGCACCATTGTTCGACAAATCGTGGATTCTGGCCACCAAGTGTCATCGTTTTCCCAAACCTTGGACGACATCGCACGCAACCTTCGGATCCCTCCTGCAAAACAACGTCTGATCGAATCTGAATTGCTTCACCCCCTCACCTTGTCTCACTTTTTACTTCTTCCTGCCTTGCTGATTCTTCCTCTTTCAGCCATCATGGCGCTCCCACTGATCTTGATCGGTTTTCCATTCATGTTGTTTATGGAATACCTGCTCATTCGGCAGCGACTCCTCATTCTGGCCCTCAAAAGCATTGAACGGATCATGCACTGGCAGGTGATTCACATACCAAAACCGCATCGAGGGACCCGTGAGAAACGCCACTCGCTAACAGAATTTTCACAGCACATTGAGCACTTCAATTATGTCCCACAAGCCGCATTTTTGGGCCTCTTTGCATGGCTCATCGTTCATTGGGTTTTGGATTTGGACTCGTGGACGGTCGAATTGGTGGTTTCATCCTTCCTCTACATGGTGCTGCTCTCGATTCTCTCCGTTCTCAATACCGCTTTTGAAGCAGATTTGGTCTTCGTTGACCCGGCGAAAGGACGACTTGTTCCTGTCAATCAGTGGCTCGAAGGTGTCCTCAATCCAGTGGTCGGCATCGGGCTTCTCTTTTTGTTGGGCCGAAATTTGCTTGAAGAATCGCGGGACGTGGGCGGCAACCCGATTTTGTTTGCGACCGTGGTGCTGACCCTTCTGTACGGAGCGGCCATTGTAGGGATCTCCTACCGATGGGGATATTCATCGTGGCGAGGTGAGCGAGTCCGACAAGATTTTGAAACTCAGGTTATCGATTACCTTGACCCGTTGTCCTACGATCTGACGCGAACAAAAGGACGCATAGACTTCAATGTCCGAATGGGCATGGACGAGCGATTGACGGCTTTTGACAGTGCGAACCCTCAGCAATTGACCTTTGAGGAATTGCAAAACTTACCGAGCATTCCTGTGGACACGAAGGCCCCGGATAATCCGCTGAAGAAGTAGGATCAATCAAGCCATGGAATGTGGTCCGGAACTTCTCCAAAAAGGTTGGCTGGGATGGCCGTCTTGATCTTTGACACCCCACCGAGTTTCGCCGCTGTTTCATCCTGCCATGATTTGAAATCATCAAAACTCTCCATGGCCAAAATCGGGTTGTTTTCACGGTTCCAATCCAGCGACATCATCTCTGTTCCTGGGGGGTCGTGGCCTGAACATACAATGGTTGAGCCCTCAAAGCGGTCCAAGACATCCAAGGCATCCCAGTGGACGTTGACACGCCCACTTGGCAAATCATCTCTTCCAACGCCACCCTGGCCGTTGAACAAAAAATCGCCAGTCATCATGTAGCCTGGTACGTGAACGATCATCGAGTCATTGGTGTGGCCGGGAGCAGCGTGAAATTGGATTGGAATGGAACCCAACATGATTTTTTCCTCATCATCAACGTGCATGGTCACGCCAAGACTGGCGGTTTCGTTGGACATGACGTATTGGCAGTCATGCGATTCCCGAAGTGAAAAACAAGCCGTGATGTGGTCGGCATGGGTGTGGGTGGCAATGGCGTAAACCAGCGTGAGGTTTTCACGTTCCAACAGTGAGACATAAGCGTCCATGAAGTCGTAAACCGGGTCAACCAACGCAGCTTGACTTGTGGACTCATCCACGATGAGGTAGGTCATGGCCCAAACGCCTTCGTTCAACTGTTCAAATCGCATGATTAGGGCCAATGGGCGCAGAGATTTGAACTTTGATGGTGGCCTTCAAGCAGAGAATCAACCACAGCCAGCGGACATGCGCTTCAAGCGAGGGTTCTTGACCGAAGGAGACCTCCGACAATCATGCACCCATCCGTGGTCGTGTACCTTGAACACGATGGAAAGGTGTTGCTCGTCAACGAAGAGGGGAATGGACCCGCTCATCCCGTGAAAGGAAGGACCGCTTCCTCGGTTCAACTCCGCTTTCCAACGCTGAGAGAAGTTGAAACCATGGGCATTCAATACGAAGAAAAGGCAAAGCTTCGACTTCGGTATGACGATGCATCATACACCGTGGTCAAAGCCTACCCGAAAATTGAGTGGCCAAAAAATTGGGCATGGAAGGATGCCTGCGTGTCCGATAACGTGGTTCATCCCGTTGCACGGGATGCCATCTATCGATCGATTCATCGACTCGTATCCAAAGTAATGGTTTGCAACGAGGAGGGGATGGTGTTGATGGGGAAAGTCGAGCGAGGCCATTTCCATGGGTTTTGGACGTTGCCGGGCGGATACATGGACCACGATGAACACCCTGCAACGGGTTGTGTTCGAGAAACCCTGGAAGAATTGGGGTTAAGCATCGTCCTTGATGATGTCGAGCCAGTCATCACCCAACGAATATTCAATGATGAGGGAATCTCCTTTGTTTCCTTCACCTATCGCTCAACATGGAACGGTGACTTGAGTGAACTCACTTTGCAAACCGAAGAGATTTCAGAAGCCGCTTGGTTCTCACCGCAAGTGGCGTTTGAACAGGCCGTTTCACACTTTGACCGACAAGCGCTCCGAAGCCTCTTGTAATCACAAACCCAACTGCTCACGGGCAGCGTTGAGGGCGTCAGAAAGGCCTTCTGCATGAGAACCTCCACCCTGAGCAAAGGTTGGACGGCCCCCGCCACCTCCCCGTATGTGAGAGGAAATTGAACGTAACAAATCCACGGCGTTGTACCGTTCACTCGCCAGGGTATTTTCGGTGGTGGCGATCATCAATTTACCGCCGCCGTCTTTGGAACCGAGGACCGCCAGCGTTGGTGTTGAAGCATCCAGTGTCAATTCTTTCAGCATCGTTGTCATCGATTTGAGGTCGCCGTCAATTTCCATGACAACAATCCTCACGCCGTCCACTTCGGTGCTTGCATCACCGCCACCAGAGGTCCGCAGCCGAACGATTTCGGATTCCAATTGTTCGATGAGTTTTCGCTGTTCCTTCCATTCTTTGAAGAAACGTGTGGCGGCTTTGGGCAGGTCGTCGGCGTGGACACCAAACACTTCGCTTGATGCACGCACCAAGGCATCNTGCGACCGNGCATACGTGAGGGCAGCATTGCCTGCAACGATGTGCAAACGTTCGACACCGTCTTGCACGGCTGANGACCTCACGATGCGGATGGANCCAATCTGCCCANGTTCGTCATGGTGCGTACCACCGCACGCTTGGATGTCATGGTCAGCGATTTTGAGGATGCGGATTGAATTGCCCTTAGGAGCACCTCCCTGGTAGAGGTCAAATCCGTGGATGAGGTCGGCATCTTTCCGGTTCAATTCCGTTTTTTCCGTTGCCCGNACATCGCTCAACACCTCATTGGCCATGTCTTCCATAGCATCGAGTTGAGCACGGGTCAAACGATGGAAATGCGTGATGTCCAATCGACCACTTTCCANCGAGAGATGGGANCCCGCTTGGAAGATGTGGGGGCCGAGCAGTCGGCGGGCTGCTCCACCGACAATATGGACGGCTGTNTGGTGGTCCATGAGTTGTTTACGACGNATCCAATCCAGCGNACCTTGCACATCTTTTCCCTCCTCCAAGGGACCGTCAGTGAAGTGGACAATGACCTCACCAAACTTTTGCGTATCCAGCACCGAAAAGGAAACATCGCCTTGAGTGAGCGTTCCNCGGTCGCCTTCTTGGCCTCCACCTTCGGGATAGAACAAGGTGGTGTTGAGGACGATGGCATGTGTTGAGCCATCCGGACCTNGTTCNTTGGAATCCATGCAACCAAGCACCTGAGCATCAAACGTTNGCTGATAGACCGCCGAGTAGTACATTGGCTCGGTCGCAGGAAAAGCTGAGGTGTCAAGGCTGGAGGAGGCGTCTGCNGAGACCATCGCAGCCTCTTTTGCCATACGAGCATGGCGTTCAGCCATCTCCGCCGAAAAGCCNGTTCGAAGCGTNACCGTGCTCCATCCAGCGGCCCGCGCGAGGGTGATGNCCATGTCAGGCGCCAGTCCGTGAGAATCATTCATCGTGAACAAGTGTTCATCGGGGATGGATTCGCTGTCCTTCGGAAGGCTCTTGAGTTGAGTTTGAATGACGTTGGTGCCCTTTCGCAACATCTCAGCGTAGCGGTCTTCTTCGAGGGNACAAATCGTGAGAAGCCCNTCTCGGGTTTGTTTGTTCAAGAGGCCNCCAAGGTTCACGTCCAAGTGGTGGGTTGCCAAATCAGAGAGCGGCACNTCAATCCCAAGTTCATCNCGCATTCGAAGTACACGACGTGCGAGCATTCTNGCCAANTANCCTGCCTTGGCATTGGATGGCACCAAACCATCTCCAAGCATGTTNCACAGGGCNTGNAGGTGGTCTGGAATGGCGTAAATGTTGGCAAGGGGCTCGGTGACGGACGAGAATTGTTCACCGGTGATTTCAATCCCTCGCTCGTTCAGTTTNGAAAGGAAAAGGTTGAGCANNTTCTCTCCGTCAACCCCTGCCTCGATGTTCATGATTCCATTCAATCGNGACATTTCACTCAGGAGTTGATCCAAATCCAACGATGGCCACTGTTGGGCAACCGTGTCAAAACCGGAGAGTTGTTTCAGCCAATCCACCGTTTCAGGATAGATGGCTTCGTAAATCGTGGGCGTTCCTGCTGCAGCCCAACAAAACCGTTCCAACCCGTAGCCGGTGTCAATGATTTGAAGNGGCATNGTTCGATAACGGTCGCCCTTCAATTCAACATCACCNTCGGGATGCTCCTCCATGTCCATGAAGACGAGCGTCGCCAGTTCAAGGCCGCCAACGATGACCTCGACGGCCGCCCCAGCNTTGCCACCACCACACCATGGATTTTCNACGTAGGTGATTTCNTTGGAGGCAATACCAAAAGTCTCNGTCAGCATTCGNTGACAATGCTCAACACAGGTTTCCATCCAATACAATTCGAGCCCTTCATCTGGGCGATTAAACACNTGATGTGCCATCATTTCAAANGTGGTAAGATGGCGCCCNGAACGACCGACGGCGTCAACATCGGTCAGCCTGATGCACGGCTGTGAAACCGTGAGTGGATTGGCGGGTGGTTCAACGGCACCGGANGTGACNTGNGGTTGGAAATCTGCAATGGATGCGATGGTCAAATGGATATCATCTCGCCACCGTGCCAAGACGGGGTAGGGGTCAATTCGTGTGTGCTCTNCANCNTCAAAGAAACCAAGAAACGCNTCTCGCATGGCATCCTTGAGGGCTTTNCCNCGTTGTTCAAAACCTCCAATGAGCGGTGCGCCNATGAANGTGTACTCGTCTTCNGAGGTATCTCCACANGTTTCACGTTGNGGNTCTGAGGTCCAAAACCACAGCGAGGTCACACGGCATTGTTTCCGCACATACCCNTTTTGGTGGAACACATCCAGGTCAATTGGCGGGAGCGACATGGAAAGAACCTCNNGAGTTGAACAAACCGTCCAAGCAGAGGCCCCCCTTCAAGGCTGTGNTGATAACCTTGGCCANGNGATGAAGAAAAGCCTCAAATCCAACGGTCATGACCCGTNGTCATGGAACCTGAGTGGCGCCGGCACCTCGTCGACGAAGGTGACGGTACCATGCGCATCCATGCTCATGGAGACATGAAGACCGATGCTCGTCTCATTACCGATGCTGCCCACGTCCAACGTCATGCCGACGACCGAGGTCCAGAGCAACTNATCAACACCGCCTCCCTGCCAGGAATTGTAGGCGAAGCTTGGGCGATGGCAGATTGGCATTACGGCTATGGCTTCCCCATTGGTGGNGTNGTCGCAACCGACATGGAACATGGCGAGATGGGAGGNGCCATCTCACCGGGTGGAGTCGGGTTTGACATCAATTGCGGGGTTCGTTTTCTCGCTCTTGACGCTACGGCTCAAGACATACCTAACCTCAAGAAATTGGCCGGTCGTCTGGCAGGCCGCATACCAGCTGGCGGTTCAGGNAAAGGTGGTGTCGACATCAGCAGAAAGGACCTGAACGATATTCTCCAACGGGGCGCCCACGCTGCGGCCGATCTNGGTCATGGACTCCATGAAGATTTGACACACCTTGAATCTCAAGGATTGATGGAAACCGAAGAGGCATCGCTTTCACAACGTGCTCTNGAGCGNGGCATGCGGTCNCTGGGAACGTTGGGCAGCGGCAATCACTTCNTAGAATTGCAGACNGTTGGANAAGTGGTTGACGAAGCCACCGCCTCAGCGTGGGGCTTGTACGATGACCAAGTGGTGGCGATGATCCATTCCGGGAGCAGAGGACTGGGCCATCAGGTTTGCACGGACCATGTGAGAAATCTCGAATCCACTTACAANCAACAAAACGGTGGATGGTACAATGAACAGTGGGATTACACGCTGCCGGACCGACAATTGGCTTCGGCGCCCGTTCATTCAAGAGAAGGACAGGCATATCTGGATGCNATGAACGCTGCTGCGAACTTTGCTTTTGCAAATCGAGCGGTTCTTGCAGACCGTTTGCGTACGGTGTTGAAATTGGAGATGGGTTGTGACGGTGAAGCAAGGACCCTTTACGATGTTGCTCACAACATCGCGAAGGCCGAAAACCATGTTGTTCACGGTAAAAATTGCTCTTGCATGGTGCATCGAAAAGGTGCNACTCGCGCCTTTGGNGGAGACCATCCCGACATAGGACCTCAATTTGCGGCCACAGGGCAACCCGTGATTGTCCCTGGNGANATGGGCAATGGGTCNTGGATCATGGCGGGTTCGACCAAAGGAAGCAATCAGGCCTTTGGCTCATCTTGTCACGGAGCGGGAAGAGCACTCTCTCGCAGCCAGGCCAAGAAAACGCTTGATGGAAAGGCGNTGAAACGCAGCCTTGAGCAACGGGGTGTACGTGTCCACGCNTCCACGCCAAACGTCCTTGCGGANGAAGCACCTGATGCCTACAAAGACGTCGATGAAGTCATTCGATTGACGGCTGAAGCNGGACTCGCTCGACCCGTAGCNCGGATGAACCCGCTTGCTGTCATCAAAGGATGATCACATGCAAACTTGCATCATGCCCTGACCGGGTATGGTTGGTGCCGCACCGCTGTGAACACCATCGGGTTCTTCGACAATCACACTGAGCAGTGTGTTGACGAGTTCTTTCAATTCGTCGACTTGGTGTTGGAGGTCCTTCACCCGTCGTTGCATGTCTTCTGTTTGTTGCTTACGCTCCATCGGCATCCCATCTGAGAAGTTGCCTTCTCATGGTGAACTTTGAAAAATCGCTTCTTATACATTGAGGTCAAATTNANCCCGAAATGGTCTTTCCTTCGTGGATGAAAGAAGCGGATNCTGGAGCCACCGGCGAGATTTGAACTCGCGACCTCCTCATTACCAATGAGGTGCTATACCCCTAAGCCACGGTGGCAGTGGTCGGGCCACCAGCCAAGCGGATATAATCGCTTCGCGAATCAAGACATCACACCGACAGACGGTACAATGACCAAGCGCCATCCTGTATGCCCCCAGGAACGGAGACTGGAACCTCTCGTGAATCAATCAAAACCCACGACGAGATGTTTGCATCGAGCGTTGTCCCAGGTGCGAGGAGGACATAATCAATCGTAGCCGCATGTTGTCCAATCAAATTCGGTGCATCACCCGGAGTCACCCACAGACCATTGACACCGGTTGACCCATCGAGGTCGAGGTTCGTTTTGAGGACGTATAAATGGTGAATTGCCATGGATTCTGGTGCCACNAGGAGNAAAGTATCGTCATCCTCATCCCACGATTGAAGCAAGAGTTCGCCTGCNTCTTCGGACCAAATTTGATGACCNACCAAGGTGGTGAACAACAGGAANGGTAGAACAAGAACGATGGCGCGAAATGAATGATTTGCATCGACCCGAGGCTCGGTGTTGTCGGCTGAATCACCCCAGCGTAGCAACGCCGCCACCGGTATCAAGATCAAGGTGGCGTACCTTCCGTTATTGCCCAGTACAACCATGACATTGGCCAAACTCATGTTCCAGAGCGATGCCTCCAGCGTCCAGAGGGAAGCAATGTAAGCGACAAGTCCGGCCAAGAGAGCACTGATGTAGGCCACAAGCATGGTCAAACCGGGTCCACGGGCTGACCGCAAACGCCTCCAACGAGTCACAAAGAACGGCCAAAGAAGGCATCCCAACAACAAATACAAAACCACCGCATCGAACATGGCAAAAACCGAGGCGATAACGAAGTGGAGCGGTCGCTCGCTAATGATTGAGAAGGTGCCTGTTGTGGACATGAACCCAACAATTGCGATGCCAAAGTACACCATGAAGAACGTCAAAAATCCCACTGACCAAGGGTTACCTAGGAATTGATCATCACCGGTGTACGCGCCCGAACGATGTAACACAATCCATGCCTCCGTGAGGATGATCATGACCAACCAAACCATGAGTGAAGAAACCGGTGAGAATCCTTTCCAGATCATGACCAACAACACCGAGGTGGCCATGAGCCGACCATTGAGTCGCTGATGGGCCATGGATTCACCACGATTGAACCAGAATCCAAGCACGCCAAGCCCCATCAAAAGGGTAAGCGGCGCCTCGTCGTATCCCCTGCTGGTCGAAAACATGAAAACGGGACTCAGCATCAATAAAGCCCCCCATAACGGTTCAAAACGAACGGATGAAGATTGATCCCGAGGGCGGCTCGATACCACAACAGCGACCAATACCAATGAGGCAATGGCCGTAATTTTCATCGCTGCCTCGCTGGTGTTCCAAGGCGGGATGTAGCCGTCGTAAACGGCACTGGAATTGACGCTGGATGAACCGCTGATGCGCGGCGAACCCCATGACAAAGATTGACCATTGGATGACTCATCGTTCAATGCGTTAAGTCGGACGTGGGAATCCAAGCCAAGGTCGCTGTGAAAAGCAGCGTACACATGAAGGAGGATTCCGAGAACGAAGACCAACGCCCACCGCCGATGGTGAACGTGTTCTTCCTGCTCCATGAGATGCACCAACTTCCGTCGTGTCATGGAGGTTGCGGTTGTGGCGCCGAGAGAGAGATTTGAACTCCCGAGGGAACAGGCCCACGCGATTTCCAGTCGCGCGCACTACCAGGCTATGCGATCTCGGCTCTAACCTCCCCGACCCCCACTCTTCGTTTAACCATCACCCTCTGGAAAGCACAAGTGTAACGAAGAAAGCGAAAGGACTCAAAGGGGCGACCTCTACCGTTGGACCATGGGCGAGGAAACGGGTGTTGAGGCCGGACCTCAAACGACCAGTTCGGACCTTCCGTTTCGCATGGTGGACATCACCTTGGCCAAGCCTCTCCCCAACCATCTACCGATGGCCGATTCCATCAACACCGTTCGCAAAGAACTGGTCTTTCAATGGAAATTGCTGAGAAGTGAGTGGCATCGGGCTCACTACGTGACCATCGGATTTGGATTTTTAGCCCTCGTTCTTGG
>PAWY01000025.1 GCA_002714305.1 Methanobacteriota archaeon | reverse complement strand
GGTCGGACAGCACCACCACGCCTCCTTCCACGCTGGTCGAAGCGTCCATGGGCGATGCTCGTCCGCCTTGGGCGTGCGCTTCTGCCCGGTGGGCCAGAGCGCTCAATCCGTCCCGGTCAATGCCTTTCTCAGGGTGGGCGAGGTGATGCATCGCGGCACCAACCGCTGAACTTAACGCAGCACTTGACCCAAGGCCAGAGGCCCGCGGAATGTCCCCGGAAATGTGGAGGGCCATGGGCGGTGCTTCGTTGAGCCAGATGTCCTTGAGCATCATGATGTGTGGATGTTTGTTTTCGTCGAGGGCGCTTCCATCAACGCTCCATGAGCTTGCAGGCGTCATCGAAACGGTCAACCGCTGTTCGATGGCCACGGCCACGGCTGGTTGCCCGTAAACCACGGCGTGCTCTCCAAAGAGGATGCACTTCCCGGGGGCGCTCGCCACCACAAGCGTCGGCTCCTCACCCATGCTGCTATGAGTGGGCACGGCTTCATATTCCTTCTTGCACAGTGGTCAAAATCAAGTGAGTTTTGACGGTGGTTTGAAAGTGCCCCTATGCCTCGGATTGATGGCGGCAACACGCCAAAGCGGTGAGAATGGTGGAACACCCCCTGTTTTTGGACTACGGGCCCATTCCCGGATGGGCCATTTTGTTGGTCCTGTTTGGTGTTTCTGGTGGGTTCTTCGCTTACCAGGTCATCAAAGCGACCCGACTCGTCTTGAAAGGAAAGCCAGAGAACCGGTTTGATAATTGGGGCAATCGAGTCTCCGAAGTCCTCACCGGCTGGCTTGGACAAAAGAAGGTGCTCAAAGACCGTGTGGCTGGCGGCATTCACGTGCTGATGTTTTGGGGCTTTCTCATGCTCTCCACCGACATGTTTGACTTGGCCAGCGGCAACCAATTTTCTCAGAAAATCCTTCCCGACTTGCTTTGGGGGCCATGGAACCTCGTCGTTGAAGTAGGATACACCATCGCCTTTCTCGGTTGTGTTCTTGCGCTGATTCGTCGCCTGGTCTTCACGCCTGAGAAACTGAAGGGCAAGTCCCAACTTGAAGGCAACGTCATCCTCCTTCTCATCATGACCATCACCACGACCTCCTTCGTGGTTGAAGCCGGTGAAGCAACCGTCTCCGCCACCTGGGAGCCCATCGGTGCTTGGGTGGCCTCAACGTTGGTCCCCTCAACCAGTGTCGTCATCGCCGCCTATTGGGCCCACATGCTGGCCATCTGTGTGTTCTTGTTCCTCATCCCGTTGTCCAAGCACATGCACCTGGTGATGGCGTTCCCAAACGTCTTCTTCCACGACCTCCGTCCAATGGCCACCATGGAGCCTTTGGCACGTGGGGATGACGGCAAGGCTGTGCTGCTGGACGAACTTGACCTCGAGTCCTTCGGTGCCGTCAACTACACCGATTTCACATGGAGGGATCTCATCGACGGATGGGCATGCACCTCCTGCGCTCGCTGTCAGGATGTCTGCCCCGCCTACGCCAGCGGAAAAGACCTCAATCCAATGCAAATCATTCACGATGTACGCCACTATGCCAACGACAACGCCACGACGCTCTTCGCTGACGAAGCACCCGAAGAAGACATCATTGCTCGGTTCGGCGAGGGGGCCATTTGGGCCTGCACGACCTGTCACGCATGTGTTGAAGCCTGTCCAATCTACATTGACCACGTGCCAAAGCTGACCGATGCTCGCCGCCATCTCATGATGGAGCGAATGGAGTTTGACGAGAGCGTAGAGGACACCGTCATGCCGCTCATGGCCACCATCGAGAACCTCGAGTCCGACTCCAACCCCTACGGCCTGCCAGCTCACGAGCGGGGAGACTGGGCTGAGGGCTTGGACGTCAAGGTTGCCGAACCAGCCGAATACATCTACTTCGCCGGTTGCGCTGCCTCGTTTGACGAACGCAACAAAAAGGTGGCAAGGGACACCATCAGCATCATGAAGGAAGCTGGCCTTGATGTCGGCATCCTCGGTATGCAGGAGGGGTGCACCGGTGATGCAGCCCGCCGAGCTGGAAACGAATACCTCTTCCAAATGCTTGCCGAGACCAATCTGTCAACCTTTGAGGAGATTGGCGTCAAGAAGATCGTCGCTTCTTGCCCACACTGTTTCCACACGCTTGGAAAGGAATACAAGGACTACGGTGGCGAAGACATCGAAGTCATGCACCACTCCCAACTCATCAACCATTTGCAAGCCGAAGGGAAGTTACCAGAGCCCAAACACGATGGCTCCGTCACCTTCCATGACCCCTGTTACCTCGGCCGTATCGGTGGTGAATTGGAGGCGCCGCGCAACGCCATTGGCGGTGTTGACGTTGAGCCAGAGCGCCACGGGCGTGAATCCTTCTGTTGCGGTGCAGGCGGTGCACAAATGTGGATGGAAGAGCACGTCGACGATGGTTACGACCGGGTCAACGTGATTCGCTCAAAGGAACTGGCTGCCACCGGTGCTGACACCGTTGCCGTTGGTTGTCCATTCTGTTCAACCATGGTCACCGACGGCCTGAGCGCCATTGGAGCTGAGATGCAAGTCAAGGACGTGGCTGAATTGGTCTGGGAACAAATCAAGGCCAACGATGCCAAAATCGAGGCCCAGAAAGCGGCGGCAGAAACCGCATCAGAACCTGCTGAAGCCTGAGGTAGAGGCGTGCTTTCTTCCAACGACCAGCGGGATTTGCTGGCTTGGTACGATGACCACCAACGCGACTTGCCGTGGCGCCAGACCCGCGACCCGTGGGCCATTCTTCTCAGTGAGATACTTCTCCAGCAGACACAGGTCAGCCGAGGAAGGGTGTATTGGCAGCGCATGGTGGAGNCCTTCCCGACGATTGAATCCNTGGCGACCTCAGAGGTTGATGCTGTCCTCAAAGCTTGGGAAGGAGCNGGTTACTACAGCCGTGCTCGTCGGCTCCATGCGTTGAGTCAGCTCGTGGTGCTNCCCAGCGATCAAGGAGGATTTAACGGGAAACTACCGGAGACCTACGACCACCTCCTTTCTCTCCCGGGGATTGGCCCTTACACCGCAGCGGCGGTGGCAAGCATTGCTTTTGACCAGCCAGTTGCTTGCGTTGACGGGAACATACGCCGAGTGATGGCACGCCACACCGCCCAACCCAACCCCCCGCNGAAAGCCGTGCAAACGTGGGCAGACTCAGCGTTGACTCATGAACGTCCAGGCGACTGGAATCAAGCCTTGATGGAATTGGGAGCCACGGTGTGCACTCCGAAGCGGGTGAATTGCNAATCTTGTCCTCTCCGTTCCACCTGCCGGGGTACGAACGAACCCGAGCGCTTTCCAACCCCTCGCAAGAGTCGAGTGANAGCCGTCTCGCTGTACACGGTTGTTGAATTCGCCGCNGACGGCCACCCTGTCTTGCACCAGCGCCCGTTGTCGGGGATGTTTGCTGGGCTTTGGGGCCCAACCTACCATGAAGGTGAGGTTTCGTCGGCCGAACCCGATTGGCTGCCATGCGGNACCGTTGAGCATCTTCTCAGCCACCGAAGGATGACCGTTCATGTGTTTCTCAAGACCGATGGTGGGTCCCNCCACGGAACTCCCCGTTCGGAAGTACCCATCTCCTCCCTTGACGAAAAGGTCCTGTCCATGGCATCCACCCGCCTCCCAACCCAACCTGAGGGCTGAATTNGGCGGCATCAAAAAGTCCTAAACAGGTCGACGGAAGGAAGCGTGNATGGGCCTGTTGTTCAGCGAAGACTGGTTGGCCATTTCAATGGCTTTCGAACGCATGTTCCACGGCCTTGGCGAAGTCCACATTGACGAAGAGNTNCTTNAGTACCGTTCGNGCNCCCCTTCAGTCCCAACCGGCATTGCCATCACCAAAGAGGGAGCTTTGGTCGCCAACATGCCCTTGCACGCCATCCAGAGCAGGTTCACTCATGTCTCCTTCGAGAGCGATGGTTCGTCGTTGACCTTGGTNGGNCACGAATCGAGGTACACCTATACCGTTCCTGACGAAATTTTNGCCTTGCGTTCACCCTAAGGGGTCGAATCGGTCAACACGGTCGCCGTTTGATGGTCGGGTNCTGCTTGGTTTTCTGTGGCCAACAATTCAAAGCGAAAGGAGGCCAGACAAATCATCAATCCAGCCACGAGGACATATTCTGCTGGGGCGGCGATACGAATGCCCTCTTGTGCTTGGTTGAGGAATTCCACGGTGGTTAATCCGGTCGGGTCAATCGCATTGGAAGCGTTTTCAAAGGCGACGATCATGACCAGAAAACCGATGGCCGCCATGGCAAATCCTGCNCGTCGAAGGCGCCGGCCTTCGTTCGTCGCTTTTGAACCGAGGGCGTAACCGGCTAAGAATGCCCACAGAANTCCTCCTCCAAAGGCNAGCATGGCTGTCAAAATGTGTGGATTGATGAAGTCGTACATGTCATACATGCTGACCAGGACGGTGTTGGTTGCCGCCAACATCCCCGTCAAGGTCGCTACGAACCAAAGCCTTGGGCGCTCAACTTCGAGCGTGTGGTAGAGGTGCCATGCGTAGGCCATTTGAACGAAGCCACTCACCGTCAATCCAATGGTAAACACGGCGTCTTGCACGCCGGGATGGTCTGCTTCTGAAATGAAGAAAGGAATCGCTCGGGGACCGTCNACGCCATGAAGGAGCATGGCGAGAACAATCGTGACCGTGGGNATGAGGTAACTCGCCCGACCCAAGCGCAGGCCTTGCAGAGTGGTTAGAGGAAGACGTCGACCGTATCTTGGATGCATGTGTCAAAGTCCTCCCATTCCATGCCCAACACTTTCTCTGCTTTGGCACTTGAGTAATTGGTGTCCCCGCCCATCATGTTCTTCGCGACGGCCCGAGTGAGGTAGCGAGGGCGTCCAAACTTTCCACCGAGCCAATCTTGGAACACCGCTACCGGGACCAGCACGTTGGGGAGGCTGAACCTTGGTGCCTTGGTTGATGGGTTCAGCGTTCGTATTCGCTTGCAAATGGTGGCCAAGCTNAGGTTGACGTGCGGGGCCAGAATGAATCTGCCCTCGGCNTCGTCCACTTCGTAGGCTCGTCGATGAGCACGGGCAACGTCTCGAACGTGAACGACGGACATTGGGAATTTGGGGACGACCGGGTATTTCCCTGCGATGGCGTCCTGAAAGAAATCAACGCTTGGTGTTGGGCGGACAAAGCCTCCTCCCAACACCGCCGTGGGGTTGATAACGCGGAGGTCAAGGTTGAGTTCATCAGCGAGCTTCCATGCCAAGTGCTCGGATTGGGTCTTCGCCACGGTGTAGGGCAGCGAGGCATCGGTGTTCCATACTGACTCATCCTTCACTCCACCTTTTGGTGCCGTCCCAATCGCTGCTGTGCTTGAGGTGTAGACCACGCGTTGGATTCCTGCTTCTGCCGCCGCATGGAGCAGATGACTCGTTCCTTTGTTGGCGGTATCCAAAATCTCGGTGGCCGTGCCTCGCGTCGAATAGATGGTAGCGGTATGAAACAGGCCATCGCACCCTTCCATTTTGCTGGCCCAACCGTCAGCATCGAGCACATCTCCCTCAACCAACTCGAGGCGGTTTTCGCAACCCAGGTCGCTTGCATGCGCCAGGACATGTTCAGTTTTCATCGGGTCGTTGAGGTCCCGAACCGAACCGCGGACCATGTAGCCATGTTCCAACAGATCCCTGACGATGTGATTTCCAATGTGTCCGTTGACGCCCGAGACGAAGATGCGCTTTGGTCCCTCATCGCCCATACACGCCGCCACTCCCCTGTCCCGTATGAACCTTCAAGTGCAACCCATTACAGCCCACCATGAAGCCCATGCCCATCCGCCTGCACGACACTCGTCGAAGAGAAAAGGTGAATTTCACCACTCTTGAACCCGGAAAGGTCTCGATGTACGTTTGTGGGGTAACCGTGTACGACCGCTGTCATCTTGGCCATGCGCGCTGTTACCTCGCCTTTGACTTGATTCATCGGTGGCTGGAAGCGAGTGGGTACGATGTTCACTACGTCCAAAATTTCACCGACATTGACGACAAAATCATAGCACGAGCCAACGAACTCAACGGAGATTGGAAAGCGCTGGTTGACCAAAACATCCAGACCTACTACGAAGACATGGATGCGCTGAACATCCTCCGGGCCGATGATTACCCTCGTTGTACGGAGTACGTGGACGATATGATTCGCATCACGCAAGACCTCATCGACAAGGAGCACGCCTATGTGGCCGATGACGGCGTCTATTTTGATGTGGAATCTGCGCCTGAAAAGTACGGTCAATTGACGGGGCAATCCATCGATGCTGTTCGTTCAGGAGCAGGTGGTCGTGTGGGCGATACCGGCTCGGGCAAGCGCGACCACAAGGACTTCGCTTTGTGGAAAGCAGCCAAACCCGAGGAGCCGACATGGGACTCACCATGGGGGCCCGGAAGGCCGGGTTGGCACATTGAATGCACAGCGATGTCGATGGATTACTTCGGGAAGGAGTTCGATATTCACGGCGGAGGGCACGACCTACGATTCCCCCACCACGAGGCGGAAATCTGTCAAGGAGAGTGCCATACCGGGCACTCTCCCGTTGTTCACCATTGGCTTCACAATGGCTTTGTCAACATTGACGGGGAAAAGATGAGCAAATCCCTCGGCAATTTTTGGACCATTCGCGACATTCTCACCAAGGTTGACGCCATGGTGCTTCGCTTTGCGCTCATCAACGCCCATTACCGCTCACCCATCGATATGAACGAGGCCTTGCTCAACGATGCTGAACGAAATTACAACCGTTTGCTTGAATGTTATGTCAACGCGCTCAAGGCACGGGGAGACGGTACGCCCGTTGCTCTCCCTCAACCCGAAATCACATCATCTCAACCTCTGGCTCGCTCCTTGGGCATGCTTGAGAAGATGGGTGAAGGTTTCGCCAAGGCCATGGACGATGATTTCAACTCACGGGAAGCGGTTGCGAAGGTGCTCGGCATGGTTCGAGACATCAGCAAAACCATGACGATGGACCTCGATGAAGCCGACCGCAGTGCTTTTGCCCATTACTCGGTTGACCTCCTGGAGGAAACGGCAGGGCGCGTTCTTGGTGTTCTTCCGTCGCAAGAGGTTGCCTTGGCCGAGCCAGAGGAAGACCCGCGAAAGGCCGAAATTGCTGACCAGGTTGAGGCCCTTTTGGTTCAACGAGCCGAAGCGAGAGCGAACAAGGATTGGCCATTGGCTGACAGCATTCGTGATCAACTCAACGAGTTGGGCGTGGTCGTGACGGACACGGCCTCCGGGCCTGAGTGGGATTTGTCCTGATCACTCGCTTTCTTCTGCGGGCGGGGCCATGGGTGGAGGAGCAGGAACGAAAGTTTCGGCACTCTTCGCNGCGGCTTCTTGTTCGTCCCACATNTTTTCGATTTGAACTTCAGCTGCCAGGGCATCTTCGCCTCCACGGGAGACAAAGTACAACGCTGCGAGCAAAACGATGACCAAACCGAAGAACAGCATCAGCGCTGCGCTTTCAACGTCTTCCTCTTCTGCCAGTGATGTGTCAACAGGAACGGTGGTTTGACCGTTGTTTCCGCTGTTTGTGTCACTGTTGTCGTCCGTCGAATTGGTTGGTTCCGTTGTCTGGTCGCCGGTGTTGTCTCCGCCGTTATCGGGGTTGGTGGAAGCGCAAGGTGGCATGCTTCCATCAGCACAGGGTTCAGGTTCTGGCTCCTCAATCACATCAAATTCCGTGATGGCGGGAAGGTTTTCCGCCCGGTCATAATATCGGTCATAAAGCAACGACATCTCAATGTGTACATTGGCCGTTCCCGAGCCGTTGAGGACGTTGAAGTAGCGCTCATCGCCATAGGTGTACCACGGGTCCAAACCCACGTGGCTCATGCCTCGAGTGACGCTGTCAAAGTCGTTGGCATCGCCGAAGGCGGCGGTCATTTCCTCCACATCAAAGCGCATGGCCATGGTCAGGTTTTCCACGATGCTGGCCCATGTTTGTGCCCCTTCTGGGGCGGCGAGGAAGGTGACGTCAACCGCTTTGCCGAACTTGCCAGCCGGCTCGTTGTCTGCCCCCTTTAGACCGGTCATGATGTCGGTATCCCCGTAAACAGCGAGTCCTCCGACGATGGTCAAACGGACATCGGGGTCAATGGCGTTGATGAGGTTTCGATAGGGGTTGGCATGAATGTTGTCGACCACGACAAGGTCGGCGACCATGCCTGGAGCAATGGTGCCGACTTCGTTGTCCCAGTTTGTTGCCTCGGCGGCACCGGCGGTGACCATGTCCACCAATTCGTAATCGGTGAAGATGTCTCCAAGCATCTCATCGTCCCAAAGGTCGGCGACCTTGAGTTCATGAAGCGGGGATTTTGAACCTGAAGGCGCCCAATCCGGGGCCAGGGTGATGTGGACACCAGCTTCCTTTGCTGCGGCGATGTCGGCGGTTTGGCCGTAGAGCAAGAGGTTGGACAGGGGCGACCAAACCAGGGTGGCGCCGACGTCTGCCATTTGCCTGAATTCTTGTGCGCCGAGAGCAACGCCGTGGATCAACACCAATTCACCGACCAACAGGTTGTTTTGAACCAGAATGTCAAATTCGGCTCGGCTTCGCTCGTCCACGCCTTCGGCGATGTGGATGAACCATGCGTCCAATTCACCGCTCGCATTGCCTGTTTTGATGTGATTGCCGACGTAATCCGAGGTGAGTTCGGTTACCTTGGTATGAATCTCGTCCCTGCCAAAATTGTAATCCTCAATGTTCCTCGAAAGCACGGTGGCATAGCTGTCATCGGGATTGCTCGGTCCACCTTGGGCTGCGGTGGCTCCGCCGACCAAGGATTTCATTTCGATGTACTTCATGGCTTCAGATTCCATGTTCCAGTACGGTCCTGAGTGAACCAACATTTTCGGTTTGGTGACTTGCTCGCTGTAATCAGGGTGGTTTTTCCACTCGTACCGATTGTTGTAGCCGCCCCATGCGTTGCGGTTGTTTTCGGACAGGTGCGGCGTCATGTCCCAAAGTGGTGCTTGGTTGTAATGGAGGTGGTTGTGGAGGTCGAGCAAACCCGGATAGATGGTGCCGTTGGTTTCAAGCACGGGCACGTTGGTAAGTTGGATGTCAGAGGGAACGTCGTTTTCCCAAACAGCCTCAATCATGCCGTCTTTGACCAAGACATGACCGTCGTTGATGACATCGGCTTCACCGGTCATGGGTACAATTCGACCCTTGAGCACGTACGCTCCAGAATGTACGTTGTCGTTGAGGCCATAGCATCGAACCATGTTTTGGGCGAACGCATGCGTTTCGCTGTCGCCCCATCCCGGTGTGGGCGGGGAGACCTTGGAGACGTTGCCGCTGGCGCTCTTGAGGTAGGAGGTGTCCCACCACGAGTCTTCGCCAGGGTACGAGAGGGTGTCGACGACGTTTCCTGCGCTGTCCGAAATCGTGGCGGTGTCGCCGTCCCAATAATCAAGTTCAATTCGGGAACTGGCTCGGAAAATAACGATGTAGCCATCCGCTTCAATGGTGGTGTTCCATGCAAGGCGGCACGGTGCAGAGCCTCCTCCTGCCATGTCATCAAGAAGCCAGTCCGAGACATCGACCGGTTCGGTCCCAGCGTTCCACAATTCAATGAACTGGTCCGATACCGAGCCAATGTCGCCGTCGTTGTTCCAGTCGGTGCCGTTGTAATCTTCGGAGGAAGCCGAGACCAGAATCTCACTGATTCGGACATCAACGTTTCGAGCCCCAGTCTCGTTTAGGGGTGCAGTTTCCTCGAGCAAAACCGTGTTTGCACTTTGGCCCAGGAAGAGGGCGACGATAAGCAAAGCAAGGGTCAATCGGCGGCTCATGGTTAGCGCAGGAATTGACGGGTGATAAGCGCGTTCCTCCGGCCCTTGGCTATCACATGGCTTCAAAAAGGCGGAATGTCCCCGTTCTGTTCATGGCGACCCTAGACCTCAGCGAACCCATCTTCGCAGAAACCATCGAAAACAACGAACTCGTCATCCTCGACTTTTGGGCCGAGTGGTGCGGTCCTTGCAAAGCCTACGGCCCCGTTTACGAGCGTGTTTCGGAGGCTTTCCCCGACGTCGTGTTTGGAAAGATCAACACCGAAGAGCAACAAGGCTTGGCCGGCATGTTTGGCATCCGCTCCATACCGACCACGATTGCGTTCAAGGAAGGCATTGGGGTGTTTATGCAACCCGGTGCCCTTCCCGAAGACGCCTTGACCGATTTGATTGGCAAGTTGCAAGAACTTGACATGGACGAAGTCCGAGCAGAATTGGCTGCTCAAAAGGCCGAATCCGGCGACAACGCTGACGGCGAGTGAAACACACGGCTCCGATTGGTTCAAATCAAGCCTTTGCACCCATTGACAACATGGACCTCAAGCCCGTGTTGGTGGTGCTGCTCTTCTCGACCAGCATGCTTGCCGGATGTTTTGGTGAGGATCCCGTTGAAAACATGGACGAGTCCGAGGACAATGTCTATCCAGAACCGTGGGACCGCTCCGANCTTGTCTACGACGATCAGGACATCTATGCCCGTGTGAGTCAGAACGGGTCTTATGCCCTCGATGACGTTCGTTCGGTTTACGTGCCCGTCCCGACCATCACCGCCGCCGACGGTGGCGCAGGCTTGACCGGCGACGCCGAAGTTCACCTTGGACTNTGGCTACCCGTCATTGAAGGGTGCGATTGGGAAAGTGAATCCCTTGACCCCTCCTGCCAGGTTCCTGTCATCGCCGAGGTTGGCCCGTACTACAACGACGGTGACGTTGACGCCTTGACACCAGCCGACCGCCTTGGAAAGATGCTCATTGAGAACTATGTCCCTCACGGGTATGGCGTGGCCCAAGTCTCGGTCTTTGGCACCGGTGAATCCAACCATTGCATGGACCTGATGGGCACCGATGAACAGCGCGGTATCGATGCTGCGGTGACATGGCTTGGAACACAAGCATGGTCAAACGGCAACGTTGGCCTCATCGGTAAATCCTATGACGGTTCAACGCCATGGCAAGCGGCAACCTTCGGCAATCCCCACCTCGCCACCATCGTGCCCATGTCGGGCCTTATTGGCGTTCACGAATTGATGTGGCGAAACGGAAGCATGGAAGCTCGTGGAGCCATCATGCACAACGGCGTGTATGGTTCGTTTGGCATCGATGGGGACAGCGAGGATGCGCATACCCTCTGCGAGGGGTACCTCGAGGGCTACGTCAACGGACCTGCGGCTTACCTTTCGGGTGGCATGGTGACCTATGCGGGCAATGACTACTGGACCGAGCGCTCCTTCCTCGACCGGGTCGTTGAGAATTACAACGGTTCAGTCTACCTCATTCAAGGCATGCAAGACTGGAACGTCGACCCCCACATGGCCTTCCCCATTCATCAACAGATTGAGGACGCTGGCATTGAGATCAAAACGCTGGCCGGTCAATGGGCCCACGATTATCCCGACCGTAAATCCGGCCACAGCGGGCTTCCTTCTGGTGAAGGAGCCGAGGCTTATCCCTACACGCTCCGATGGGACTGGGCTGACGAGATGCTGTATTGGTTTGATTGGTACCTCCGTGGAGAGGGACGAGCACCAACCCTTGGTGTTGAGATGCAAGACAACCATGGCGGTTGGCGCTTCGAAACAACCTATCCGGCCCCTGATACCGAATACAGGGAAATTGGGGGCGCAGATTTGAATCCTTCAGGTGCTTCCATGGTGACCACCACCGAAACCATCACGATGACCTACGGACCCTTTGAGGAGGACGTTTACATCGCTGGTATGCCGAGTTTCCACATCGCCGTTACCCCCCATACCCAAAACGGTGCACACGGCTACCTTGAGATGAGTGATAGCAACGGGCTGCGTTTGGGCCATGCGGTTATGGATTTCCGATTCCATGAGGGTGGTCGCGACGGTCAAGAGTTCTTGATCGGCTTCCAAACCGTGGTCGGAAAAATGGAATTTATGCCGATGGATGTGTTCATCAGCGCCGGTGATTCGATTGAAATTACCCTCTCACAAACCGGTCGAGATTACGTTCCTTCGCCCGGCGCTGCAGGTGGCTACTCCATCAATTGGGCACAATCCACCCTTACGCTCCCCCTCGTCAACCGCACCTGTGATGACTTGTTTCAAGCACCGATGGTCGAGTACGGTGGCGAAGNTCAGCGTGCGTGCTGAGTTCAATCGCCCAGCCCTTCATCAAGNGGNGAGGCTTGCCCGCGAACGCCAAGGGTCCAACGCAGGGTGTCCACGATTCCCTTGGCCCGTTGAAACTTCATGAGGGCACGGTATTTTGCCTCCCTCGGACCTGAAATTTTTCGCAACTTGTACTTGGCATGCTGTGATTTCATCTCGCTGGTGGCTGATTCAAGCATCGCTTCAATTTCAGACCATGTTCGGTCATAGGACGGCGCGTCCGAGCGCCAAGGGTCGTTTCTGAGTCTCATCGGTACGAGCCAACCTTCATTGTGCAACTTGACTTCCGAATAGAGATTCAATAGGTTATGGAGTGCCAACCACCTCCCTCTTCGAAAATCCTCAACTCACGCCACCCCCGAGGGTCATCCTCTTAAGCCCTTGACAAACGATGGGTCGCATGGTTTTGACAACGCTTCCCGGTGTTAGCGAACGAATGGCGTCGAAAATGAAGGACCACTTTGGCTCAGAAGAAGCCGTCGTGTCGACCTTGGCATCGGGCGACGTAGGCCGGCTGGCGGAAGTGGAAGGCCTGTCCGTCAAGCGGGCGCTTTCTCTTGCTCGGTCCTTTGCTGGAGGGGAGGGCACGTTCCTTGCGACCAAGGAAGCACAGAAGCTTCACCAACATCTTCTCTCCCACATCCAATCCTTCGCCTCCTGTTCTGCAACCAAAGAACGCATGGGCTTGTTGATGCCCATCGCCGACCCAGAACCACGGCGTCAGTTCATTGGTGCAGCCATGCATCTTGATTCCGAATGGTTGAATGAACGGAAGGAAGAATGGGCCCACCTCGGACGCTTAAAGGAAAAACAAGAACGCTACGAGCGCGTGGTGGTCTCCTCCGAACCTTTGGAACATCTCAAGCGCTATTGCCGTGTTCTCAAACCCACCGACCAAGAGACATGGAAAGACTACACGGTGTTCAAGACCGTCTCTTGGCTGGGTTCGGGCGCTCCAATGGAAGCACCGGACGGCTGGCTGGTGCTGGGTTCATCACCTGACGAGGCGCTCATCCTCCCTGAACGAACCATCGATTGGTTCACCCACAACCGAAGGACACTGGATGTGGTGTGTTCGGTCATCGAGGCGATGAAGGCCGGTCGTTGGCCCTCCAACGTGGCGTTTAACGAACTGGAAAAGGCATTGAAACCTCTCGAGGCCCTTCCAGAAACCATGGGTCTGCTCGGCGATGCATCACAAATCGAAGAGGTGGCCCGCATCAAAGACGAATTGTGGAAGACGGTCAAGCAACTCGAAGAAGACGTCAATCAACAGGTTGAACAAGCCATGAACGATGCTAAAATGGCGCTTTCCGGAGCCGAACTGCTCGAAGCCTTAGCGGACGGGACCTCGTTTCAACGAAAACTCAGGGACGCCACCGGCCATGTTATTCAAGAAGCGATGCAACAGGCCCGTGAACACCTCGCTGCCTTCCTTGAACCGGCTCACCTTCGTTGTCCGTTTGATCTGTTCACCGATGCCTGGCCGGCAAAGATTGACCGACGAACCATCGACGGTATCGATGCCGCTCTCGAATCCAAATTGAAAGCTGAGAAGACCGATCATCTCGTGAACCTTGCCCGCCAACTCGGTCCGATGAAGGTTCACTGTGAACAAGCCGTCAGTCGGCTCATCGAAGTAGACCAGTGGTTGTCCATCGCCAGGTGGGCACGCCATGACCGTTGTGTCATGCCGGAACTTGTTGACCACGGTCTTTGGTTGGATGAAGGTCGGCATGTTTTGCTCGGGGTCGACCCAGACCCCGTCACTTATGGCCTCGGCTCGGCGGCCATCAAGGGCGACCAGCAATCCCTTGCTTTGCTTACAGGGGCGAACTCGGGTGGGAAAACCACGCTCTTGGAATGCATGGCCTATGCCTGCATCCTCGCTCACATGGGTCTACCCGTCCCTGCAAAACATGCCCGTGTCGGTAAGGTCGATGCCCTCCACATTTTGGCCAAGGCCGGGGGAACTCAAAGCGCCGGTGCGCTCGAGCAAACTCTGGTTGAATTGGCCACCGTCGTCAGCGACCCTACGCCCAAATTGATTCTGGCTGACGAGCTTGAAGCCATCACTGAACCCGGTGCTGGTGCCCGAATCATTGCCGGTATGTTGTTGGCTGCGGAAGCGCAACCTGACACCTCGATGCTGTTGGTCACCCACCTTGCCCCAGCGATTCTTGCTTCAACCGGGCGGGATGATTTGCGGGTTGATGGCATTGAGGCAAGCGGTCTTGGCCCGGACCTGGAATTGCTGGTCGACCGCACCCCGAAGCGCAACCACCTCGCTCGTTCAACCCCAGAACTCATCGTTAAACGGTTGGTTGAGAAGAGTTCAGGGGCAGCAAAGGCCTTGTTCGGCGACATCCTCGAGATGTTTGCCGATGTTGATTGATCAGACGGGCATTTCCAACTCGACTGCGAAGAGTGGGTCGGGGTCGGTTGAATCGTGGTAAGCCACCACCACTCCGCCATCGTTGAGAATACCAAGCGATGCAAAGTCAAAGCGAATGTCGTTGCCGGCACCAGAGGTGGAATCAAGGTCGCCTTGCCCAATGTAGGTCAGCGTGTCCGGGGACATGTCTTCCGAGTATCCGCGAACGTGGTAGACGGTGTCCACATCGGGACCTTCCGTGGATTGATAACGGACGTTNAGGACAAACAAATCCAATTCGCCATTCGCTTGAAATTCCCATTCTTCGATTTGAGAAGCGGTTGAATCGAGGCCNTAGGTGTAGTTTGACCAGGTGTTGGCTCCATCGGTTGAAAGGTAATGCGTGAAACTCGTTCCGCTGTTCACCACACAATGGATGCTTCCTTTGCGGTCGATTTGGCAATATTCCGAGGGGAACTGGACCTCCAATTCATTCCATGAAAGGGTGGTGTCCATGTAAGCAGCGTTGCCGTTGTTGTAGTACGACGGGAAAATGAGACCGCCGCTTGGGAGAGGGAATGCCCGCATTTCCTTGTGGGGTTTGTTCACGTCCCAGTAGGCGGGGAGGTCGGCNCCGGTGAAGTCCAAGTCGAGTTCGATCGAAGGGTCGCCACCATCTCGGTCCGGGAACTGGAAGGGGTAGTAGTTGAGCCCATCCACGCTGATTTGACCTCCAGCGTTTTGGGTTTGATGCCAAAAATTGGAGACCACGATGCTGGCCCATTCACCGTCCCCGATGGAGGAACTGATGGGTCCAATCACTTCAACCTGCCATGAACGGTCGTAAAACGGTTCAGTAATGCGGTTGTAACACCACTTCCATTCACCTTCGGATTCATCGTACAAAATGGCATAGAACTTGTCGAGTTTGAGNTCGCCTCCNACGTANGGGAACCACGACATGGAAATGATGTCGCCGTTGGTCGCTTGGACGATGCTGCCTTCTCCGAGCCCTTCTTGTCCGGGGTTTGTGGGCACGAAGGTTCGGCATTGAGCGTCCGGGAGGGCAGGNGGAATGTAGGTGTCCCAAAGGTGGCCTCGGTCGGCGGAAAAGACCGGATACTCGCCACCGATGTTCAGAATTTGGCCGTCAATGTCAGTCGCCAGNTAGTGTTCACAACAATTTCCTCCGTACGAGGCGTCAAACACAGCCCACGTGGTGTTGGTGGTTTGATTGGTCCGCAAATCCACGGTATGGAACATGCGCTCCACTTCATGCGGTTGAGCGTCAATGCGGGAATAGGAGTCGAAGAGCGGAGGCTCNGCTTCGACNGGAACCGTGCCACTCCCGTCGCCAAAGCAACCNGCGAGCAGCATGGACATGGCCATCGCCATCACCGCAAGGGTTCTGCGCATGNTGGCCCCTCGCTCCGGCGTGATTTGAAGCCGTCGCTTTGGAGGGAAGGATGCATCNTTNGTAGTTCTTCATNTACGATTGACGTGTTTTCGAAGGCGGCGCAAAGCCACATCGGTGTGGCTGCCCATCCACGTCAAATCTTCTCCATCGATGAAATGGATGGCCGGGGATTCAAATCCCTTGCTCCGGAAAGACGCTTCAATCGCTTGCCCGTCTTCAGGCGTAAACTCATGTGGCTCACTGGAAAGAAAGAGGTCATTGATGCCATGTTCAACCATGAGTTCGGGGGTCACCTCTGGGTAGCCCGTACCTTCCGGCTCGATGTCGGGAACCTCATAGCCCAAACTGGCCAGCATGTTTCCTGCATACGTGGTGCCGTTCGCCGCCATCAGTGGTTTGTACCAGATCAACGGAAGCGCCCGTCGCCTTTGAATTTCAGGTGCCTCGGCGAGGGTCAATTCAATCGAGCATGCCAATGATTCAGCAACCTTGGAACACTGGACCGCTTCCCCCAACGCTCGTAGCATATTGGGAACGTCCCTTGGATGACGAACATCGCACACAAAGGTGCTGTAGCCTTGCTCTAAACACCATTCGTAGACCGCTTTTGGATTTTCATCCTTGTCCATAACCACCAGGTCCGGCTGCGCCGCTTCAATTTTTGACAAGGTCGGTGTTTTGGTCCCGCCCACAACGGGGACCTCGTTGACAGAGGCTGCGGGATGGATGCACCAAGGGGTCCTTCCCACGATGCTCTTTGCGTCCAAGCCGAAGTCNAAAAGNGTCAANGTCAAACTGGGAACCAGGGATACGATCCTCACGAAGAGACCTCAGTTCACGGTGAATTGGACGATGGTCCCGTCGACTTCAAACTGCTCGGCATCGCTTGGTGCTTGGTCNGTTGAACCGTGNAACACACAGCCAGCAGCNCGTGTTTCGGTGGCGACCCATTGCTCATCGGTTGGCATCATCTCAGGGGCATTGGTGAGCCAAATTTCCAAATCGATGGTTGCTTCGATGGCCAAGTCCAGGTCCTTCCGTTTGGCTTGAACGCGACGAACGATATCACGAGCCATCCCCTTTGAGAGCAGGGCAGGTGTGTCGTTCATGTCCAAAACGAGGCTGACGTGCAGGTTTTCACCTTCTGCCTCAACGGTTTGAGCAGCAAATCCTTCGCGTTCAACCCGCTTCACCTCGACATCGGATGGTTCCACCATCACGCCNAGCACATCGGCCCCTCCGTCGTTGATGGCTGCGAGGAGGCTTTCCGGGTCTTCAGCGGTGCGAATCGCCTGTGCGACGTTGTTCACCTCCGAGCGAGCTTTGGGGGCGAGAGCCCTAAAGTTTGGAGCGAGCTCAATGCGCTGGAAACGGTCAAGGTCGTTTTCGACGCGGATGGCTTCAACGTTCAATTCCTCAGCGAGCAGGTCGTGGAATTCACTGAGGTCGGGTCCGGCGACAATCCATCCTTGCGAGCAAGGCAGTCGTTGGCGGCGGCCAGCGTCAATTCGAATTCGGCGGCCAGCCTCAGCNAGTTCCCGCACGAGCGCCATGGTCCGTTCAAGGTCAAGGTCCTGTGGCGGGAGCACAGCGGTGGCTCGAGCGGCTTCCTTGTCCCAAGCATCGGCGGTGGCTCCCTCGAGCGTACCGGGGATGCCGAGGGGCCAGTTGGCGGTGTGGACGCTTGTTCCCGTCAAGTTTCGGTGAATGTGGTCCACCATGAAGGGTGAGACTGGAGCCACCAATCGGCAAACGGTTTCCAANACCTCGTGGAGGGTGTGTTGGCAGGACAGTTTGTCGTGNCTGTCCGCCTCGTCCCAGAGGCGTCGTCGGCTGCGACGTACATACCAGTTTGAAACATCGTTCACCATGAAGTCCTCAAGGTCCCTGCATGCTTTGTGGAATTGCCAATTGGTGAAGTTTTCATGGTAGTCTGCAGCCACCGTATGAAGACGAGAAAGAATCCAGCGGTCAAGGGCGCTGCGTTTCCCGACCTCCACGGTTTGGGCCTCGGGGTCGAAGCCGTCAAGCGCTGCATAATCAGCATGGAATTTGTAGACNTTCCACATCGTCAGGAACATCTTCGCATAGGTCTCTCGAACACCGTTTGGGTCGAATTTCATTGGGTTCCATGGTGCGCCAGCCGTGACCATGTACCAACGGGTTGCATCTGCTCCTTCTCGGTTGAAGTGGTCCCACGGGTCAACGATGTTGCCACGGGATTTGGACATCTTCTTGCCTTCTGCATCCAAGATCAGACCGAGGGAGAGGCAGCGTTTGTAGGCCATGTTGTCAAANACCGTGGCCGAAACGGCCAGCAACGTGTAGAACCATCCTCGCGTTTGGTCCACGCCTTCACAGATGTAGTCGACGGGGAAAGAGGCGTTGAAGGTTGATTCGTTGTCGAAGGGGTGGTGCCACTGAGCGAANGGGGCGCAACCAGAGTCGAACCAGCAGTCCATGACAAACGGTTCCCGCTTCATCGGCTGACCAGTATCGGAGAGCAGCGTGTAGCCGTCGACCACGGGGCGATGAAGGTCAACATCATCGGGACAGTCCGGGTTTTCAAGGCCGGCCNCCACGGCTTTGGCGACTTCGTCTTGAAGTTCTTGAATGGACCCAACGCACTTCATTTCTCCGCTTTCACTGCGCCAAACCGGCAGAGGTGTGCCCCAGTACCGTTCCCTGGAGATGGCCCAATCCTTGACGTTGCGCAGCCACTCACCAAACCGACCTTCACCCACCCAATCGGGGGCCCATTCGACTTGGTCGTTGAATTTGAGGAGGTTTTCCTTGACCGCCGTCATGCGGACAAACCACGAATCCATGGCGTAGTAGAGGAGCGGGTGGTCGGTGCGCCAGCAATGCGGGTAGTCGTGAAGGTAGGCTTTCTCGCGGTACAATAAGCCGCTTTGTGGGCCTGTTCCNTTGCTTCCACCGGGTGAAGAGAGGAGCGAGATGATGGCCTCATCACACGACTTCACGTACTTTCCATCAAGCTCNGGATGGGTGCCGGTCACNAANGCCCCATCCATGCCNACCGTGTGGTGAGCAGGAAGGCCGGCTTCCATTCCGAGGTTGTAATCGTCTTCACCGTACATCACGGCGGTGTGCACCACGCCGGTNCCGTCGGTGGTGGTGACCCAATCGGCTGCGAGAACCGTCCANGCCGTGGTCGAATCGCCCCGTGGGACAGCTTCGGGGAACAAGGGTTCGTAGGATCGTCCAACCAACGATGAGCCNGGGAATTCTTCGATGATGTCGACGTGATGGCGCAAAACTTCCTTCATGAGGTCCTTGGCGAGAATGACCTCTTCACCAACATCTGCGCCGCCAGCACCGGTCCACGCCTCACCTGCAGCTTCTTTGATGCGGCAACGAACGTAGGTAACATCGGGGCCAACCGCCAAGCCAACGTTTCCGGGAAGCGTCCAAGGCGTGGTCGTCCAAGCGAGGATGGAGGCGTCGTCGTCGCTCAATTTGAATTTCACATAGACCGANGGTTCCTCGACTTCTTTGTAGCCAAGGGCTACTTCGTGGCTGGAGTANGATGTACCCGTTTGTGGACAGTAAGGGAGGACCTTGTGGCNACGGTAGAGCAGTCCTTTGTCGAACATTTGCTTCAACGCCCACCANGCCGATTCCACGTAATCGTTGTGCAACGTGACGTAGGGGTTGTCGAGGTCGACCCAGTAGGCCATGCGTTCGGTCATCTCTCGCCAAGCGGCTTCGTAGGTCCAAACNGATTCGCGACAGGCCTGGTTGAATTCCGCCATGCCAAATTCTTCAATGGCTTCGTTGCTCATCAAATCCAACCGCTTCTGGACTTCAATTTCAACCGGCAGGCCGTGGGTGTCCCAGCCGCCCTTTCGCTCNACGAGGAATCCTTCCATCGCCTTCCATCGGCAGACGAGGTCTTTGTAGGTTCGAGCCACGACNTGGTGAATGCCAGGCTTGCCGTTGGCCGTTGGGGGGCCCTCGAGGAAGATGAATGGGGCGTTTTTTCTGCGCTGGTCAATGGAGGATTGGAAGGTGTTTTCTTCCATCCATTGTTCCAAGAGCGTCGTTTCCAAACGCACGGCGTTCAGTTCACCAGCCGATGAAGGTTGAGCCATGGTTCACCGACCGGGGTCGCGGTTTTGAACACTACTCCGCATTTTGTTCATTTTGAGGAGTCTGTGTTCTTTCTCGGTTTTATGGCACCTTTNTCAATCGGTTTTCAAAAATGAGGACAGGAAAATGAGAAGGGGTTTCCTTCAAGTCCTTGGAAGGGCACCATGGTTCATGGCGGGTAGGCTTGCCCATGCACAGGCTGTTGGCTTGGTGGTTCTCTTTCTCCTCGGTTCCTGGGGGAGTGTGGTTGAACCCATTCGCCCCGTGGCTGAGATTCTTGAGTCTGAAAACAATGTGCTGCGGGCCGGTCCGGGCGACGAAATGAACCTCACGCTCACCACGAACCCCAACACCATGTTCAAGTTGGATTTGCCGGATGGTGAACCTCTGGTCAGTGCCGAACTCAACTTTTCACCTCGAATTTTGCCGACCCAGTCAGGATTTGTNTGGGACGGCGCCAGCGACTGGAACCACCCCGACGCGTTGTCCAACGGCTCAAGCGTTTCCGCTGACACCGGGGCTCTCACCGGNTCATCGCCCGGTATCNTGTGGGATTTCAACACCAATAACCAAGGTTGGACGTTCTCAAATTCCTACACGGCCAGAGTCTCGTCACCTGCGTGCGGCTACAACGGATCTTCGGGCGGTTCGCTTCGCACCTATGCTGGCTCAACCTACGGGACTTCCCCGGTTGTCAACCTGGCTGGAGGCGCCAATGTTCCGTTCCACGCTTGGGTGCACGAGGGTCGCTCGGGCTGCGGTGAGACNCCTGANAGCGGCGAGAACCTCCAATTTCANTACAAGACCGCCGCTGGGGGATGGACCGTGTTCCAAACCTTCAGCGGTGGCGGTGCCCAAACCACCAACTCTCAATTCATGACCGTGCTCCCAGCAGCAGCCGTCCACGCTAATTCGCAATTTAGAATTCATCAAACCAGCGGCAGCAGCACCTGTTGCGATTATTGGTTTGTCGACGACATCCACCTCGCAACGCCTCCTGAGTCCAACTGGACCAGNCCAACCNTGGGTCANAAANCCGGAACNANCCANCTNNTGGCNGCCGACANCTACGCTCCNNTCTACATCGACGCNGNNGTNCCNTCNGGNGCCTTCCTCAACTGGTCCATTCTCAACACGGCNGGCGANGTCATTCCCGGTATGTACGGTTCNAANGACCATGNGNTNCCNCTCAATCTTCTNGACCACACNATGGTTGACCAGTTCCGCCTTCACTTTGAGTTCAAAGGCAGCGNCAGCGGGATGCCNGANGTGTATTCCATNNCCGGTGATGGGGCCTTTCATGAGTCGTTTTGGACCGATCCAGTCGAACGCGGATGGACCATGAACAACGCCATGNATNTCNAACNGNNCGGCACCGTGGNAGGTCCAGAACTCAATTCCACCCTCACCTCTCCCTGGCTGCTGGCCAACGCTCCNTTGTACGATGCGAANTTGGACGGCGTNGTAACCCTCGGACAAGTNCAAGTACGTTTCCACCCCGATGATGCTTGGATGAATGTGTCCTTNCCCTACACGCCCACCACCAACCAATCCACGGTCGGTATGCAAGCCCGAGTGGTTGGAATACCACCCGCCGACGGAAACATGANCAACTACACCGTTTGGAANGTNGAATCCCTTCACATGGAGATGTACGGCGGGCAACATCCCGCACGACCCATGTTGGATTTCAACCTCGATGACCGCTACGAGTGGGGCGGAGCGGATGCTCGTGTTGGTACATGGGGCTGGCAAGACAGGTTTACCAACGCCGAAGAGCGCATTGAACTCTCCTTGACCTCAGGCGCACCGTCCGATGCACGTGTGTGGGTGCCTCAAAACGATTTGACATCGTTCGGCTTCAGTTATGCAGCTGAGGCAGGAACGGTGCTCGAAATCGCTGTCTTCGTCCAGAACACATTGGTTGCGAACCGGACAACAAACGGCACCACAGCCGGCCTCTTCCACTTCACCGGAGACGAATTGTCTGACTTTGTAGAGGCACTCAGCAACACGGGGAATTCCCTTGACATTTTGGGTACCGACTTCACCGAGGCTCGCATTGAGGTTTCGGGCAGTGGCGTCACCGTTCTCGGTGGCCTCCGTGCCTCCTACAACGCCAGTCACAACGTAGTAGCGGATGCATCTTCGTCCTTTGTGATGGGCGTGAACGAAGCCCGAACCATGGTCCAAAGCGTCGCTGGAATGCAAGCGGTCCCGTTGCCGTTCATGGCGGAGGAACGTGGCGGTTTGACCGTCGAAGTGGTGAATCTCCAAACCTCGAGCACGGTGCGGCTTCAGGGCGGCGGTATGACCGACCCTCAACCCGTCCTCACTTCGTCCAAAGAATGGCAAACCATCAGCACGGAATACCAGGTCATCGGTGGTAGCATCACGCATCACCGCCTGGATGTGTTCAGCAAAACCAACCAAGCGACGCTCCTGTTCCCTGCGGCAGGTGGCGCTCCTGCAGGACTGGGCGACTCGGATTTGATCGAGCTTCATCCCACCGACCCAATTCAGATCACCGAAGACGGCACCAACGTCCTCACCAACATCACCTTCCGCCTTCGGCCCATGTGGGACGATGAGCAACAACTGACCGTGACCTCTCGCTTGGTGATGCAGAGCGGTGTCATCTCCATTCCATTCTCCCACACTTGGGGCGGTGGCCCCAATCAAGGCTATGAAAACGATCTGGAACTGAAATCGGTTCACTTCTACGAAGACGATGCCATCATGCCCAGCCCCCGCCTCTACCTTCGTGGTGGTGAATCCATGAACGTCTCCGTCCAAGTTGGCTATGAAGGCTTGAGCGACCTCCGTGGATTCGTTGACGGCGATGCTGAGCTGACCCTGTACAGAGATGGGATAGCGGTGCGGAACACCACTTCCCTCGACGGAGCGTATTGGAACTTCACCGAGACCATCCCGTTCACCTACGGCGATGTCATGTGGGAGGTCAGCCTCGTTTCGTTGAACGGTTCAAGCGTCGTCGAACCGGGTGCTTTGAGTCGCACCTTCACCGTTGACTCCGTCAAGCCACGTGTGGTGGCGTCCTCGCTCTACCGCTACGACCATCGCACACCGAGTCCAACGCAAGTGATGCAGGTCACCATCACGGACCAACCTGTCCTTCCAAGCACCATGGTAGCCATGGTTTGGAAAGAATGGATCGACGACACCAACCTCAACGGTTGGCCAGATGAAGGCGAATACAACTCCGTGTCCATGATCGTGCCCAGCGATTTGACCCAACTCACTGGAGTCTACACCTTGATGATCGACGACACCGGTGGTAGTCTGGGTCAGAAAGTAGCGGTCTACCTTGATGGCACCGACCCCTCCGGCTACCCCATCCAAGACGGTGGTAGCGCCGAAGATGGGGAACAGTTGTTCATGTACCAACTGGCGGTTGATGGAGCACCTGAACTTGCACCAAACGCCTTCGCCTGGTCCGATGGACGGAAGGCCTGGCTTCATCCCGGACAACCTTACGAACTCAACGTGCAAATCAGTGAACCGAACGGTGGTTCAGACCTGTCAACGGTTGAAGTCATGTTGGCCAGCAACCAAGGCAGCGATTCCATGAGCATCCAATGGACGTTCGAGACCGGAGCGTGCACCACGACCTCCACCCACGTCTTCATCGACCAGTGCACCATGCTTGGCGCCAACGGCATCGCCGACCCGTATGAAAACGACTTGATGCTCAACATCCAACTCCACCTCGGGTGGAACACCCCTGATTTGGGCGATAGTCGCCGGGAACCTGCCATTTTGGTCATCGACCGTGCCGGTCAAGAAGAAACCCGCAACTTCCCCGAACACCGTTGGCGGTTCTCCGCGGGATTGACCATACCCGAAGAGAGCGTCAACCTTCATCTAACCCGCGGTTCTTTCCTTGGGGATGGAGCGAGGGTCACGCCGCTGACGCCCATGGAACTCTCTGGAGGGCTTGTCTTTGCAGAAACCACGACGGTCCCTGATTTTGACTGTCAGGTTGACATCTTCTTCGGCGGCCAAACGTACAGCGTCACGGCCAAAGAAGGCATTTGGTCCAAAGCCATCACGGCACCCGCCTCATCCGGTTCATTGCCGATGACATGGGGTGTGGCTTGCCTCGAGGGACAAGGTGTGGATTTGACCGACCAAGAAACATCGGTGAAATGGATCGTCGTTGACGGCACAGGCCCCGAACCGCAGGAGGTTCTCTCACCTCGGCCCCGGGCCATCTTGGGTGGTGAAAACCACGAAGTTCGTGTGTTGGTTCAAGAATTGGGAGGCCTTGACATGGCCTCGCTTGAATTGGTATGGCAAGTTGAAGACTTTGAAACCGGTGACGTCATCCGCTCCGGACGGGAGCCTTTGACCCTCGATGGGGATGAAATCGATGGTTTGAGTTTGGAGTTGTACGGCGAAATGAACCTCAGCGAAATCACCAACGAGATGCTCATCGACCGCATGGAAGTCAAGATTAGCATCGCTGGCCGAGACCTGGCTGGAAACGCTGTGACCGGGCTGGGTGGCAACACCAACAATCCTTTCTTGGCCACCTGGAACATGGAATGGCTTCAGCCAGAATTTACTGTTTCTCCATCAGCCATGACCTACTCACGCTTGCTCATGGACGTGGGTGATACCACCTCTATTCAGCTGGAAGTGGAGAACATCGGCACCCTCCAAGGGGAAACCGGTGTCTCGTTTGAGACGGTCATGGCCGACGGCCAGCGTTCGCTCATTCAGCGGACCACCGTTTCGGCTGAAGCAGGCGCCATCGGTTTGGTCGCTGTGGACTGGGGTCCCGAAATGCCGGGCATCCAGTGGGTCGTAGCCACGTTGGACAATGGTGCGACCGTGAGCGGTCCAACCATTGAAGTTCGAGTGGCTGAGGAACCGACCTTTTCGGAGAAGTTGTTCGGTGATGTGAACCCCATCATCGGGAGTATCACCGGTGTTCTGCTCATCGCTGTGGTCATCTCTTTGTTGGCTTGGATGCGACGCATGACCGTCAACCAAGGTTCTCGTTCGGATTATGACTGGGATGAGTACTCTTCCGAGTTTGAAGACGATGATGAATACGAGGATGAATACGAGGCCCCGGTGGCGTACGAAACGACGCCTGCTGCAGCGTCAGTTGCGGCCACAACTGAGACCGCCGAGGAAGAAACCGATTGGGTGATGGGCTCGGATGGCTACTGGTGGTACCATGACAAAGAAGCCAACGAATGGTGGTACAAAGACGCCAACGGGGACATAGTGAAACATCCTTGAGATTGTTCGGGGTGGGTGAATGAGCAAGATTGCGCTACTCCAATTTGACCCGACCGTGGGCGATTTGGAGCAAAATTGCCGTCGCCTTTCCGAGTTGGCACAACTCGCTGAATCTCATGGTGCTGCGGTGGGTGTTTCCACCGAACTGGCGGTATGTGGCTACCCGCCGAGGGACTTGCTGATGGAACGGGATTTCGTTGAGCACTCCATGGAGGCAGCCCTGCAGGTTTCCACCACGCTTCCAGTGCTCATCGGCACGCCAATTCCCGCCGATGATGATCGCACGCTTCCCACCAATGGCGTGGTCAGGTCAGGGCCTGAGTTCACCAGCATCACCAACGACGAACAAAGCCGCATCGTCGCCGAGAAACAATTGCTTCCAACGTACGATGTCTTCGATGAGGCTCGCTACTTTGCCGCCAAAAACCGGTCGGGCTTGGCTCGCTCTTTCGGTGGATTCACCCTCGGTGTGACGGTGTGTGAGGACGCTTGGCAATCGGCGGGCATGACACCTTCCGCTTACACTCAGGACCCCATCGAACACATCGCAGAATGGTGCCGGCAAGGCGTTGACATCCACGCCACTGTGAACCTCTCGGCTTCACCTTTTCACACGGAGAAATTCACCACGCGGCTGTCCGTCGCCCGTCATGCGGCCTCGGTGTTGGGCCACCCTTTCCTTCTCGCCAATCAAGTCGGGGGGAACGATGACCTCCTGTTCGACGGTCGCAGCCTTGTCGTTTGGCCCGATGGGCGAGCGGTGGTCGCCCCCTCTTGGCAGGAGGGCGTGCTGTTGGTCAACCTCGAAGGCCCGGAAGGCTGCCAGTGGGTGAAGAGCACAGCTGAGGATGGTTTGTGCATTGGACAATCCCAACTGATGGTCCTTGAACCCGGAGACGATGGCGATACGTTGGTCGACACCATCGAGGAGCTGACCAATGCAGTCGTGGCAGGCCTTGCAGATTATTGCCGTAAATCGTCCATTCATTCCATCGTCCTCGGTCTTTCGGGAGGCATTGATTCGGCCGTGGCAGCCTGCGTTGCCGCTGAAGCCATCGGGCCGTCCAACGTGACAGGACTGGCGATGCCAAGCCGCCATTCTTCCCAGCATTCCATTGATGACGCGCTTCACACCGCTCAAGCGCTCGGGCTTGAGCACCACCTCCATTCCATTGACACCATGCATGAGAGCGTTGAATCCGTCCTCGATAACGTGTTGGCCAACGGCCATCCCGTGGCGGGGGAAAACCTCCAAGCCCGCCTTCGCGCCATTCTCGTGATGGGCTACGCCAATGCCAATTCCAGCATGGCGATCACCACCGGAAACAAGTCAGAAATCGCCCAGGGTTATTGCACCCTCTACGGCGACATGGCGGGGGGCTATGCTCCTCTAGGAGACGTTTACAAAATGGACGTTTACGCCATGGCTGAGCACTTCAATCAACGAGCCATCGCTGAAGGACGCACTGGACCCGTTTCCGCTTCAACCATGACCAAACCCCCTTCCGCTGAATTGGCTCCCGACCAGACCGACCAAGACACGCTCCCTCCTTACGAGGTGCTCGATGCTGTGCTTCAGGGCCACATCGAAGGCGGTTTGAACGCTGACGACCTCATGGAACGCGGGTTTGAACCCTCGATGGTCATGGATGTGCTTCGTCGTTTGGAACGCAATGAACACAAACGCTGGCAAATGCCCCCCGCCCCCCGGGTTTCCCGCCGTGCCTTTGGTCAAGGCTGGCGCCGTCCGTTGGCTTCCAACCATGACTGGCGCCGAGTTGATTGATGGCGGTGGGCAGAAGAAAAGAATCCAGGAGGCGATTTTGTGTCCGGCCCCATCACGAACATTGCGGGCTACCGGTTCGTTGACCTCGACGACCGAGACAACTTGCAATCCGTCTTCCGTAGCCTCTGCGCGGATTTAGGACTGAAAGGCACCATCCTTCTTGCGCCGGAAGGCATCAATTTTTTCTTAGCGGGGCCCGCAACAAGCTTGGATGGTTTCACGCGTTTTCTCGAGGACGATGAACGGTTCCAGGGCATCCCGGTGAAGACTTCATTCACGCAATATCAGCCGTTTAACCGGATGAACGTACGGAAGAAAACCGAAATCATCTCGGTGGGCTTGGACCACATCCGCCCTGCGGACGCCACGGGTCCCGAAATTGAACCAAAGGCGTTCAAGGCGATGCTTGACCAAGGCGAGCCCGTCCACGTGCTCGATACTCGAAACGACTACGAATTGCGGGTGGGAACGTTTGAGAACGCCATCGACCTCAATATTCGCACCTTCCGTGCCTTCCCCGAAGCCATCAAACGCCTTCCAGAGGCCATGAAGGATGAACCCATCGTGATGTTTTGCACCGGCGGTATACGATGTGAAAAGGCGAGCGCCATCATGATGGAGGCTGGATTTCGCAACGTCAAGCAACTCAAAGGCGGAATTTTGGGCTATTTTGAGGAGGTTGGAGGCGACCACTGGGATGGCGATTGTTTTGTTTTCGACCAGCGGGTTGCGGTGAATCCGGCACTCGATGAAACCGAAGTTGTGGTGTGTTTTGCTTGCCGGGAACCTCTGTCGAAGGACGAGCAGGCTTCGTCGGATTACGTCGTGGGCGTTTCATGTCCCTATTGCATCGACCGAGTCAACGTGGTTCCCATCAGCGATGAATGACGATCCAGTCGTCCGACAATTCCCCATGGCTCCATCGGTGCCATTCATGACCGTGCACCCCATCGTGAGCGACGAACCATGCTTGGGTTGGCGAAAGCACCACTTGGCCATAGTTCAGGGCTTCAGATGAATTGCTGCCCCCTTCCCATGGATTGTACACCAAACGCACGGCTTCTCCTTCCACCGCCCAAAGTGAAACACCAACGGATGCTCCGGCCACCGTACCATCGCCTACCACCTCCGCAAAGGGGTGAGTTCATGAGGCATCAAGCAATGGGAAGACCATGGAGCCTCCCGCACGACTGCTTGGCCAACTGGCCGGGGAGGAGGGGAAGACGCGCCAGAAAGCAGCTCGTTTGGTCATCGACCTTGCTGACACGGCCAACGCCGATGGCTACATTCCGGCCGTTCACGCGCACGTCTCGGGCGTGTCCGTCATCACTGGAGGGCATGGGCTGCGTCGGTTTCTGAAGGATTTGTCCGCCGACGGGGACGGGCACGTGGCCATCCCAACCACGCTGAATTCGGCCGGATGCGACCAAGAAAAAATGGAGGAGATGGACATTGAGTGGCCGGATTTCCTCGAGCAACAATTTGAGATTGTCCAAGCCTATGAACGGCTTGGGATCGATGCGACCTTGTCGTGCACACCCTACGATCGGGGCATTGAAGACGAAACCGGTATCGCAACATGGGCTGAATCAAATGCCGTGTGTTTTTCCAACACATGGACCTCGCTCATCACCAACCGTGAATCTGGACTTTCAGCCCTGGCGACCGCTTTGACCGGATTTGCACCGCGTTGGGGATTGCATCTCGATAGCAACCGTGTACCGAACATGAAGGTCCACATCGATTGCGAGATGAACCACCTGTCGGACTGGTCGGTTCTTGGCGATTGGATCGGAAAGCAGGTTCGCCCTGATTGGGACATGCCTTACGGACCGATGCCTTACCTGACCGGTCTGCCCGAATACATGTCCTTCGCTTCAAAAAAGGCGTTGACCGCTGCGGCAGCCAATTACGGATGTGCCATGCTTTGGGCCGAGGGTCACACCGTGGCGCCACCCTTGGCTGTGGGGGCGGATGGAACGCACGAAGCTCCCGATGGGGGTTGGAAGGGCAGCTTGACCTTCACCGACCAAGCGTTGCAGGAGCGATACGCTGAACTTGCGCCCAATGGCCAAGTGGACCTCGTGGTCATCGGTTGCCCTCAGGCAAGCCTCGAAGAACTTCGCATCACGGCTTCAGCCCTGAGGGGCCACATGGAGATGGGGCAGCGCGTTCCCGACCACCGATTGTGGGTGTTCACCAGCGGTGAAAATTACGAATTGGCCGAGGCGGATGGAACCATTGAACTCCTTGAGGAAGGCGGCGCGCTGTTGTTGAAGGATACCTGTCCGGAAGTCACCCCCTACAATCGCTCAAAGTACAACCATTTGCTCACCAACTCCCTCAAAGCAGAACATTACCTCACCAGCGGGTTGAATCGCTTGCCAACCTCGGTCATGCCGATTGAGGATTGTGTGGCCCATGCCATCGACCCCTCGCTCTCAAAGGGACCGACCCCCGTTCTTTCGGCAAAGGCGCAGCCGCAACATGCCTCATCAAAAGCGCATCAAGACGGAGAAGCCCTTCTTTCGGGAGCGGGTCTTCGTTCCCAAGCAGCGTTCACGGTGCGGGGCCGTGCGCTGGTCACCGACGTTCCCATCACCTACCTTGGCTACGTGAACCGCGACACCGGTGTCATCGAAGAAGCAGGCCATCCCTTGGACGGTGTGGCCATTGAAGACACCGTGCTGATCTATCCAAAAGGTTCGGGCTCAACGGTGGCTCCCTACGTGCTGATGGGGCTGATCTACACCGGTAAAGGACCGAAGGCAGTGGTCAACCGAGACATTTGCCCGCTTACGTTGCCAGCCTGTTCACTCCTCGAACTCCCGTACGGTCACGGCTTCAACCACGACCCCTGCATGACGGTCAACACCGGCGATGTGGTTGAATTTCGACGCACTGAACACGGTGTCGAGCTTGAAGTCGTGGAGCGTGTCAAACCATGACGTCCCGGGTTTTGGTCACCGGTGGGGCCGGCTTCATTGGTTCCGCCCTCGTCAAGCGGCTTTTGGACGAGGGGCACATCGTGGCCGTCTTGGATAATTTCTGGCGCGGTTCCATGCACAACCTTCGGACCGTTTCCGCCCATCCGTCGCTGACCGTGGTTCAGGGTGATGTGGTGGACTCCAATGACCTTCAGCGTGCCTTTGATGCGCTGGGAGGCGTTGACGTGGTTCACCATTTGGCGGCCATCAACGGAACGAAATGGTTCAACGAGGCAGCCATTGAGGTGATTGATGTCAACATCAACGGTACGTTGGCTGCCCTTCGCAAAGCGATGGAATGGGGAGCACGCTTTGTTCTTGCTTCCTCGCCGGAAGCCTACGGTGATAACGAGAAAATGCCCCTGCACCACGAAGACAGCAGCGTGTTTCCAGCGGCCTCCTCCCACCAGCGTTTTTCCTACGGCGCCAGCAAATACCTCGATGAGGTGGCCGTTCAGCATGCCGTTCACCAAGGTCTTGATGCTCGAATCGTTCGGCCTTTCAACGCTTATGGCGCGGACATGGTTGGTGATGAATACGGCCAGGTTGTTGGGATGTTCTTTCAAGCCATTCGAGACCAACAACCAATGACCGTTCACGGAGACGGAACGCAGACGAGAAGCCTGACGCACATTGACGACATCGTGGAAGGATTCTACCTTGCCGGCTCCCTCGACCTCGGCCGTGATGGCACAACGTTGTCGGGAGCCTCGTTTAACCTGGGTTCGCAAGAGGAGGTCAGCATGCTTGAACTGGCGGCAAGGGTGAACCAAACGGTGGGTTCGCTCGCCGTGGATTGTGCTCTCGCAGGCGGTTATCCGGGAGATTCAAAGCGACGTTTACCCGACATTGAATCCGCACAAAAAGCCCTTGGATGGTCTCCCAAAATCCCGCTTGATGCCGGACTTGCGATGGTTTGGCAAGGCCTTCAAACCGGGCCGTAGTGTTTCAACACCCGTTGGGTCCATCCTTGGGGAGAGGGTGTCATGTCGTCTCGCCCATGCTGGCACAGAACATTGAGTCCTCCGCTTGGGACGGTGGTGGAGGAAAACCAAACCGCTTCGACCCTGAGGACCACCAAGGTGGCCACGGCATCAGGTAGCTTGTGCTCCTCAACGAAACTCGCCTCAACGGCCGCCACCGCTTCTTTGAGCAGCAGGTTTTGTCCTTGGACCGTTTCCATCTCAAGAAGCGCACCCTCGTCTTCTCCAAAAGGCAGAGGCGTGGCGGTTTCATCAACAATTGCAGCCCCCCTCGGCGTCGGTGGCATCACATTCAGGAACACCTTGCCAGTGCTTCGGAGGTTCTGAAGTGTATCCCGTGGGCGTTTGTCTTTGTGAATGGACAGCGAAGCGATGAGGTAAGGAGGAGATGTTGACACCTGCATCACCGAGGAAAGGGGTGCAAAATTGCGTGCATCGTCGTCGCCATGGGTGCCGGCCACCACGACGGGTCGGGGAGAGAGAATACCGTTGAGCCAAATGCTTCGTTCCACGTGTTCCAT
>PAWY01000024.1 GCA_002714305.1 Methanobacteriota archaeon | reverse complement strand
TTCCGAACCCAGAAGTCAAGCCCTTCTGCGTCTCTCCCATTACTGTGGTACGAGAGTCCACGGGAAAGGAAGTCACTGTGCCCCTCTCTTTGCACCTCGGGTTCCTCGACCCGCAAGGGCGCTTAAGGCCGGACCTCCATTGGAGGCCGGCCTTTTTTGCGTTTAAGCAACCCATCCAACACCATGTTTTAGAACTCCAAGTCCGAGGTCGGGATACACATGCCAATTGATACCGTTGACATCTTTGGAAGCGACCAGGTTGGAATCCATCTGGCCTGCGTTGCTGAGGTGTTGTTTCATCCTCCTGAACTCCCAAAACCAACGGTGGAAGCCTTTGAATCGGCCCTTGAACTTGAACTTCATCCGATGACCATCGGGGGCTCAAGNCTGGTTGGGGCTTTGGTTTGTGGAAACAGCCGTGGCATCGCCGTGGCCGACATCGCCAANGAAAGTGACATTGACCAATTGACGGCCTTCGGTGACGTCGTCGTCATGGAAGGTGGTGTCAACACTGCGGGNAACCTCCTGGTTGTTAACGAACAAGGAGCCATTGCCTCGCCAAGCATTCCCCATGAAGGGCTTGAAATCCTCGCCGAAGTCTTGGGCGTTGACGTTGCTGCGACGACCGTCGCCGGCCAGGACGTGGTCGGTAGCCTCGCGGTGGCCAACGATCAAGGCGTTTTGCTCCACCCTGACGTNACGCCCGATGAGGCCTTGTTGATCGAAGAAGTTCTTGCCGTCAAGCCCATGGTGGGTACGGTTTCTTTCGGCTCACCCTACGTTGGGGCCGGTGTTTGTGCTTCCAATACGGGGGCCATTAGCGGNACCCAAACCACGGGGCCAGAATTGAACCGAATTGAAGACGCTCTCGGTTTCCTTTGAGGGCCTCCATGGTTGGCGTGTGAAATGTTCAAAGGCTGATTTCGGCGGTTCCTNGCCATGGGAGAAATGCTCTATCAAGGGAAAGTCAAGCAAGTTTGGTCCACAGATGACGAAGATGTCTATGAATTTCGGTTCACCAATCAAATTTCAGTCTTCGACCAAATCATTCCTTCGTTGATTCCACGAAAAGGGGAATCGCTGAACCGAACAACAGCCCACTGGTTCAAACTCATTGAGGAAGCAGGTATTTGCAAAACACACCTCATTGAGGTCAACGCTCCCGATCGTTGCCTTGTTCGTAAGGTGAAGGTCATCAAGGAACCAGGGGCCATCCCNCGGGATATGGAGTGGGTGTTCGTTCCCCTTGAAGTGATTGTGCGGCACTACCTCTCCGGNTCTGCTTGGCGTCGTTTCCAGCGTGGAGAACTTTCCGCTGAAGCGCTCGGTGTTGCTCCNGATTGTGAATATGGCGTGAAACTTGCANAGCCATTCGTTGAAGTGACGACGAAATTNGAAAAGTTTGACCGCAACATTGGCCGTGAGGAGGCCTTGGAGATCTCCAACATCACCGATGAGGAGTATGAATCCATCGTTGCAGCTGCCTTGGCGGTTGACGAAATCATTGANCGAGAAGCCGCCCGAAACGGATTGATTCACGTCGATGGAAAGAAAGAGTTCGCTCTGGGCGCTCAGCGGGAAGTCGTATTGGTCGATACCTTCGGAACACTTGATGAAGACCGTTGGTGGGATGCTGAGGCTTATGCCAATGGCGAGTGCATTGAACTGTCCAAGGAATTCGTTCGTACGCATTACATTGGAACCGGTCACCAAGCTGAATTGAAGACCGCCCGAGACGCCGGAGCCGAGGAGCCACCCATTCCTGCCTTGCCACAGTCGGTCATTGATGAGACCGCGGCGCTGTATGCGTCGATGTACGAGCGTCTAACGTCGCAGGAATTCTAATTCAACGATGGGTTCGATGAACCAGACCGACGCCACGGCGTTCTGCTGCTCTGAGCAAGGTCGTGAAATGCTTCGTGACATCGGCAACCCCGCCGTCGAGTGGTTCCTCATAGGAGGCGGTCCACACGCGAGTCGCCAGTNTCTTGCGGAGATCGCGAACCTCCTCTGCTGAAAGAAATCCACGTATCTGCATGCCACCAAATCCATCCTCGAATCTNGAGTGGCCTCGGTGTTGTTCCTCNCATCCATGGGTCAATCGCTGGAGATGATCAATGAGTTCATCATAGGTGCTTTGACCATCATGCTCAGTGATGCTTCGGTTTGGCCGAATGTATTCCAGGAGGTANCCGAGGGCTGAACCATCCCCGAATGGAAAACGTCCAAAACGTTCACGCGTCATGGTTTCCCCGAGTTGGAGGGGCCGTCCATCGGGATTCAATTCGATGCACGTTGTGAACAGGAGCATCGCAGGGTCCCATTGGATGGTGGAGTAGGCTTCGGGTTCTTCGACGCCTTGCTCGCACAACCGCTCCCTGAGTGCATCCTCTGTCTGAACCAAAACCGTCCACGGTTGAGTTTCTCCTTCCATGGCTTGTTCGATGGCACGGACAACCTGTGATCCACGCTCCCCGTGGAACGCATCCAGCGTGTAAAAGGCCGTGGTTGAGGCTTGTGCCAACTCGTCCATGTTTTTGCCCAGCCTCTGGGTGAAATAAGGACTTGCATTCACGAACCATCGCCGAAGAATTTCTTCATGCGGTCTTCAATGGAGCCCTCTTTTGCTGGACCATCACCCTCGCCGAGTTCATCCCTCATGCTTGCGAGACGCCCACTCGCCGTGGTGTCTTCTTCCTCAATGACTTCGATGGATTCCACCACTTCGGTGGATGATTCTCTCTCAACCTCGTCGACCGGCACCGCTGGCTCATCCTCCACCTCAGACTCGACGTTCTCCTCGATTTGGAGATTGAAGTCGTCGTCTTCCTCCGTACGTTCCGTCGTTGGGGTGCGCTGGCTCTCAGGCTGGGGCGAATCCTTGGTGTTGGGCTTCTTCGTTGCTGACGATGGTGGGGTGGCCCGTGGTGCTTGAATCGCACCGAGGAGCCACGCAACCGCCAAGACGAGGGCTGCCACGCCAACAACCCAACCGATTTCATTGGTGGAAACGGTCAAGATGCTCTCGGCTTTGTAGTAGGAACTCATGCTATCATCATCGGCATTGTCGTCCACATCAAATGGCACGCTGCATCCAAGGGTGGCTGTGATTTTTTCATCTCGCTCGATGGCACCGGGGTTTTCGATGAAGATAACCGGAGCGAATTCTGCATAAGCAACGTCAACGATGTAGGTGGTTTGCCAACCGCCCTCAGCGACGACATCCAATTCACACACCGCCTCCGTAAGCAGTTCGTATCCAGTTCGCTTGATTCCAATGGTAATGTCTCCGTCGGTTCCCAGTGAACTGATGCCCACGTTCCAGCCGCTTTCGCGTGACACAACGGAAGTCGATTCTTGGCTCAGGGTGCGTCCGAACTGATCGGTGCCGCTCAAGACGACGTCAAACAGACCGGCGGCAGGGTCCCAGCCAGACACGGACACATTGATCGTTTCCTGACCCCCAGCCCCAACCACGATGACATCGCTGTCGAGGTCAATGCGTTCACCCTTGGAGGTGATCAGGGTAAGCACGGCACGTAATTCCTCATTTTCCCCTGCAGTGAGGTCACACGTCGCCACCGTGCCTGCAAGCTCAACACGGCCTAAGTCGTCAAAGGCAGTTGTTGACAAGCTGCAATCAATGCTGGCCGCAGGGTACTGTCGTGCAACGGCGTAAATTGAGATGTTTCCTGTCGCCGTATCGCCACTGAAGCTCACCACATATTCGCCCGTGCTTGTGGGGTGGAGGAATTCAATGGATTGGCCAGAGGTTGTGGTCTCAAGTGCCCCAGCAAACGTCACTGTCTCCTGGTTTTCCACCATGTAGGACACAGTTTGCTGTGATTCAACGTATGCGTCGATGACCGGTGTTTGTGAAAAGACAACATGGCTGTGTTTGACTTCAATGCTGTGGGCCATCGCTCCCAGCAAAGGATGGTTAACGTTGATGGAGAGTAGGAACCGTTGCTCGTTCCAATCGGACGAAGGGACCAGGTTGAGTGGGAGACCAGAGACTTCCCCGGGAGCGAGGATCAACTGGGTTCCTTGGTCGGTTGACCATCCATCAGGAAGGCCGTCGACATCGATGGTCAACATGGCGATGTCGTTGCCCTTGTTTTCTACCCAAGCCGTGGGGTAACCACCGGCTTGGTTCACGTTCCATTCGCCACGATGGTCGATGTCAATCTCCGGAGAGGCCCCGACACGAACGGGAATTTCTTCAACAACCAAGCCTGAGGTATCATTGCCAGTGATTCGTATGCGCAAGACACCCACTTCCCCAGCAATCGCCTCTTCAGGTGGTTGAACGTGAACATCAAACGTTGTGGTTGTGTAGGGAGCTACATCCACGGCGTTTTGAGGAAGCGTGATGTTCCACCCGGCTCCAGCTTTAGCAAAGTAGGGACGTTCGTAGGCGTTGCCCGTATGGACGAGCTGGAACGTGAGGTTTTCACCTGCTGGGTCAACTTCAAGATCAGCGTTGGTCAGGTTGAGTTTCCAACCGGATACGGCATCAACATCGATGTTCAGATGGGTCTGTCCGATGCTGTAGGTGTTGGCCAAATGAGCTAAACTCACGTTGACGGCGGTGGTGGCCCAGGCGGTGGCGGGAATTTGTATGGAGAAATTAACCTGAACGCTGCCGTTGATGCCGATGGTGGAGGTTTGAACCGATTCTGCCGACCAAACGGAGGCATCATTGCCGAAAGCAGTGACGGCGATGGAGGGTTGGAGCGTCAAAGCATCGGGAGCATTGCCGAGATTGGTGAGGTTGAATCCGAACGTCAGGAACTCACCGGGTATACCCGAGGTCGAAGTGAGGTTCACAGGGTCCACTTGCCATTCGTGGCTCGGTGCGGCCTGGATGAAGACGGATACATCGTTGGCGACCTCATCGCCACCCAACGATGTCCATGTGAAGGTGAGGGTAAACGGTGCGAGAGCGGGGATTTCAGCAGACAGGAAGACATCAACGGTTCCGATTCCAGTTGCCAGAGCACCGAGCGTTTTCTGCGGGTCATAGTAGGTGAACGTGACTTCGGGCGTAAACAATGGGTCATCGGTCGAAACTTCAGCTGTCAATTCAAACGTGTCAACGCCGTTACCTGGGTTCTCAAGGAATAACAGGAAACGGTGCTCTTCACTCACGTTCAGGGAGATGGCCTCTTCAACGTTCAAGGGGGTGGGTTCAATCAATGAAACGTTGGCCCGATGGACCTGCAAAACATGGAGGCTCATGTTCAACGAAGCGTCAAGGTCAGCAGCATCGGTCGCTGCAAAGGCGTGTCGTTTCGGTACGGCGTTCGTAGGGAGTTCCAACACCAAAGAACCCGTCAATGTATCACCAGGTGTTCCTTGAGCTTCAAGCGTCGTTCCATTCACGGTGAAGTCACCGCTTGCATTCCACTGCCAATTGCTGTTGAACATGCCCATTGAGGACATGCTCCATGCGGCTGTACCCGAAACAGGTGCCGTACCGACAAGGTTCCATGTGAGCGTTGCATCAGGAAGCGTACGGTGGTGAGCGGGCTGTGCGACGAATTTTTGCGCCGTGAACGTAAACGGCATGGACTCGCAAAGCGCATCCTCTCCACTGCCCATGCACAGCGTCAACGTGCTCTGCGTGGATGAACCAAAACTGGAACTTGACGGCGTGGGCAAATGGGCAAACAGCGCTTTTGATTCCCCTGGGTCCAGAGCGATGCTGAACAATTCTTGACCCGATGCATCGTGGATTGAGGGGGAGCCTCCCCACGAGGGAGCCGTCCATGTAATGGAGGTGGTTGACTCGGGTGCGTTTCCGAGGTTTTCCACCATGAACCACGCTTTGGCGGTCTGTCCCGGTCGGCCTTGTCCCTGTGAACTGTTCATCCCACTTGACCCGCTCAAGTCAAGCCCTCGAGTGCGAAACACATCCAATTGAACATCAAGCGTCGTGTTCACGGTTGGGTCCGATACCAAGGACAGCAGGAAAGACACCATTCCTGATTCATCGCCCAGGGCCGTTGAAGGAACGCTGGCATCAAAGGTCATGGTTTGCGGGACATTTGGGACCAATTCTCGTGTGAGGGCTTCGCTGCTTGCAAGTTCAAAACTCCAACCCTCTGGAAGTTGGTCATCGTCCACAGCGATTGACCAATCGGCTGGTTTTGAACCGGTAGCAAGGAGGTTGATGTCAACGGTTTGGGACGTGCCGGGAGGAATTCTCGGTGTCTCCAACGGACCAGTCAATTCTGCAAGGTAGGGCTCAACAACGGAGAAACTGGTCGCTGCTCGGTTGTTGTCTTCTCGTTGTTCTGAGATGTTTTGATTCACATCCAGAACCAACTCAAATTCATGCACACCCAATTCTGCTACAAACTCTGCTGAAAAGGTCAGGGGGCCTCCTTCGCCTGAAGGTGCGATGGGCTCGCTGGTGGTGAACCGTTCTCGCTTGAGTTCAATACCGTTCATGATGATGGCAGCATCCACGTCATCGTCGGCTTCCGCCGTACCCACGTTGGCAAATTGCCCCGTCACGGTGACGGTTGCACCCGGGTCGGCTTGGGCGGGATTAAACGATAAGCCACGGTTGTCAAGGGCTGGTGTCAAATCAGGACCTTGATTGGAAACGAGGGTGTCGCCAAAGAGCACATCGATGTGCCCATCCCCATCCACGTCAGCAAGAGCAGGGGCCGCCCAAACCCTGTGGGGCATGCTGAGCGGGGTGGACCATGCGTTGTTGATGTCTGCCGAAGCCCCGGTGTCTCCATCAAACGCCCAGAATCGCCGGCCAAAGCCAACCAACACTTCAGGCGTTCCTTCGCCATCGATGTCCAACCAAAATGGAGGCGATGCAGCGATCTCATCGTTGTCGGTTCCTGCACCGCGTTGAAGGTCGCGTGTCCATTCGGTGACGGGTGTGCTGTCAGAGATGTCCGTGCATCCCAGCATCCCTTTTCTGTTGAAGTTAAACGATTCCTCGGAATACCATGTCACCCAGCACAGACGGTCATCAATGCCGTCATCATCGGTGTCCAAGGCCATGGGTTGCGCATCTGCGTAGCCGTTCTGAGCACGGAAGTTGAAGACTTCAGTGGTGGACGTGAGTTCCATGCCAATGAACCGAGCTCCACTCCCAGATGTCCGGCCGTTGGCGTCGGTTGGAACGGTCAGAATCATTTCGGGTGCGCTGTCTTGGTCGAGTTGAACGATGACGGGGCCTGGAAGGCGAAGTCGGGGCGAATCCGAATCGCTATCGGTTCCTTGAACGGCCACGCGTTCCCAGTCCAATGAACCGGTGCTGCCATCAATTTTCCAAATCCACATGTTGCCNGAATCTCCGTCGATGGTGGTTAACACAACGGAGGTTGTGGTGCTGTCGAGTTGCGCCCAAACGGGGTCGGAGGGATGTGTTCCTCGGTCGAGCGCCACGCTCCAGTCCTCTTCGGTNGGTTGAGCTGTGGTTAAGCTGTAAGCATTGACCTTGACCAAGGGATTGTTGTNGGGGTCGTCCACCAACGCCACGATGACCTCAGGGGTNCCGTCCAGTTGCAAGTCCGCAAGAAGCGGCTGGGTGACGGCCAAATGGTCGCTGTTTGCGGTTGGCCAGTGCGGCGACGGGGAACCGATGCGAACATCTGCATCGCTGTAGGACCACACCAGTTCATTGCTGTGGCCAGAGGTCTGCCAGTTGGCTTCAGTGCAGGTCAAGCGAGGTGACCACACATCGATGTTGAAGGCTCCTTGCGTGTCGTAGGTGACAATGACTTCTNGAAAACCATCGTCGTCAATGTCGTGAATGATGGGCGTTGAACGGACGGTTTCGGTGGTGCCAAGGCTTACTCTCCATGCAATTTTGGCATCGTTGCCAGAAACAATGTTGAGGTAGCTGGTACGGGTTGAATCAACGATTTCACTCGAGACCATCACCGGGAACAACGTTCCCTCTCCACAACGTTGCGAGGCAGTTTCACTCGCCGATACGCTTTGGGAGAAGTCGCCGATGACCGAGCCATAAGCATCGCTTTCGGTTTGATCGCTGAAGACTTGCCAGTTCACGATTGGGTTTTCAAGCGTGGCCAAGGACGTGACGTTGTCGATGCTTCCCNTCCCGGGCCCTCCATCCGGGCTGTGGTCAGGGGCGGTTTGATTGTGCGTGGGTGTGCGAGCGTATTGTGCCCAAGGTTGTTCTAGCCCTTGCCACGAAGTTTCGGTGGTCATCACCACCTCAANATCTTCCAGTTCCACGGGTTGGAAAAGGGGTGTCACGACCACGCTTACCATCAGCCAAATCATCNCGAAGGCGACAGCATGGCGAGGGGTGCCGAGTGGCTTCGCTGCTGTCATCATGTTTCACCTGCTTCGGGGGGTTGTTATTGCTTATGGCTCCATCAACCCCTAAAACCCCTTTTCTCCCTTGCTTCAAGACCTGCGAAACAAGGCCACGCCGTGGAATGTTGACCTCGGGTTTGCCGCTTGAATTAAATAGGGGCCGTNGGTGGACAGACTGACTTCGGTCGCATTCTCTCCTGAGGGTTCACCGGTGAAGGACGGAAGAGTCGTTTGACTTCCCGTCTTCATCGTGCCTCTNGAGAACGCAAAGAGGTGATGAAATGTACAAGGTCGTAACCAAGGAAGACACCATCCGCATTCCAGCGGAATACATGCGAAAGGGACAGTCCCTTGACCAGCACATTGACCGTTTGTCAATGGATGCGTTTGANGGNAAATTCGATTCAGAAAACCGCTTTGTTCTGGTCACCAACAACCACAAGACCCTCGGTCGTGGGCGAATCATCCACGGGGATGGCGCCATTTACCAACGCGTCCAATTCGACGCCGTTCTCTTCTGCATGGATGACCAAGAGGTCGTTGAAGGGGCCGTTTCTGAAGTCAATGAATTCGGTGCATTCGTCCGAATTGGCCCAATGGAAGCACTTCTTCACAANTCNCAAATCATGGATGAGCCAGTTGACATCAACATNGGTGCCAACAAGATCATTGGTCGGCAATCCGGCCGTGAACTCTCCATTGGTTCCTTCGTNCGGGCCNGAATCGTTTCNCTTTCACCTGACACCTCGGACCCTCGTCGCTCAAAGATTGGACTTACCAGCAAGCAGGATGGCCTCGGATCACCGCAGTGGAAAAAGGGGAGTGAGTGAACATGGTCAAGATGCCTTTCTCCTGTGGCGAGTGCCACCTTGTGCTCAAAGACGGTGTCGACCAGTGCCCACGCTGTCCATCAGCTCCAGTTTCCTCCGATTGGACCGGCTACGTCATCATCGTGAATCCAGAACGCTCGGAAATCGCCAAGCGTTTGCAAGTCGATAAGCCAGGCCGTTATGCCTTGAAAGTGAACATTCGTTGAAGGTGAACATCATGAAAATAGAAGACCGTAAAGAAAACAAAATCTTGAATCGCGTTGAGCTTTCCTTCAGTTGGAAGCACGACAAAAAATCNACGCCATCTCGCAAAGAACTCATCGATGCTATCGATTCGCTGGAGCCTGGTTCCAACCGTGANTTGATCGTGGTCAAGGACTGCTCTACCCGATTTGGGCAACCCCTCACAACGGGCTTTGCTTACATCTACGCCTCGGCTGAAGCCATGGCGGTTGAACCCGGCTACATCAACGCTCGACACGAGGCGCTTCGCAGTACTNCAGCGACGAAGGAAGCCGAACCTGAAGGAGGCGATGAATGATGGGTGATGGTCCCAACCCCAAGGCCAAGTGGTCAAAGTACAAGATTGANGACGGCAAGTTGATTCGTGCCGAGCACTGTCCAGTTGAGCGATGCGGTCAAGGTGTTTTCTTGGCCATTCACAAGGACCGTAAATCCTGTGGGCAATGCGGTTANACCGAAATGAACGAGTGAATCACTCCTCGTTCGGCGCTGCGAATTCAAACGGGCTGTTTTCCCACGACCCGTCATTGTACAACACCAACGCTCCGCATCCAAGGGGTACGATGTGCACTGGAAGTTCTTGTGTNGNCCGTCGGTCGTGATGNTGCTCAGCGAGAAAAATTTCTTCTCTCCACCCAGCAATACGCCAACCATTGAATTGCTCNTCCCAAACAGCACTTTGNACTGGTCCACTCAATTGNACNTGTTTGACCACCCTCATTGAACTCAGCCAAGTGACCGTCCCACTGGTTGAACAGAGCAAGTCATGCTCACCGTGTTTGAAGTGGTGTTCCAATGGACTCTCAACCTGTTCGAGCAAATGTTCCTCGATGAGNAGTCCATCCGAGAGTGACCGCCTTTGNACACGTCCGCCCCGGGAGGTGATCCAACATTCACCGTTGTGGACATGAAGNGCAATGGTTTCTTTGTTCCGTGGTCGCCGTTTTGGATAGCTCCATTCGGGGGTTGGCATTCTCCAATGTTCGTGAGCGTTGAGGCCAATGCCATACAACCCACGGTGGTACAATTCAAACACCACCACTTCGCCATCGCTGNCCATTGCCATGGGCTCAGCATCCAAGGCGTGGGACCATGTCGTGCCGGCTGGATAGTGGGNGGTCCGGGTTCCTATGGATGTCCGGAGTTCGGCCCGTTGGTGCCCGTCTACTGCGGTGTTCACCGTCATCGANCCCATGCAGGCNAGCATCAGTTCCCGGTCGAGCCATGTCGCCACCANCTGGTCGCCAACGATGACACCTAAATTCATCCGCATCGGATGCGGACTNGCCTCGTTCGAGACGGGATTCATTTCTTTGTCAAGCCAGAGAAACTCTCCATCCATTCCCGTTACCAAGGCACCCGCTTCGTGATGGATGAGTTTGTCGGGAAGAAACGGGACGTTCGGGGGCAACGCCTCGTTCATGCAACGAAGACGGGTCGCCTCTATGTCAATCCTCGTCTGGGTCACCTCAAAATAGGACATGAACCAGGTCCACCCATGGAGGCTGGGTCGGTTGTTCTCATCGCTGTGAACCAACAAGATGTGGCCAGTACGAACCAAGCCGACATCCTTCGAGAACTTGACCGATGGGAATCCCTGCCCCCGGTTGAAGACCATCCCGCTTATGCGTTCAAACATCTGCGGATGATTTACCTCCCGGATGGCCTGTTGTTTGAGGACCATTTGGAGCGACGTTGGCATGACGCCACAGGGGAACCCGTTTCTGAGATTATTTTTCCATCACGGCATGTCGCAGCCAGCGGTCAAGCCTCGTTAACGCTGCATCCGATTGGCGTCCCTCATCTTCCACTCGGCGAACATGGACAGTACGGGGGTTATGGCGGGTCACCCCCTCCTCCATCGACCCGTTTGGCCCCATGGTGGAAATTGCTGTTGAAACGTGCAGCCATGGACCGACGCGTTGACGGCTTTGATGTTTCACTGGAAGTCACCCATCACGGTCCATCGGTTTCTGTTCCATGCTTGTTCATCGAAGTGGGGTCCACGGAAGCCACGTGGGGTCACCGGGGTGCTGCCGATGTCTTAGCCCACATCATTCGAGATGGGTTGCTCAATGAAACAGAATCCGGTTGGGATTCAACACTTCACGAGGGCCAAATTGTACTCGTCACCCTCGGAGGAGGTCACTATGCCCCTCGAGCGAATCAATTGGCCTCGTTGGACGGCGTCTGGCTTGGCCACATGTTGGCCACCTATGCACTCCCGTTCATCAAGGGCGAGGATGGAGTGGTTGGTGGAACATGGAAACAATCCATTCTGGGTGCCCTGGCTTCTACAAAGAAAGCTTTTCCTGGTGGTGAACTCGTTTGCTCAATGGATAAAAAAGCGTTCAGGGGATGGCAAAGACAGGCAATACGGGATTTGTTGGCGTCTGAAAATGTTCCTCTCCTTACCACGCGACAAATCAAGGAACGACTCGGTCTGTCTTGAGGTTCTGCACAAAGGGTCAAAGAGCGGCTTGGGAGTGGTTCGTGCATGGTGGGGTGGTTCTCCAAGTTGATTGTCGCCACCACCGTTCGCATGCCGCGCTGGTTTGTCCGATGGGTGAGCCGACGTTATGTCGCAGGCGCCAGTCTTGACGAAGCCGTCGCCGTGATGAAGCGCCTCACCAATGAGGGTGCCTGCTTTACGATTGATGTCCTCGGCGAAGAGATATCGTCAATGGACGAAGCCACCTTCTTTTTGGAGGAGTACATTCGTGTCATGAACGCCATTCAAGAACACGGTTTTGATGCTAATTTGAGCATCAAACCTACGGCGTTTGGTTTGCTTATTGACCCGGAAGCCGGAATGAAAAACATTCGAAAGCTTGTCCAAATGGCGGCAAAAGAGGACATGTTTGTACGGCTGGACATGGAAGACCATCGCGTGACCACGCAGACGATTGATGTTGTTCTTGCTCTGCACAGCGAAGGATTGACGAATGTTGGAACCGTCCTGCAAGGTCGATTGTTTCGTACGCTGGCCGACATTGATGCCCTTGAGACTGCCCTCGGACCCGCCGCTGATTACCGCATTTGCAAAGGGATCTATCTGGAACCAGAAGACATCTCATTCACGGGTTACCGGGACATCGTCGATGCGACCAATGCGGCCATTGACCGTATGTTTGCTGCGGGGGCCTATGTAGGGGTTGCTAGCCATGACCTGCCTGTCATTGACCATACCTTGTCTGCCCTTTCATCGTACAAGATGGGTCCGGGAATTGACGACCCACGGCCAAACGCTGGCCCTCAGCGCCATCACAAAGGTCCAGGATATGAATTTCAATTGCTTCTTGGTGTTCGAGGCCCGCTTCGTCGGCGTTTGTTAAATGAGGGCCATCGGACACGTGTTTACATTCCCTATGGAGAAAAATGGTACGAATACAGCATCCGTCGTCTCAAGGAAAATCCCACCATTGGGACACAAGTAGCAAAGGCGTTCTTAATGCCATGGACGAACCGTCCGTGATCAATCCCGCTTCTTTTTTCTTGTCCGCTTTCGTGGTTGATTTGGGTTGACTCCCTTCTTGACGTGCTCTTTGGGACGTTCGGGATTCGGGTTGTGACCTAATCGCCCTTCTTTCCATGCTTGTCTTCGTTCCCTCGGCGTGCGCGGGGTGAAGTGCTCTGGATTTGGTGGCTCATGGAGGTACATTCGTTTGATATCGGGTGCCTCAACGGTGCCTCGCATCGTCCGGCCTGAACCGGTATGTATGGCACGGATACGCCACGTCTCTCCGTTGTGCTCCATGAGATGAGAGCCGGTGAAGGTCTTGTCTTGTGGAACCACAATGACATCGGCGGTTGAATCTTCACCACGGGTCAGGGTGAGTTTTACACGAACCATGTCCGTTCGTAAAGCGGTGATTCGTGCAATGTTTTTTGCCGAATCTGCCCTCGTCATTCGCTCGGATTTTGTCTCGATTTGATGGATTCGCCAAAGCATCTCAGCCTCTTCGAATACATCCCCGACCACGAATTCCTCATCGGCATCGACGACCAACACCACCCGTTGAGAATGGGGCCCGTCGGTGAGAATAAACGGAATGTTGGTGGGAGGTGGTGGTCGAAATTCGACGGTGTGAACGTGTTGGCACACCAGGCATCGCACCTTGAAATCGGCTCCATTTCCAACTTTTTTCTCTCGGAGAATATCGTGGGCGGTCATCTCATCGCACGATGGACAATACGTGGCATTGTCGAGGACTTCTTCCTCTTCACCCCAGTCATCTCCTTCGTCCACGGGCTTCCCTCGTTCTTTGCGCTGAACCCACTTGGTTTGAACCCTCCGACTTGGATGGTGTGCAAGGCTTGATGTTGGAGATGGGGGACCCAGTACCATGGCCGACCCTTTTGGGGAGATTGAACGAAGTGATCTCCTCAGCTTCATCTTGGCCAAAGACAGTGAGCAACCCTCGGGTGAACCGGAAATTGCTGCCAACATTCACGAACAACTCCAACACATGGGGCTGTCAACCTGGTCGCTTTCGGTCCTTCGACGCCTTCGGGATGCCGTGGGGCGTCTTCAGCCAACATCCTTGCTGGAAGTTGGCGCGAGCATTGGCCATCGAACGGCGTGGCTGCTCGATGAATTTGACCGCAAGAACCGCAGTCCAAACGCCCTGACACTGGTTGAGCCAGGCGGCAAATTTGGTGTCATTTTGAAGCGTCTTCTTCAACGCTACGAGGCGATGGCTTGGTCAAACGTGGTCGTTGGAGACCCGGTACAACTTGCATCTGAACACTTGGCTTGGTCGTTGGCATCCGCAACGGGTTCTGAACTCTCGCAAACACCCTTCGAGGCGGGGTACGATGTCATCATCGTCGATGGCCCTTCGCCCGTTCGTGCCGAACTGGTTTCGAGGTACCTCCCACAGTTAAACCCAAACGGCGTTTTGTTCACGGTGGAGCCAGACATGCCAACCGGTGATGTCGCGGATGATGACGAGGTTGGCATGGCTTTGGTCACGGGTTTCAATCGCTGGATTGAGGTCGTCAGTGAAACTCAAAGCACGCATCACTTGGCGTTCATGCCCCTTTTCGGAGGCACGCTTGTGGCCTGGTTGCCCGTTCAAGTTTGAGTGGCTTGCTCGATCAGCCCTGAAACGTTGAGCAGACCATACCCGTAGTAATCGTCGTGCGAGACTTGACCAGATTCCGGTACGGCACTTTCCATCAGCCATTGTTTGACGGCGTTGATGTTGTCTGAACCTCCACTGGATTCGTCCGCCTTGAGCGATGGTTTTTCCTCGAGGAGGAGGCATAGCGCACCGGTCACATACACCGTCGCCGCGCTGGTTCCATCGGCCAGACCCCAACCTCCGTTCTCGACGAGTACAGGAACGGCCTCGGCTGGGGCTACAATTTCTGGCTTTTTGTTCGGATCGCCTCTCGGCATAAGGATCGGGAGAGGAAGCAATCGGCCATTGTTGTCACCTTTTGATGAACCCGACCAATGGGTCCCTTTGAGGGTGACACCCCCCACTGAGATCACGCCCGCTTCACTTGATGGATGGGCAACGTCTCCGTCGTCGTCCTCACCGTCGTTTCCAGCCGCCGCTACGACGTAGATGCCAGCATCGATGGCTTCGTTCGCTGCATCCCCTGAACTTCGACCCGAGCCGATTGAAAACGGTAGAATGTTCGGCGCACCTCCCAAGGAGAGAGAAATAACGTGAGCGCCGTTATCAACGCACCAATCCACCGCATCGGCCACGATGGCATCGCTTCCGCTTCCGTCTTCTCCGAGCGCTTTGGCCACCAGCAAGTCCACGTCTTTGGCCATGCCTTTGAGCCAGCCGTTGGCAACGAGCAAACCGGCCATCGACGTGCCATGCCCGTGGTCGTCGTAGGGGTTGCCGTTTCCGTTGATGAAATCCCGCCAACCGACCAGATTGATGCCTTCAAGGTCGGGGTGTTCGAGGGCAATACCTGAATCCACCATGCATGCAACAATGCCCTTCCCTGTCAACCCCTCTGATGCTGGTCGAATCAGTTCNTTGTAGCTTTCATGGCGCTCAAGTGCCTCTTGACTGGGACGGAGAAGAATCGCCCCATCGCTTAGGATGACCGCTGCCAAATACCCCGTGGCTAAGACAAGGGTGAACCCCAAGGTGATGCTGACAATCATCTTGATGGCCCGTATGTCTGAACCCTCGGGGGCCAGTTCCGCTTGGTAGGGTTGCGGAGCCTGCCAGAATTGTCCATTCTCTGCGACTGATTCGCCCGTTAGGTCAGCCGCTTCCATGCCATCAACTCAAGGTATGCACTATTTCAGTCAATGTATCAACAAAGCGCCGGACGTCTTCCTCGTTGTTGTAAAGGTAGGCGGATGCCCTCAGTGAACCTTGAGGGTGTCCACGGTCGGCAAACCATGAATGAACACAATGCTGCCCGCTTCGAACCATCACGCCTGCTGCTTCATCGAGTAGAAGCGCGACGTCGTGTGCTGGCAATCCATCCATCAACAGCGAGCAGATTCCCCCACGTTGACTCGGGTCTTCCGGACCGATGATGGAAACTCCGGGGAGGTCTTTCACGCCGTTGGTCATGATGCGATTTAGACTGATTTCGTGCTCATGGACAGCGTTCATGTCCAGGTTCGAGAGGTAATCAATGGCCGCTCCGGTCGCCATCATTCCCGAGAAGTTGCCAAGGCCCCCCTCAAATCGAGCAGGAGGGGGCGCCCATGTCGCATCGGTGTAGGAAGAAGATTTGACGGTCTGGCCACCGGACTGGATGGTTCGAAGTCCATCGAGCAATTCGTACCGCCCCCACAATCCACCCATTCCTGATGGGCCACACATTTTGTGGATGGAAAACGACAAGAAATCGATGTCCAATGCCTGAACATCGACGTTCATGTGTGGTGTTGATTGTGCTCCATCAATCGCCACAAGGGCGCCATGGTCGTGGGCCACCTTGGTGATTTCACCGATGGGAATTTCGATGCCATCCAAGTTGCCTACGTGGCTCATGGCGACCATTTTCAATCGGTTTCCTGCCTCCGAACAGGCGGCTTCAAACGCTTCCATGTCAAACGTGTTGTCTTGATGGCTTGCCACAACTCGGTGGTCTATGCCCTGTTCTTGTTCAAGTTGAAGCCACGGAACCAGATTTGAATTGTGTTCCCTGTCCGTGGTCAAAACCACATCCCCTTTGGCCCAGGTCATGCCGTGAGCGATTTGATTGATGGAGTGTGTGGCGTTTCGAGTGAAGACAATTTCATTTGGGGTGGGGGCGTTGAGAAAAGTACCGAGTTTCGTTCTCGCTTCAGAGACTGATTTGGAAACGGCCGTTCCAAAACGGTGAACTGAACGCCCACCACAACCCGGGGTCTCGGTGTAGTACCGATGAATTGCGTCAATGACCGATTGAGGTTTGAGGGTTACGCAAGCGTTGTCAAGGTAAGCAGGGGCGTGGTCGCCTCGTAGGGTTGGAAAATCGTCTCTGTTTCGGCTAAACATCTTACCACGCCTCCTGGTCTGGCATGTAGTCAAGTGCGGGTGCGTTGACGCCGCATGATGGACAAGCGATACGGTTAGGCATGGGCTCGGAACATGTCAAACAATTGGTTCCAATCACCGTTGGTGTACTGCAACCTTCGGCCAAGCACGGGTAAACGAGTTCACCAGAATTGTTCAATCCAAGGTTTGAGGCGGCACCGCATTCTGGGCAAGCGGCTCCACTGGGCCGAATGATCAGTCCTTCATTGGCCATTTCCAACGAAGCGTCAACGGCGGCCCGTGTTCGAACACTGGTTTGGTTGCCCAACATGCGCTGGGGGTACCAAAGCACGAACAACAGCAGAGGAACAGCAGGAAGGCCGGTCATCAGGTGCAGGATGAGGTAAACAAGATTGCTTTCACCAAAGGACGCAACATGGTGCAAACCGGCCCAAGCAGAGACCATGACGAGCAGAATCCATGCACCAAGCGCCGTGGTCCAACCACGGAGGGAATGTTCTGCTAGTGCTTCTTCCATCACTCGGACGTCTTCGTGCAAGTGGTTGATTTCAACGTGCAAGTCCCGAGTTTCGACAACCGCTTTCCAAAAGAAAAAGAGGAAGAAAAACACCACAAGGAGGACCAGTGTTCCTGACATCATGTCGGCGAGGGAAAATCCAATCGGGAAATTCGGGTTGTTTTGGTGAAAGAAAATTTGCGCTCCAATCAAACCGTTCCACATGATCAAAAGCGAGATGGCATGGACTCGCATGATAGGGAACAATACCAAAGCTTGGTAGGCAAACCAAATCCAGCAGATGATGGATACCAGCATCTGGAAGAATTGGAACCCGCTGATGGCCATCACTCCATCAACTCCCGCTATTTTTGCATCGCCCCCGTTCCAGAGTTCACTTGAAACCGAACCAAGAACGAGGGCTAAAAATCCAAATCCGATGGTCACNTANTGAGCCCGATTCCACTCACTTNTCAGCAATTTCCATTGAAAGACCAGTTCTTTGCGAACGGTGTTGATGGAATCGGCCATCGGNAGATGGTTGGGGAGAGGCTTGGCCAAGGTGATGTCCACCATGCGAAACGGAAGGGCCGAACTGGTCGTTTGAGGTCCGGCCTCAACACCCGTTTCCTCGCCCATGGTCCAACGGTAGAGGTCGCCCCTTTGAGTCCTTTCGCTTTCTTCGTTACACTTGTGCTTTCCAAAGGGTGATGGTTAAACGAAGAGTGGGGGTCGGGNAGGTTAGAGCCGAGATCGCATAGCCTGGTAGTGCGCGCGACTGGAAATCGCGTGGGCCTGTTCCCTCGGGAGTTCAAATCTCTCTCTCGGCGCCAATTCGTTGACTTGACCGTAATCTCCATGTTCACCACGCGTTAGGAATGTCCGTGGAGGAAGGTGGAAGACGCTCANTACGTNGCTGGTATGCCTTGCTTATCCTTGGCCTTATCCTACACGGTTTGGCGATGGTGAACAGCGATCTTGGTCTCGATGCCCATGTTCGACTGAATGCAGCAGCNGATGACCGAGCACCTGGGCAAGATCTGGCCTGGGACAAGCTGCGGATTGAGGATGAANGGGTGCAAGAACCATCCTCCAATCACAGTTATGAGGGGTACATTCCACCTTGGTATTCATCTGCTTGGAGCGTTAAGTTGACGTCCTTCGTCGGTGTTTTGTGCACGGCAGTTTTGGCTGGGCTTGTCCCCCGATGGCGTGATGAAGGCTTCCATTTTGACCCGATGTGGTCCTCGTTGNTTCTTCTTAGCCCCGTCTTTTTGTTTGTTAGTGGACGAGGGTACGACGAAGGTATACTCGCCTGCATTGTTGGGTTAGGCGTCTCAGGATTTTTCTTTCATCGTGCTGAGGGCTTGGGACAGTGTTTTCTCTCCATTGTTTTGCTGGCAACCTCCACCCTTCTCCTGTTGGGTTGGAAAGGATTTGGAATGATGGTTTCCCTCNGTATCTGGGCCGGTATCGTGCTGATTGGAAGTGCATGGATGTGGCTTGATCAGCGTGGCTCAGAGACNACGCGTGGCTACACTCGCCATCCTTGGAAAATGGCTGCAACGGTCTCGACCCTTCTGTATGTCGCCGTTTTTCTGTTTGGATTGTTTTCTCGAACGGGAACGTTGAGCATCGTGGGCCAACACCCCCTCAAATTCGCTGCCGCATCGGTGGTTGCGTTGACCCATGTGGTCCTCGTTTTCCTCCTCATCGGTTTCTTCCTCTGGCCGTTTGTTCCCACTCGCTGGAAAGCCATTGGCGAGATGCGTGGCCGGGGGCCGACGTTGTTGGCGGTTTATTCATGCGCACTTTTGACGGGGATTGTCGCCTACATCGCTGCTTTGTGGACGCTCGAATCAAGCCTCTGGAATCGACCATTGCTGGCAACGATGGTCGTCTTGGGAAACAACGGCCGATATGCCACAGCCTTGTTGATTCCATTNCTCCTCTTCATCAAATGGTGCCCTCCAAACACGGTAGGCCTGAAAACAGAATGGTCTCGATTCCGAGTCGCATTTGCTACCTTGACCCCCCTGATCTTGTTCGTCTCNCTCTTCGGTCAGCAATTGTGGTCTGAAGATGCCGGTGAATGGCTCGCTGACTCCTGGGAGGAGGAGGATTCGTGTTTGGTCATGGTTGCACCTGATACCCTGGCCATGCACCATTTGTACGTTCTGAAAACACATGTGGACTTGACCGGAGCCGAGTCCGTTGAGGGGTATTGGCGAACGAGCGAACAGGTGCAGACTTTCTTCGACGACCACCCCGACTGCAACGTCGTCCTCGTCGTCGCNCCGGGGGAAGAATTCACTCCTAGCCTTTCGTATTGGGAACGGGTAGAGGATATTTTAGCCCCCTTCACGCTAAGCGGTGGCTTCCCAAGTGATGGGTGGCGGGTGTATCGACCCGTTGGTTGAAGCCGTGCTTCGCGAAGTGATTATATTCATTTGGTGGGTGGGGCGAACCACTGCCACCGTGGCTTAGGGGTATAGCACCTCATTGGTAATGAGGAGGTCGCGAGTTCAAATCTCGCCGGTGGCTCCAGCATCCGCTTCTTTCATCCACGAAGGAAAGACCATTTNGGGGTAAATTTGACCTCAATGTATAAGAAGCGATTTTTCAAAGTNCACCATGAGAAGGCAACTTCTCAGATGGGATGCCNATGGAGCGTAAGCAACAAACAGAAGACATGCAACGACGGGTGAAGGACCTCCAACACCAAGTCGACGAATTGAAAGAACTCGTCAACACACTGCTCAGTGTGATTGTCGAAGAACCCGATGGTGTTCACAGCGGTGCGGCACCAACCATACCCGGTCAGGGCATGATGCAAGTTTGCATGTGATCATCCTTTGATCACAGCAAGCGGGTTCATCCGAGCTACGGGTCGAGCGAGTCCAGCTTCAGCCGTCAATCGAATGACTTCATCGACGTCTTTGTAGGCATCAGGTGCTTCTTCCGCAAGGACGTTTGGCGTGGAAGCGTGGACACGTACACCCCGTTGCTCAAGGCTGCGTTTCAACGCCTTTCCATCAAGCGTTTTCTTGGCCTGGCTGCGAGAGAGTGCTCTTCCCGCTCCGTGACAAGATGAGCCAAAGGCCTGATTGCTTCCTTTGGTCGAACCCGCCATGATCCAGGACCCATTGCCCATGTCTCCAGGGACAATCACGGGTTGCCCTGTGGCCGCAAATTGAGGTCCTATGTCGGGATGGTCTCCCCCAAAGGCGCGAGTTGCACCTTTTCGATGCACCATGCAAGAGCAATTTTTACCGTGAACAACATGGTTTTCGGCCTTCGCGATGTTGTGAGCAACATCGTAAAGGGTCCTTGCT